>NZ_SSOK01000052.1:0-148294 GCF_029871195.1 Pseudomonas sp. BN415
TTTTTCGAAAATCTCTTTTCTACTCAACCGCTTGCGCCTTCGATCCGATCTCTCTTCTCGTCAGCGGGAGGCGCATTCTACAGCGCTCAATCACGCTGTCAACACCTCCTTTCCAACTTCATTCGCCACCGGCGAACCTTGCGAAGCGGAACCTCCCGACACCTTCGCCAACCGCTTAACTCATTGATCTACAAGGAGTTTTGCTTGGCGACTGCGCCGGAAGAGGTGCGCATTATAGGGATGCAGATTTTGCCGTCAACACTTATTTGAAGACTTTACTCGACAGCCAGGGATACGCGAGCAAATGCCTTCTTGCCGGCCTGTAGCACATGAGTTGCACCCAGCTTGAAGGTAAAAGCACGATCCACAACCTGACCATCCACACGCACACCGCCAGAGCCAAGAAGGTCACGGGCAACCGCTGCATTCTTCGCCAGGCCAGCCTTATTAAGGACGGAGGCGATGGGCATGTCTTCAGCGGAGAACAGCTGAACCTCCGGTAGATCCATCGGCAGTTCGCCCTCCTTCATGCGATTGCCGGCGGAGCGGTGAGCGGTGGCCGCAGCTTCCTCACCATGGAAACGAGCGACGATCTCCTCAGCCAGCTTGATCTTGATGTCGCGAGGATTGGCGCCCGCCACTACGTCGCACTTGAACTGCTCGATTTCCTCCATGGAACGGAAGCTAAGGAGCTCAAAGTAACGCCACATCAATTGATCCGGGATGGACACCAGCTTGTTGTACATGACACCCGGCGCCTCCTGGATACCCACGTAGTTACCCAGGGACTTGGACATCTTCTTCACACCATCCAGACCTTCCAGCAATGGCATGGTCAGGATGCACTGGGACTCCTGCCCGTAGGCGCGCTGTAGCTCACGCCCCATCAGCAGGTTGAACTTCTGATCAGTACCACCCAACTCGACATCCGCGCGCAGCGCTACGGAGTCGTACCCCTGCACCAGCGGATAGAGGAACTCATGGATAGCAATAGGCTGATTGGTGCCGTAGCGCTTGCTGAAGTCATCGCGCTCGAGCATGCGGGCGACGGTGTACTGGGACGCCAGGCGAATAAAGTCCGCAGGCGTAAGCCGGTCCATCCAGGTCGAGTTGAACGCCACCTCGGTCTTGGCCGGATCAAGAATCTTGAACACCTGAGCCTTGTAGGTCTCAGCATTCTCTAGAACCTGCTCACGAGTCAGCGGCGGGCGAGTGGCGCTCTTGCCGCTGGGGTCGCCGATCATCCCGGTGAAGTCACCGATCAGGAAGATCACCTGATGCCCCAGCTCCTGAAACTGCCGCAGCTTATTAATAAGGACGGTGTGCCCCAGGTGAAGATCAGGGGCGGTCGGATCGAATCCTGCCTTGATACGCAGCGGCTGGCCACGCTTGAGCTTTTCGACCAGCTCGGACTCGACCAGAACCTCTTCCGCACCGCGCTTGATCAGCGCCAGCTGCTCTTCAACCGACTTCATGACAGGACTCGTAGACCGTTGGATGGACAAAAGGGGAACCAACCATACAAGATCGCGAACTAATTACAAGTTTTGAGCCCAGCCCCGTGCCAGTCAGCGGAAGGCTGCACTCCAAGGTTGCCTAGGGCGGATTTTGATTATATTTTAGGCAGTTAGTTCATATTCCAAAAAACACCACACGCCATGACGCACTCAGTACCCAAAGCGCCGCCCTATCCGAAGAGCCACCTGTTGGCTGCTAGCGGTGTGGCTGCGCTGCTCAGCCTGGCCCTGCTGGTGTTCCCGTCTCGCGAAGTCGAGGCGAAGAAGACCTACATAAACCTGGAGCTCGAGAACAGCTCGGAGATGGTAATCCAGGAGAAGGACGACCTCCGACCAGGTTCCATCACCGGGGATGAGGGTTTCTCGCCATTCACCAAGATCGAGAACCCTGCCGAAAACCAGAACAGCGCCGGAAAAGACGCGGATAAGAAGAAAGAAGAAGCTACTGACCTCGTTGCAACTCAGAAGCCTGCCGATCCCAGCCTCAAGGCCGTGACCGTGGGCAACGGCGATACTTTGTCTACAGTGTTCGCCAAGGTTGGTCTGTCCGCCAATGTCCTGCACGACGTCCTGAACAGCAGCAAGGACGCCAAGCAACTCAGCCGCCTGAAGGTTGGCCAGAACTTCGAGTTCAAGCTCACGCCCAGCGGTGAGCTCGAAAAAATCAGCACCAAGGTGAGCGGTCTCGAGAGCGTTCACCTGGAAAAGACCCCCAAGGGCTATGCGTTCAAGCGTGATGTGATCAAGCCGGAGCTGCGCTCAGCGTACGCCCGCGGTGTGATCGACAGCTCGCTGTTCCTGTCCGCTAAACGCGCCGGCCTTTCCCACGATCTGGCCATGGATCTTGCAAATATCTTCGGCTACGACATCGATTTTGCCCTAGACATCCGTGAAGGCGACGAATTCGAGATGATCTACGAAGAAAAGGTGGTCGAAGGCAAGAAAGTAGGTAGCGGGGAAATCCTCGCCGCACGCTTTATCAACCGCGGCAAGACCTTCTCTGCGGTCCGCTATGTCGACAAACAGGGTATTGCCAGTTACTTGCGCGGCGACGGCACAGCTATGCGCAAGGCCTTCATCCGCACGCCAGTGGACTTCGCCCGAATCAGCTCGCGCTTTTCCAACGGTCGCCGCCACCCAGTCCTGAACAAGATTCGCGCTCACAAAGGTGTGGATTACGCTGCTCCCCGCGGTACTCCGATCAAGGCCACCGGTGACGGCAAGATCGTCCTGGCAGGCCGCCGCGGCGGTTACGGCAACGCGGTGATCATCCAGCACGGCAGCAAATACAAGACGCTGTACGGCCACATGCAAGGCTTTGCCAAGGGCATTCGTACCGGCGGCAGCGTAAAGCAGGGCCAGATCATCGGTTATGTGGGTACTACCGGTCTGTCCACCGGCCCGCACCTGCACTACGAGTTCCAGGTCAACGGTGTGCATGTCGACCCGCTGGGCGTGAAACTGCCGATGGCTGATCCGCTGATCGCCAGCGAGAAGAAGCGCTTCCTGCGGATGAGCCAGCCGCTGATGGCACGCATGGATCGGGAAAAGGCCAGCATGCTGGCCTTGAACAAGCGCTGATCGCATGCAGCGCTATCTGGGGGTGATGTCTGGGACCAGCCTTGATGGCCTGGACATTGCCCTGGTCGAACAAACCGATCGAATCACCCTCCTCGACACCCACTACATCCCTATGCCCGGCCCGCTACGTGGCGAGCTGCTGGCGCTCTGCTCCTCGGGCCCTGACGAACTCGCCCGCGCAGCACTGGCGGAGAACGGTTGGGTCGAGCTGGCCGCCGCGGGTATCAACGCCTTGCTGGTTCGTAACAACCTGGGCGCCAGGGACATTCGCGCCATCGGAAGCCACGGACAAACCGTGCGCCACGAACCCGCGCGTGGTTTTACCATCCAGATTGGCAATCCCGCCCTGCTTGCTGAGCTCACCGGCATCACCGTGGTTGGCGATTTCCGAAGACGTGACGTCGCTGCTGGTGGACAGGGCGCGCCTCTCGTACCCGCTTTCCATGAGTCGTTGTTCGGCGACGCCAACAGCAATCGCGCCGTGCTCAATGTTGGCGGTTTCAGCAATCTGAGCCTGATCGAGCCGGGCAAAGCGGTGCATGGATTCGACTGTGGTCCTGGCAACGTTCTGCTGGACGCTTGGATTCATCTTCAGCGCGGCGAGAGCTACGACCGAAATGGTGACTGGGCCGCCAGCGGAACCCTGCAGCAGCGGCTGCTGGATGCTCTATACGGTGACACCTTCTTCACCACCCAAGGGCCCAAGAGCACTGGCCGCGAGCTATTCAACCTCGGTTGGCTGCAATCACGGCTGGCGCGCCTGCCGCTCTTCAAGCCCGAAGATGTACAGGCCTCCTTGCTGGAGCTCACTGCCCGCAGCATCACGGAAGCCCTCCGCGCCGCGCAGTCGAAGACTGACGCCCTGCTGGTCTGCGGCGGCGGCGTCCACAATCAACAGCTGATGCAGCGTCTCGCTGCCCTTTTGCCTGGCACTCGCGTGTGCAGTACTGCCGACTTTGGCGTGGACCCTGACTGGGTCGAGGCCATGGCGTTTGCCTGGCTGGCCCACTGCTGCCTGGAAGGTATTCCCACCAACCGCCCCAGCGTCACCGGCGCCCGTGGCCTGCGCATCCTCGGCGCCATTTACCCCGCCTGAACGAAGTCAGCAGAAACTAAAACGCCGTGCATATGCACGGCGTTCGCTGGACGAGCTGAAAATCAGATCGAGAACGAAGACCCACAGCCACAGGTGGTGGTGGCATTCGGATTCTTGATCACGAAACGCGACCCTTCGAGACCTTCCTGATAATCAACCTCGGCACCCGCCAGGTACTGGAAGCTCATCGGGTCGACCACAAGGCTGACGCCGTCGCGTTCGACGATGGTGTCGTCGTCCGCCACGTCTTCATCGAAGGTGAAGCCGTACTGGAATCCCGAGCAGCCGCCGCCGGTCACGAAGACACGAAGCTTCAGGCGCGGATTGCCCTCTTCATCGATCAGGTTCTTCACCTTGCTGGCCGCGCCCTCGGTGAACATCAGGGCTGAAGGGGTGAAGGTTTCGACGCTCATGCTGCAACTCTCCCGGCTTGACGCCGCCATACTGCGCTAAGGCGAGGCATTATCCGCTTACCCTAGAAAACTGGTCAACTATTAAGCGATTCGACCCTGCCAATGGATCGAAGTGCGGTGCCGGGACACGAATCTCCGGCACCGCCTGACATCACGGCAGCAGAGCAGCATGCGAAAGGCCAAGGCGCTCATCAAGACCGAACATGATGTTCAGGTTCTGTACCGCCTGACCGGACGCGCCCTTCACCAGGTTGTCGATCACCGAGAGCACCACCACCAGGTCGCCGCCCTGGGGACGGTGAACCGCGATGCGGCATACGTTGGCGCCGCGCACACTGCGGGTTTCCGGATGGCTGCCGGCCGGCATTACATCGACGAAGGGTTCGTTGGCGTAGCGCTTCTCGTAAAGCGACTGCAGATCGACGCTCTTGTCCACGACGTTCGCATAGAGGGTGGCGTGGATACCGCGGATCATCGGAGTCAGGTGCGGTACGAAAGTCAGGCCTACCGGGCCGCCGGCGGCGCGGCGCAGGCCCTGGCTGATTTCCGGTAGATGCCGATGCCCCTTCACCGAGTAAGCCATCATGCTTTCGCCTGCCTCGCAGAACAGTGAACCCACCTTCGCACCACGACCGGCACCACTGACACCGGACTTGCAGTCAGCGATCAGTTGATGCGTATCGGCCAGGCCGGCTTCCAGCAGCGGGATGAAACCGAGCTGCGCCGCAGTCGGATAGCAACCGGGAACGGCGATCAGGCGTGCGCCCTTGATGGCTTCACGATTCACTTCTGGCAGACCGTAAACAGCCTCCGGCAACAATGCCGGCGCGCCATGGGGCTGGCCGTACCACTTGGCCCATTCCTCGGCGTCTTGCAAGCGGAAGTCCGCGGACAGATCAATGACGCGGGTTCCGGCCGCCAGCAACTCACCAGCCAGCGCATGGGCTACGCCATGGGGCGTGGCGAAGAAGACCACGTCGCACGCTCCCAAGGTTGCGGCGTCAGGCACGCTGAATGCGAGGCTGTCGTAGTGGCCGCGCAGGTTCGGATACATGTCGGCGACCTTGACCCCGGCCTCGGATCGCGAGGTGATCACCGCGACCTCTGCCTGCGGATGCTGAGCCAGCAGACGCAGCAATTCGACACCGGTATAGCCTGTGCCGCCGACGATTCCGACCTTGACCATCACTTGCCCCTCAATGAACCGATTGGAAAGCTGCCGATGATAAGGCCGCATCGGCCAGGGGCCAACCGCTGAGGTGACGTGCGGCCGCTCAAGCCTCTACTATCCGGACCATCTGTCCGATGGAAATCTTCCCATGCTCTATCTGTGGCTCAAGGCCCTGCATATCATCGCCGTCGTCTGCTGGTTCGCGGGCCTGTTCTACCTTCCGCGACTCTTCGTCTATCACGCCCAGGCCGAGGACGAGCCCAGTCGCGAACGCTTCAAGGTCATGGAGCGCAAGCTCTACCGCGGCATCATGGGCCCCTCGATGATCGCCACCCTGGTCCTGGGAATCTGGATGCTCTATCTCAACTCGGGCTGGCTGAGCCAGGGCTGGCTGCACGCCAAACTCACTCTGGTGGTCTTACTGATCGGCTATCACCACGCCTGCGGCTCCCTGCTCAAGCGTTTTGCCCGGGGCGAAAATCGCCGGGGCCATGTGTTCTACCGCTGGTTCAACGAAGTCCCGGTGCTATTCCTGATCGCCATCGTCATTCTGGTGGTGGTCAAGCCCTTCTGAACTGACAAGAGGAACTCCAGATGTCCCTGCCTGCCCTGCTCGATCAACGCCTGCGCTTGCCGGTGGTGGCCGCACCAATGTTCCTGGTGTCCAACCCCAAACTGGTCCTGGCCTGCTGCAACAACGGTATCGTTGGCAGCTTTCCCGCCCTCAACCAGCGCGAAAGCAGCGGCTTTCGCGCCTGGCTGGATGAGATCGAGGCGGGCCTTAGGGCAGACGCTGCGCCCTTCGCGGTGAACCTCATCGTTCACCACAGCAACCCGAGACTTTCGGCCGACCTTGCCATCTGCGTCGACAAGCGTGTCCCCATCGTCATCACCAGCCTCGGAGCAGTGAAGGAAGTCGTTGACGCTGTGCACAGCTACGGCGGCCTCGTATTCCACGACGTGACCACACGCCGCCACGCCGAGAAGGCCGCAGAGGCAGGTGTGGATGGCCTGATCGCGGTAGCGGCGGGCGCTGGCGGCCATGCCGGCACCTGGAGCCCCTTTGCGTTGATCGCCGAAATCCGCCAGTTCTTCGACAAGACCCTGCTGCTCGCTGGCTGCCTGAACCACGGTCATGAAATCTTTGCCGCGCAGATGCTCGGCGCCGATCTGGCCTACCTCGGCACCCGCTTCATCGCCACTCAGCAGAGCGATGCCGAAACCCGCTACAAGCAAATGATCCTCGATGCCCGCGCAGCCGACATCATCCACACTCCGGCCGTTTCCGGCGTACCTGCTAGCTTCATGCGCCAAAGCCTGGAGGCGGCCGGCTACGACCTGAAGCGCCTCGCCGACAAGGGCGATATCAACTATGGCGAGAAGTTGAAACCCGTCAGCGATGAAGCCAAGGCCTGGAAGACCGTTTGGTCTGCCGGCCAGGGGGTGGGCAACATTCGCGACCTGCCCACTGTGGACGAGTTGATCACCCGTCTTGACCAGGAGTATCGCGCCGCCCGCGACAAGGCCGGGCAACTGGGTCAACGCTGGGCTCAATGAGGCGGCGCACCCTGCTCGGGCTCGGAGCGCTCGGCGCCCTGGGCCTGTGGGCCGCGCGCCCGACGGATCACGGCCGCCCCCACGATGCCTACTTCAAGGACCTCAACCAGTTGTTGCAGCGGGACGGAGGAGGGATTCCGCAACTGATCATCGACCTCGACCGCCTGGACGCCAATGCCGACCTGCTCGCCACCAGGCTCGGTCCACGTCCTTTGCGACTGGTGGCCAAATCACTCGCATCTGGCGGACTGCTCGAGTATCTGGCGCGGCGCCTGAATTGCTCGCGTTTCATGGCATTCCATCAACCACAGCTGAATCAACTGGTACGGCTTTTCCCTGGGGCGGACCTCCTGCTGGGCAAACCCTTGCCCGCCGCGGCGGCACTGGCCTTCTATCAGCAGCTACCTCATCACCTGGGCTTCGAACCCAGCCGCCAGGTCACCTGGCTAGTGGACAGTCCTCAGCGTCTGCAGGCTTACGCCGAGCTGGGCCGCGGCCTGGGCCAGCCATTGCAGATTGCGCTGGAGATCGACATCGGTCTCGCCCGCGGAGGATTCCCCACACCCGAAGCGCTAGGTAGCGCTCTGCAGCAAATGGCAGCCAGTCCGTCGACGCTGCAACTGCGCGGACTGATGGGTTACGACGCGCAGGTCGCGCACGCGCCGTTCTGGGTAGGTCGGGAGCGCGCCCTGGTCGAGAGCAACGCGCGCTACCAGGCATTCATCCAGGTCGCCCAAGCGTCCCGGCTTTGGCCAAAGTCTCCGCTGCTCAATGGTGGCGGCAGCCAGACCTATCCACTACACGCCAACGGCAAGGGGCCCTTGAACGAGGTCGCCGTGGGCTCCGCCCTGCTCAAACCAGCTGGTTTCGACAGTGACCTGCTCCACGAGCACCAACCGGCCCTGTGGATAGCCACCCCCGTACTCAAGGTGCTCGATGGCGCCCTGCCCTACCTGAAAGGCGCGCAAGGTGTGCTGCAGGGCTGGAATCCCAATCGCCAGCGCGCCCATTACCTCTATGGAGGTAACTGGCAAGCCACCCCGACTTCCCCGGCTGGACTCGCCTATGACCACCTCTACGGTCGCAGCGCCAACCAGGAGCGTTTGGTCGGCTCCGACGCTACAGGGCTCGCCGTAGACGACTGGGTCTTCCTGCGTCCGACGCACTCTGAAGGCACCCTAGGCGAGTTCGCTGATCTGCGCCTGCTGCGCCGCAGAAGCCTGGTCGGACGCTGGAACCCGCTCGGCCTCGCCTGAACCCTGCTTTTTGTGCGCCAGCCCGCTTGTGCCGCGGGCCAGAGCGCAATTACGCTGTGCCATCATTTTTTCTGTCGCTGACAAGGATGCTCGCATGACCGAAGCCCGCTACAAGATCGTCTTCGACGGAGAACCCATGCCCGGTGTGTCGCTGGACACCGTCAAGGAAAACCTCGCCCGCCTGTTCAAGAGCGATGCCAGTATGATCGACAGCCTGTTCGGCGGCCGCAGTGTCGCCCTCAAGCGCGACCTGGTAGAAGCCGAGGCGGACAAATACCTCGCCGCGCTGCAACGCGCTGGCGCCAAAGTGCGCAAGGAGCACGACCTGGCGGCAGTCCTGAGTCTGGTGACCACGGATGATCACCCGGAGCCCAGCGCCCCTGCAGCCGAAGTAGCCCCGACAAATGACAGCATGAGCTGCCCGAAATGCGGCCATGAACAACCGAAATCGACTGAGTGCCAGGCCTGCGGGATCATCATCGACAAATACCTGGCCCGCCAGACGCAACTCTCGGAAGACGCCGCCCTGGTGAAAGCCTCAATCACCAACAGCGAACCCACATCGCCCTATGCTCCGCCCCAGGCCCAGGTCGGCGAGCAGTTGCCTGAGTTCGGCGAGCTGAAGGTGTTGGGCACCAACGGCCGCATCGGCCGGGTGCGCTACCTCGGCTGGAGCATGGCGTTGATGCTTGCCTTCCTGCCGATCGGCGGTGTCATCCTGGGCAGCTTTGTGCTTTCCGAGACTCTCGCCGGGCTGCTGACTCTGGTCGCAAGCCTGGCGCTCGTTGTGGTCAGTGTCTGCATCGGCGTACAGCGCCTGCACGACATCGGCTGGTCCGGGTGGCTCTGGCTATTGAACTTCGTCCCCATCGTCGGCAGCGTTTTCGCGCTTCTGATGCTCTTCGTCCCCGGCACTGGCGGCCCGAACCGCTACGGCCCGCCACCGCCGCCAAACAGTCGTGCAGTAAAAGTATTGGCCTGGCTGATCATTCTGGTGCCGGTAATCGGTATAGTCGCCGCCATTTCGATTCCGGCCTATCAGGACTACCTGATGCGCGCGCAAATGGACGCTGCCGCCAGCTTCGAGCAACCGGCCGATGTGCCCGCTCTCGAAGGCGAGTCCGCCGAATAAGCAACCTCCCGGGGCCGGCGTTGTCCAACCCGGCCCCGTTACGGAGAACCTCCAGATGCCCCGTTATGCCTTGATCACCGGCGCCTCCAGCGGTATTGGCCTGGCCCTGGCCGAGGCCCTGGCGAGGCGGGGGCGCCACTTGTTGCTGGTGGCCCGACAGCGGGACGTGCTGGAGAGCATCGCCTGCGAGTTGACCCAGCGCTTCGGCGTCGAGGTGCTGTTCCGCTACTGCGACCTCGCCGAACCCTTGCAGGTATCCGGCCTGCTGATGGACCTGGAACAGGGTGAGCGGGAAATCGACCTGCTGGTGAACAACGCAGGCATCGGTGCCTCCGGCGCCTTCGTCGACCAGGACTGGGGCCGCGAGCAGGAGCTGATCGAGTTGAACATCCTCGCCCTGGCCCGGCTCTGCCATGGCATTGGCGGCCTGATGGCACGCCAGGGTGGCGGGCAGATTCTCAACGTCGCCTCAGTGGCGGGCTTCCAGCCCGGCCCCTGGATGAGCAACTACTACGCCAGCAAGGCCTACGTATTGAACCTCTCCGAAGGCCTGCGAGAAGAACTGCGCCCTCGCGGCGTGAATGTCTCGGTGCTGTGCCCTGGCCCAACCCGCACCGCCTTCTTCCGCGGCGCCCATCTGCAGATCGACAGCCTGGAAGGCAGCAAGCTGATGATGAGCCCCGAGGAAGTGGCGCTGATCGCCGTACGCGCCCTGGAAAAGAACCGCGCCATCATCATCCCCGGCTGGCGCAACCGGCTCGCCGCCCTGCTCCCCAAACTGGCCCCGCGCTGGCTGGTGCGCCGCCTGCTGGGCCGGGTCATTCGCCGCTTCGCCCAACCCTGAGGGGCCTCACTCCGCTTTCACGCAGCGCCCGTTCGCCCATGCCCGCAAGTTTGCCAGCTGCTCGGCCATCAGCACCGACAATGGCGCGGTACCTTTGATCTCACGCAGCAGCAGAGCCTGGTCGGCCGGGCGTTGCTGGGCCTGGGCAGCGTAGAGCATGCCTACCACAGCCTGCTCGATCTCAGCGCCGGAGAAACCATCACTGGCACCCACCAGTTGATGCAGGTCGAACTGCGCCGGGTCCAACTCGCGTCGGCCCAAGTGAATACGGAAGATTTCGGCACGAACTTCAGGCTGCGGCAAGTCGACGAAGAACAGCTCATCAAAGCGTCCCTTGCGGAGCAGCTCTGGCGGTAGACGGTCAATGGCATTGGCGGTCGCCACCATGAACACCGGTGCCTTGCGTTCGGCCATCCAGGTCAGCAAGGTCCCCAGCACGCGCTGGCTGACACCGCCATCATGGTCGCCGCTCGCCAGGCCTTTCTCCACCTCATCCATCCATAGCACGCAAGGGGCCATCTGCTCTGCCAGCTTCAGCGCTTCGCGCAGGTTGCGCTCGGTTTCACCAAAGAATTTGTTGTACAGGCAAGCGAAGTCGAGGCGCAGCAGCGGCAACCCCCAAAGGCCGGCTACGGCCTTGGCCGCGAGGCTCTTGCCTCCCCCTTGCACACCGACCAGCAACACCCCCTTGGGTCGATCCAGGCCTTTTTCATCCAGCAACGCAGACTGACGCTCGGCCAGCCAACGCTTGAGGTTGACCAGCCCCCCCACCTCAGCAAAACGAGCCGTCTCGTACTCGAAACTGAGCACGCCCTCCAAATCCAATAGTTGGAACTTCGCCTTGTTCAGTTCCGGAAGGTCTTCCTGGGTAATGGCGCCGTCGTCGCAGATCACATTGCGCGCCAGGGCCCGGGCTTCGCCATGACTCATGCCACGCAGATTCTTCACCACCTGCTGCAAGGTGCGGTTGTCAGTACGGACCCGCGCGCCACGATTGCGCTCGCTCCAGCGCGAGGCCTCTTCGCGGACGATGCTCAGCAGCTCATCCTCACTGGGTAGCGCCAGATCAAAGCGCGCCGCGTAGCGCTGCACTTCCGGCGGCAGCTTGAGTGCATGGGACACGAGCACCAGGGTGGGCTTGTGGGTGCCCTCGGCCATGGCCACTTCCTTGAGCAGCCTTACCACCTTGGGGTTGTCGCTCAGAAAGGGATGCAGATCGCACATCACATACAGGTTTGGTTGCGGATCGGCCTTGATCAACTTGAGCGCCGTTTCCGGCTCGCGACTGTCACCTTCGCCCATGCTGTCACCACCGAAACCCAGGCGCTGCAGCCCTTCGCTGACCGCCCAGGTGAAGAGTCCGAGACCGCGTTTGACGGCCAGGCTGGTGAGGGTTTCAAGTACCCGGCGCTCATCCCAGGACTCGATCAGGACCAGCTTGACCCGCGAGTCCAGCACCAAGCCGAGGTCGTGGATATCGTTCTTCACAGGGGCTCCTTGTGAGCATCGGCCGATGCTGGCCGGGGAAATCACTCGCCGTTAAACTCGGTCTTTCTTATAACAGGCCGGAGAATTCCCGTGGACTGTCTGTTCTGCAAAATCGCTGCCGGGGAAATTCCCGCGCGCAAGCTCTATGAGGACGACCAGGTCGTCGCCTTCCACGACATTGCGCCGCAGGCTCCGGTGCACTTCCTGGTGATCCCGAAGAAGCACGTGCGCACGCTCACCGACCTCACCGAGGACGACAAGGCGCTGGTAGGCCATATCGCCTACACCGCCCAGCGCCTGGCGATGGAACAAGGCTGCGACGAAGGCTTCCGCGTGGTGATGAACTGCAACGAACAGGGTGGCCAGACCGTCTACCACATCCACATGCACGTGCTCGGCCAGCGCCAGATGCACTGGCCGCCGGGCTGATCCGGCCTCGCACCAAGGGCGGGAAACCCTCCCGCCCACCGACCACCGTCTGACTCCGGTCAAACCTTGGTCATCCCCTTGCGGTAGAATGCCTGCCGACGTCCTACGGAGGTGCCGCATGGCCAGCGAACGTTCCTACTCCCCCGCCGACCGCCTGCTGCTGCAGGCCGATGCCGCACTGCGCACCCTGCTGCCATTTACCGGTCAGCCATTCCGCCCCTCTCCGGCCGATGGCCAACCCGATGCCGAACTCAAGGCCGAAGACGCCCGCCACATCGCCGGGCTGATGCGCATCAACCACACCGGCGAAGTCTGCGCCCAGGCGCTTTACCAGGGACAGGCGCTGACCGCGAAGCTGCCGGAAGTTCGCGAAGCCATGGAGCACGCCGCCGAGGAAGAGGTCGACCACCTGGCCTGGTGCGAACAGCGTATCCGCGAGCTTGGCAGCCGCCCGAGTGTCCTCAATCCGATTTTCTATGGCTTGTCGTTTGGCGTCGGCGCCGTGGCCGGCCTGATCAGCGACCGAGTGAGCCTGGGTTTCGTCGCGGCCACTGAAGACCAGGTGTGCAAGCACCTCGACGAGCACCTGGAACAGTTGCCCGCCGAAGACGCCAAGTCCCGCGCCATCCTCGAGCAGATGCGTACCGACGAAGAACAACACGCCACCAGCGCCATTGAGGCCGGCGGCCTACGCTTCCCCGCTCCGGTAAAGTTTGGCATGACACTGCTGTCGAAGGTCATGACCAAGAGCACCTACCGGGTCTGAACACACGCACACGAAAAAGGGCGCTATCAGCGCCCTTTTTCGTTTCTAGCGGAAAGCTTCCTCAATGAGGCATGTTCCGCGCGTAGAAGATTTCCAGCATTTCGTGACGCACACGCTCTTCGACTTCCTTGCGCTGCTCTGCTGTCAGATTGCTGGTGGCATCGCCGAACAGGTAATTGTCCAGTTCGAAGTTCTTGAGCAGCATCTTGGTGTGGAACATGTTCTCCTGGTACACGTTGACGTCCGTCATCTGATAGGCGTCCTGGGTGTCGTCGGAGAGGTAGTTCTGGATCGAGTTGATCTCATGGTCGATGAAGTGCTTCTTACCTTCCACGTCACGGGTGAAGCCGCGCACGCGATAGTCGACGGTGACGATGTCTGAGTCGAACTGGTGGATCAGGTAGTTGAGCGCCTTCAGCGGAGAAATCACGCCGCAGGTCGAAACATCGATGTCCACCCGGAAGGTGGCGATACCCGACACCGGATGGATTTCCGGATAGGTGTGAACGGTGATGTGGCTTTTATCGAGGTGCGCCAGGATGGTCTCCGGCAGCGGGCCCGGAGATTCCTCGATCTGGCTGTCGGTAGGGGTCACCGGCTGCTCGGAGATCAGGATGGTCACACTCGCGCCCTGGGGGTCATAGTCCTGGCGGGCAATGTTGAGGATGTTGGCACCGATGATGTCCACCACGTCGGTGAGGATCTGGGTCAGGCGCTCGGCGTCGTACTCTTCGTCGATGTACTGGACGTAGGCCTGCTGATCCTCGGGGGTCTCCGCGTAGCAGATGTCATAGATGTTGAAGCTCAAGGTCTTTGTCAGGTTGTTGAACCCGTGGAGCTTGAGTTTGCTTTTCACCGTTGAGAACTCTCTGTGCATATGCGGCTCTGCCGCGTGGTTGAGCATGCCCGTCAGAAGCGCACGACACTTCTGCGTAGGACGGTTTACACCTCTTCGCGTTGGCGATTGTGGTCGTAGGTTCGGGGCCCGACGCCCCGGAAATTGGAAGGGGGCGAATTATGCAGACGACGGGCGCCGTCTGCCAGAGTTTGCCGCGCAATTATGATGGCCGGATGTCGTTATCCGGCCATCCATCAGGACTGGGCTCAGCCCAGCTCGACGATTTCATAATCATGGGTGATCTCGACGCCTGCGCGGCCGAGCATGATCGATGCCGAGCAGTACTTCTCCGCAGACAGTTCCACCGCGCGCTTGACCTGGGCGTCCTTGAGTCCGCGCCCCTTCACCACGAAGTGCACGTGGATCTTGGTGAAGACCTTGGGGTCCTCGCTGGCGCGCTCGGCTTCCATGAAGGCTTCGCAGCTTTCCACCGGCTGGCGGGATTTCTTCAGGATGCTCACCACGTCAAAGTTGGTGCAACCGCCAAGTCCGATCAGCATCATTTCCATGGGACGCACGCCCAGGTTGCGACCGCCAGCCTCGGGCGGGCCATCCATCACGACCGCGTGGCCGCTGCCGGACTCGCCAAGGAACAGGGCTTCGCCCGCCCATTGGATGCGTGCTTTCATCGCCTGGAACTCCGCTCGGAAAAAGGTGCGGTAGCTTATCACAGCGCGTTTTCCATGCCGGGCTGCAAATAGTTCCGGAGCAGGTGTTAGGTGCGTCGCAAAATCACGTTGTCGAATCAGGGGCCTCTGTTAAGCTGGCGCCGGATTACTGGCACACTTGGCCGGACAACTATTAGAAAATTGCCTGTTGGACAAAGGCTTACCTTCTCTATTTCGGGACTCGGGCATGGTCGCAATTACCCTTACACCAAAAATAAAGAGCCTGGACAAGATTCTCGCGCATTGTCACCGCCGCCGTTACACGGCCAAGAGCACCATCATCTATGCGGGCGATCGCTGCGAAACCCTCTTCTTCATCATCAAGGGCTCCGTCACCATCCTGATCGAGGATGACGACGGTCGCGAAATGATCATCGCCTACCTCAACGCCGGCGACTTTTTCGGCGAGATGGGCCTGTTCGAAAAGGAAGGTGCGGAGAAGGAGCGCAGCGCCTGGGTCCGCGCCAAGACCGAGTGCGAAGTGGCCGAGCTGAGCTACGCCAAGTTCCGCGAGCTCACTCAGCAGGATCCGGAAATCCTCTACGCCCTCGGCAGCCAGATGGCCGATCGCCTGCGCAACACCACGCGCAAGGTAGGCGACTTGGCCTTCCTCGACGTGACTGGCCGCGTAGCACGCACCCTGCTCGACCTGTGCAAACAGCCGGACGCCATGACTCACCCGGACGGCATGCAGATCAAGATCACCCGCCAGGAGATCGGCCGTATCGTTGGCTGCTCCCGCGAAATGGTCGGCCGCGTGCTCAAGAGCCTGGAGGAACAGGGCCTGGTGCATGTAAAGGGCAAGACCATGGTGGTCTTCGGCACCCGCTGAAGCCGCAAACGAAAAAGCCGGCGCAAGCCGGCTTTTTCATGCCTGAAGCAAGGGCCTTGCTCAGTCCGGGTCGATGCCCGCCACCACGCGATTACGCTCGGGGAAGAACAGGCGGCTCAGTTCGGTGCCCGGTTCTTCGGCGCGCATGAAGGCTTCGCCCACCAGGAAGGCATACACGCCGCTGACTTCCATCAGTTCCACATCGGCACGATTGAGAATACCGCTCTCGGTTACCACCAGGCGGTCACGCGGAATGCGCGGCAGCAGGTCGAGGGTGTTTTCCAAGCTGACTTCGAAGGTGTGCAGGTTACGGTTATTGATGCCCAATAGCGGGGTATCCAGGCAGTTCAGCGCACGATCCAGTTCCTCGCCGTCATGCACTTCCACCAGCACATCGAGGCCGACGTCCTTGGCGGTGGCCGCCAGCTCCTTCATCCGCGCATCTTCCAGCGCGGAGACGATCAGTAGAATGCAGTCAGCACCGAGCGCGCGGGCTTCGACTACCTGGTACGGATCAATCAGGAAGTCTTTGCGGATCACCGGCAACGAACAGGCCGCCCGCGCTTCCTGCAGGTAAGCATCGGCGCCCTGGAAGAAGTCCACATCGGTCAGCACCGAAAGGCAGGCGGCACCGCCGGCTTCGTAACTTTTGGCAATCTGCGCCGGAATGAAGTTCTCGCGCAGCACGCCCTTGCTCGGGGAGGCCTTCTTCACTTCGGCGATTACTGCTGGCTCGTGGCGCTCGACACGCTCCAGCAGCGCCCGGGCGAAACCACGAGGGCCGTCGGCGGCGCGGGCCAATGCTTCGACTTCGGCCAGTGAGACTCGGGCACGGCGATCAGCCACTTCCTCGGCCTTGCGCGCCAGGATCTTCTCAAGAACGGTTGGGATGCTCACGCTTCATTCTCCACTCGGAACACCGCGGTAAAGGAGGCCAGCTCGTCCAGTTTTTCGCGGGCCAGACCAGTGTGCAGAGCGTCCTGCGCCAGACGCACACCTTCTTTCAGGCTGGACGCCAAGTCGGCAGCATAAAGCGCCGCGCCGGCGTTCAGCACGATCATGTCGGCGGCCTTCTGGCCGTTTTCCGTCTTGCGCCTGCCCAGGGCGTCGCGGATCAGCTCCAGCGACTCCTGCGGACTGCCGACGGTCAGGCCGATCAGGCTTTGGCTCCTGATGCCGAAGTCCTCAGGCTGGATCTGGTACTCGGTCACTTCGCCGTCCTTCAGTTCGGCGACATGGGTCGGCGCGGCCAGGCTCACTTCGTCCAGGCCATCACGGGAGTGGACCACCAGGATGTGCTCACTGCCCAGGCGCTTGAGCACCTCGGCCAGCGGGCGACACAGGGCCTGGCTGAATACGCCGACCACCTGGTGCTTCACCCCGGCCGGATTCGTAAGCGGGCCGAGCATGTTGAACAGGGTGCGCAGGCCCAGTTCGCGACGCGGGCTGGCGGCGTATTTCATGGCCTTGTGATGCACCTGGGCGAACATGAAGCCGACACCGATGCTTTCGATGCAGCGCGCCACCTGCTCCGGCTTGAGGTCCAGGTAGATGCCGGCGGCTTCCAGTACGTCAGCGCTGCCGGTCTTGCCAGACACCGCACGGTTGCCATGCTTGGCCACTTTGCCGCCTGCCGCTGCGACCACGAAGGTGGCGGCGGAAGAAACATTGAAGATGTTGGCGCCATCACCACCGGTACCGACCACGTCCACCACATGCTTGAGGCTGGAAAGCTCGACACGAGTCGCCAGCTCACGCATTACCGAAACGGCACCGACGATCTCTTCGATCGTCTCGCTCTTCATGCGCATGCCCATGAGGAAGGCGCCGATCTGTGCGTCGGTGCACTGGCCGGTCATGATCAGGCGCATCACGTCCTGCATTTCTTCGGTGGTCAGGTCCAGTTGGTTGACCACCCGGTTCAGGGCTTCCTTGATGTCCATCAGCGCACTCCACCGGTTTGCTTGAGGAAGTTGGCCAGCAATTCATGGCCCTGTTCGGTAAGGATGGACTCCGGATGGAACTGCACACCCTCGATGTTCAGCGTCTTGTGACGCAACCCCATGATTTCGTCTACCGAACCGTCGGCGTGCTGGGTCCAGGCGGTAACTTCCAGCTCGTCGGGCAGGGTTTCCAGCTTCACCACAAGGGAGTGATAGCGGGTGACGGTCAGTGGGTGGTTCAGGCCTTCGAACACGCCCTGGTCCTTGTGGAATACCGGGCTCGTCTTGCCGTGCATGGCCTGACGCGCACGCACGACGTCACCGCCGAAGGCCTGGCCGATACTCTGGTGGCCGAGGCAGACACCGAGGATCGGCAGCTTGCCGGCGAAATGGCGGATCACCTCCAGCGACACACCCGCTTCGTTGGGCGTACAGGGGCCGGGGGATACCACGATGCGTTCCGGGTTCAGCGCCTCGATCTCGGCGATGGAGAGCTCGTCGTTGCGGATCACATGCACGTCCGAGCCCAGCTCACCGAGGTACTGCACCACGTTGTAGGTAAAGGAATCGTAGTTGTCGATCATCAGCAGCATGGTGCAATCCTCAAGCGTCGGTCTTGGCGGTCTGTTCGGCGAGAGTCACGGCCCGGAACATCGCCCGGCGCTTGTTCAGCGTCTCTTCCCATTCCAGGGCCGGGACCGAGTCGGCGACGATGCCGGCGCCGGCCTGTACGTGAAGTTCGCCATCCTTGATGACCGCCGTACGGATCGCGATGGCCGTGTCCATGTTGCCGTTCCAGGCCAGGTAGCCCACGGCACCGCCGTAGACACCACGCTTGACCGGTTCGAGTTGGTCGATGATTTCCATCGCGCGAATCTTCGGCGCACCGGAAAGCGTTCCGGCCGGCAGGATGGCGCGCAGCGCTTCCATTGCTGAAATACCTTCCTTGAGCTGTCCGGTAACGTTGGAAACGATGTGCATCACGTTGGAGTAGCGCTCGATCACCATCTTCTCGGTGACCTTGACGCTGCCCGTGCTGGCGACGCGGCCTACGTCATTGCGGCCGAGATCGATCAGCATCAGGTGTTCTGCCAGCTCCTTGGCGTCGGAGAGCAGGTCTTCTTCCAGGGCACGGTCGGCCTCCTCGGTCGCACCACGTGGGCGGGTGCCGGCGATCGGGCGCACGGTGACCAGGCCATCCTCGACACGCACCAGCACCTCCGGCGAGCTGCCCACCACGTGGAAGTCGCCAAAGTTGAAGAAGTACATGTAGGGAGTGGGGTTGAAGCAGCGCAGGGCGCGGTACAGGTCAATAGGAGCGGCCTGGAAGGGAATCGACATGCGCTGGGAAATCACCACCTGCATGCAGTCGCCGGCCAGGATGTATTCCTTGATCTCGCGTACGGCCTGCTCATAGTCCTCGCGGGTGAAGCTGGAGCGGAACTCCGGCTCGCCACCGACAGGCATGCTCGGATCCACCCCCAGGCGCGGCACTACCGGCTGGCGCAGCTTCTGCCGCAGTTCGATCAGGCGTGCCTGCCCCTTTTCGTAGGCCTCGGGCTGGGTCGGGTCGACCAGGACGATGGCGTGCAGCTTGCCGGCGAGGTTGTCGAACACGATCACCGCGTCCGAGACCATCAGCAGGATGTCCGGGGTGCCCAGCGGATCAGGATTCGGACAGTTGGCCAGACGCTTCTCGACGTAGCGCACGCAGTCATAGCCGAAGTAACCCACCAGACCGCCGTTGAAACGCGGCAAGCCGGCGATGGGCGCCACCTGGTAGCGCTCCTTGAAGTCTTCGACGAAAGCCAGCGGGTCTTCGCAATCGTGGGATTCCACCTCGACATCGTCGACGCTGACACTGACCTTCAGGCCGTGGGCGCGCAGCACAGTGCGGCTCTGCAGGCCGATGATGGAGTACCGCCCCCACTTCTCACCGCCCTGCACGGACTCCAGCAGGTAGGAGTATGGCGTGTCGGCAAGCTTCAGGTAGAGGGACAGGGGCGTGTCGAAATCCGCCAGGGTTTCGAACGCAAGCGGAATGCGGTTATAGCCTTCGGCGGCCAAACGCAGGAATTCTTCGCGGGTCATGATCAGCCTCGTGGGCAAGGAGCCCATTGAGGACTCCTGGAGATTAGAACGTCGGTGTGCAAGCGCGCCGGAGCATCCGGCCAGAATGAATTCAGGCGCGCCAGCGCCAACGGGCGACGGCCTTGATGATCTTCATTCCGGCTCGTTCGAGCCGATGCTTGCAGTGAACCACCACGTTTCTGTCTCGTTGAGGCGGATTGTCGGAGGAGTCCGGCGACATTAGCGCAGCACCGTGAGCGGCGCAACCGCCAGGCAACAGCTCGCGCAGGTCATCCACCACCAGGGCCGGTTCCTCCTCGCTAATGGGGCGGCCATGGTTGTAACCGTAGCTCAGCGCCACGCATTGCACCCCGGCAGCCTTGGCTGCCAGCACATCGTTGCGCGAGTCACCGACGAACAGCGCATCGGTACGACTGACCCCGGTCATGTGCATCACATGGAGCAGCGCGGCCGGGTCGGGCTTTTGCTGCGGCAGGGTGTCGCCAGCGATGATCAGCGGGAAATAGCGCCCAAGCTTCATCTCGTCCAGCAGGGGGGCGACGAAGCGTTCCGGCTTGTTCGTGATCAGCGCCAGCTCCACGCCCTTTTTCTTCAGCCACTTTAGGGTTTCCGCCACGCCCGGGTAGACGGTGGTCAAGGCGTGACTTTCAGCATAGGCGTCCATGAACAGCGCCAGACCACGCTCGGCATCGCTGTCATGCACTGCGGAATGATCGATGTCCCCGGCCAGGGCGCGGCGCACCAGCACCCGAGCGCCGTTGCCGACCCACTCGCGAACCCGCTCCACTCCGGCGGCAGGACGGCCAAGGGCAAGCAACATGCTGTCGACAGCGGCCGCCAGGTCGGGAACTGAATCCACCAGAGTGCCATCCAGGTCAAACATCACCAGGCGTGGCAGGCGCCCGTCGAAGAGCCGCTGTAGCGCGCTCATATCAAACCAGGGCCAGCTCGGCGCGCATGGCGGCGATGACTTCGGCGTAGTCCGGGGTATTGAAGATGGCCGAGCCGGCAACGAAGGTGTCAGCGCCCGCAGCTGCGATCTCGCGAATGTTCTTCACGTTGACACCGCCATCGATCTCCAGGCGGATGTCACGGCCGGAGGCGTCGATCAGGGCACGCGCCTCGCGCAGCTTGTCGAGGGTGCCGGGAATGAACTTCTGTCCGCCGAAACCGGGGTTGACGCTCATCAGCAGGATCATGTCGACCTTGTCCATCACGTACTTCAGCACGTCCAGCGGAGTCGCCGGATTGAACACCAGGCCGGACTTGGCGCCGCCGTCGCGAATCAGTTGCAGGGAACGGTCGACGTGCTCGGAGGCTTCCGGATGGAAGGTCACGTAGGTGGCACCCGCCTCGATGAAGTCACCAATGATGCGATCCACCGGCTTGACCATCAGATGCGCGTCGATCGGCGCGGTGATGCCGTACTTGCGCAGCGCCGAGCAGACCATCGGGCCAATGGTCAGGTTGGGCACATAGTGGTTATCCATCACGTCGAAGTGAACGATGTCAGCGCCGGCGGCGAGGACGTTCTCCACTTCTTCGCCAAGGCGGGCGAAATCGGCGGACAGGATCGACGGTGCGATGGCGAAAGGCTGCATGGCGGACCTCAGGGCAGAATCACGGTGGCGCGGATTGTAGCCGGGATGAATGGCGCGCGGGGATTCGACCGATGACTGAGGTGAGGCGGAAAAGAACCTGCCCGCGATGGGGGCGCGGGCAGGCGAAGGTTGAAGAGGCTCACTCCGGCATGGAGGTGCGCATGCGCTCACTGCGACCGCGCAGCCATTCCAGCACCAGCAACAGCGCGACGGAGAAACCGATCAGCAACGTCGCGGCTGCGGCGATGGTGGGACTGAGGTTCTCGCGGATACCACTGAACATCTGCCGCGGCAGGGTGGCCTGCTCGGGGCCGGCGAGGAACAGGGTCACGACCACTTCGTCGAAGGAGGTGGCGAAGGCGAAGAGCGCTCCGGAGATAACCCCCGGCGCGATCAGCGGCAGAGTCACCTTGAAGAAGGCGGTCAGTGGCGGCGCTCCCAGGCTGGCGGCGGCGCGCACGAGGTTGTAGTTGAAGCCCTGCAGGGTGGCCGACACCGTGATGATCACGAAGGGCACCCCCAGCACCGCGTGCACCAGGATCAGCGACAGATAGCTGTTGCCAAGCCCCAATGGTGCGAAGAACAGGTAGCTGGCGACACCGATGATCACCACCGGTACCACCATCGGCGAGATCAACAGGCTCATCACCAGCGCCTTGCCACGGAACTCGCCCCGGGTCAGGCCGATGGAGGCCAGAGTGCCGAAGACCATGGCCAGCACGGTGGCGGCCGGGGCGACGATCATGCTGTTGGCCAGCGAGCGCATCCACTCCGCCGAGCCGAAGAAATCGGCATACCAGCGCAAAGAGAAGCCCTGCAGCGGATAGACCAGGAAGGTGCCGGAGTTGAACGACAGCGGGATGATCACCAGCACCGGCAGGATCAGGAACAGCAGCACCAGGCCACAGAGGCCGCGCAGGGTGAAGTACCACAGGCGCTCGACCGGGGACATGTAGGGACTCAGCATTTTTATCTCCTCAACCCAGACGCAGGCGGCCAGCGCCCACCAGCCAGCTGTACACCACATAGAGAATCAGGGTGGCGAACAGCAGCATGCCGCCCAGGGCCGTGGCCATACCCCAGTTGATGGTGGTGTTGGTGAAGAAGGCGACGAAGTAGCTCACCATCTGGTCGTTCGGGCTGCCCAGCAGTGCCGGGGTGATGTAGTAGCCGATGGACAGGATGAACACCAGCAGGCACCCGGCACCAACGCCGGCCACGGTCTGCGGGAAGTACACCCGCCAGAAGCTGGCGAAGGGGTGGCAGCCGAGGGAGATCGCCGCCCGCATGTAACTCGGAGAGATGCCCTTCATCACGCTGTAGATCGGCAGAATCATGAACGGCAGCATGATGTGCACCATGGCGATGTAGACGCCGGTGCGGTTGAACACCAGTTGCAGCGGCTGGTCAATCAGGCCGAGCTTGATCAGCGCGCCGTTGATCAGGCCGCCAGACTGCAGCAGCACGATCCAGGCGGCGACGCGCACCAGGATGGAGGTCCAGAACGGCAGCAGCACCAGGATCATCAGCAGGTTGCTCTGCCGGGTCGGGAGGTTGGCCAGCAAGTAGGCCAGCGGGTAGGCCAGTAGCAGGCAGATCACCGTGATCACGGCACCCATCCAGAAGGTGCGGGCGAAAATGTCCAGATAGATCGCCTGGTCCGGAGTGGCCGGGGCAACTTCTCCCAGATCATCGATGCGATGGTCGAGGGCCGCCAGCAGGTAATAGGGTGTCAGTTCACTGGCGTTGCGGCGGATCGCCTGCCAGTAGGCCGGGTCGCCCCAGCGTTCATCCAGACTTTCCAGGGCATCTTTATACGAGGCTGGCTCGGTCTTGAACGGCAGGGCACGGGCAGTCTTGGCCATCAAGCTGCGGTAGCCGGCCAGTTCCATGTTCAGGCGCTTGGAAAGGTCGCCGATAGTCTGGTTTTTGCGCGCCGCGGCGAGGTCTTCAGCCAGGGCCTTGTAAACCGGTTCGTCGGGCAGCGCCTTGCCGTCCCAACTGGAAATGGCGTCGACGGTGCGCGGCATGGAGCCGACCACTTCCGGGTTGTTTACGCTCCTGTAGAGCAGCGCGCCAATCGGCACCAGGAAGGTCAGCAGAAGGAAAATCAGCAGCGGTAGGATCAGCGCCTGGGACTTCAGGCGATTCATCCGCTCGGCACGGGCGAGGCGCTGCTTCAGGCTGGGGCCGGCGACCTCGGTAAGGGGCACTGCAGTGGCCATGACGAACTCCGTTGGAACAGGGTTGGACTTTCAGCCCGTTAGGGCCGAGGTGAGGAAGGACTTCCCTCCCCCCCCAGCCCCTCTCCCGGAGGGAGAGGGGAATAGCGGCAGCCTTACTTGGCCGCCCAGGAGTTGAAGCGCTGCTCCAGTTGCTCGCCGTAGTCAGCCCAGAAGGTGACGTCCATGGCGACCTGGTCCTTGATGTTCTCCGGGGTGGTCGGCATGTCTTTGAGCAGGGCCTTGTCCAGCAGCGGCACCGCCTGGGTATTGGCCGGGCCGTAGGCGATGTTCTCGGAGTAGACCTTCTGTTGCTCGGGCTTGACCGAGAAGGCGATGAATTCCTTGGCCTTGTCGATATCCTTGGCGCCCTTCGGAATCGCCCAGGAGTCGAAGTCGTAGATACCGCCGGTCCACACGACTTTCAGGTTGCTTTCCTTCTGCACGGCAGCGATACGGCCGTTGTAGGCGGAGCTCATGACAACGTCGCCGGAAGCGAGGAACTGCGGCGGCTGGGCGCCGGCTTCCCACCACTGGATGCTCGGTTTGATCTCGTCGAGCTTCTTGAAGGCGCGGTCCTGGCCTTCCTTGGTGGCGAGCACGCTGTAGACCTCTTTCGGCGCGACGCCATCAGCCATCAGGGCGAACTCCAGGGTGTACTTGGCACCCTTGCGCAGGCCGCGTTTGCCGGGGAATTTCTTCACATCCCAGAAATCAGCCCAGCTGGTGGGCGCGCTCTGCAGCTTGTCGGCGTTGTAGGCCAGCACGGTGGACCAGACGAAGAAGCCGACGCCGCAGGGCTGGATGGCACCGGGGACGAAGTCTTCGGACTTGCCGAACTGGGCGGCGTCGAGCTCTTCGAACATGCCTTCGTCGCAGCCTCGGGAAAGCTCAGGCGACTCCACTTCCACCAGGTTCCAGGACACGCTGTTGGTGTCGACCATGGCTTTCACCTTGGCCATTTCGCCGTTGTACTCACCGGCGATGATCTTGTTGCCGGTGCTCTGCTGGTAGGGCTCGTAGAACGCCTTGACCTGAGCATTCTTGTTGGCGCCGCCAAAGGACACCACGGTCAGGTCGGCAGCCATCGCCTGGGAGGCGCAGGCCAGCCCGAGAGCGATGGCGGTGAGTTTCAGGGATTTCGACATTGTTATTTTCTCCACAGTGCAGGGTTGCTAATGCCTTGGCGCCGCCGCGTCATTCCGCCAGAAGCGGGTCCAGTGCGCGGACGTGCTCCACTTGCCAGCCGAGCGGCACCACATCGCCTACCGCCAGTGCGGGGTCGAGCTCAGCAATAGGTTGCTTGACGAAGAAATCGGGCTTGCCACACACCTCCATGCGGATACGCACGTGATCGCCCAGGTAGATGAACTCGGCAACGCGCCCGGAAAAGCGATTCACGCAACTCTCGCTGTGGCCATTCAGGCGTACGCGCTCCGGACGGATCGACAAGGTCACCGACTCACCCGGCTTGCCGACGTTGATCGCCAGCGCCTCGATCTTCTCGCCACGGGCCAGACGCACCACGCAGCGATCGCCGTCGTGGGTTTCCAGCTGGCCGTTCAAGCGGTTGTTCTCACCGATGAAGTTCGCCACGAAGGTGTTGCGCGGCAGCTCGTAGAGCTCACGTGGCGGGGCGATCTGCTGGATCTCACCCTGGTGGAACACGGCCACGCGGTCGGACATGGTCAGGGCTTCGCCCTGGTCGTGCGTCACGTAGACCACGGTCACGCCGAGCCGTTGATGGATGTGCTTGATCTCCATCTGCATGTGTTCACGCAGTTGCTTGTCCAGTGCGCCGAGAGGTTCGTCCATCAGCACCAGCTGAGGTTCGAACACCAGGGCGCGGGCCAGGGCGACACGCTGCTGCTGACCGCCGGAGAGCTGGCCCGGGTAGCGGTTGCGGAAGGCGTCGAGCTGGACCATGGAGAGCGCACGCTTGACCCGCTCGCTGGCGTCGGTCTTGCTCATGCCGCGCACCGAGAGCGGGAACGCGAGGTTCTCGGCCACCGTCATGTGCGGGAACAGCGCGTAGTTCTGGAACACCATGCCGATGTCGCGTTTGTGCGGGGGCACGTTATTGATGGAGCGACCGGCTAGGAGGATCTCGCCGCTGGTGGGGGTTTCAAACCCGGCGAGCATCATCAGGCTGGTGGTCTTGCCGGAGCCGGACGGCCCGAGCAGGGTCAGGAACTCGCCTTTGCGAATGTCCAGGTTGAGGTCTTTGACGATCAGGGTCTCGCCGTCGTAGCTCTTCTGCACGCCGCGAAAGCTGACCAGGATGTCGTTGCCTTGTGTCTCGGCCATAACCGCACCTTTGTTTTTGTGTCTGCCGTAGACAAAAGCCTAGAGAAGGCAGCAGGTCACGCAAATCGGGCGGTATGAGAGATTGCTATAAGGCTTAGAGAGGATTTCTTGTAGGGATCGCCCTACAAGTCAGAGCGCTATTGTCGGACATTCACAGGAGCTTGTGCTCCACGGCGTATTTCACCAGATCCGCCACGGAATGCAGCCCCAGTTTCTGCATCAGGCGGGCCTTGTGGGTGCTTATCGTCTTGCTGCTGACCGCCAGTTGCTGGGCGATTTCATTCACCCCTTCGCCCCGCACCAGGCGCTCGAACACCGAAAACTCCCGCTCCGAGAGCAAGGTATGGGCGGGGCGGGCATCGGTCAGCCCCACCTCGAAGACCATGCGGTCGGCCAGGTCAGGATCGATGTAACGCCCACCCGAAGCCACCTTACGAATGGCAGTGAGCAGCAGCGCCGGGTCGCTGTCCTTGGTGGCATAGCCGGCCGCGCCGATCTTCAGCGCCCGCGCAGCCATCTGCGCTTCGTCGTGCATGGACAGCACCAGTACCGCAGGCGGATTTGTCAGGGCGCGGATGCGCGGTATGGCTTCCAGGCCGTTGACGCCGGGCATGGAGATATCCAGCAGCACCACTTCGCAGGGCGTCTGGCGCAGGGTTTCCATCAACTGCTCACCATTGCCGGCTTCACCCACCACACAAAGGTCCTTGGCCAACCCGATCAGTTGCTTGATGCCCTCGCGGACGATGGTGTGGTCTTCGGCCACCAGTACTCGAATCACGCTACTTTCTCCTTATCCAATGCCACGCGTACACAGAGGGTGGTGCCCTCCCCTGGTTGGCTCTCTATCTGCAGGCTGCCGCCCAGCATCAGCACCCGCTCGCGCATGCCCACCAGGCCGAAGGAGCTGCCACGCGCAGCTTGAGTGTCGAACCCTCGACCGTCATCGCTGATCCGCAGGCTGAGCATGCCGTCCTCCTCGCAGAGACGAACCGCGACAGTATGCGCTTGGGCATGACGCATGACGTTGGTCAACGCCTCCTGAAGCACCCGGAACAGCCCCACCGCCTTGGCATCGGACAGCTGCGGCAGTTGCTCGGGCACTTCCACCAGGCAGGGAATATGAGTGCGCGCCTCGAAACGCCGTGCCTGCCATTCGATGGCCGAGGCGATACCTGCATCCAGGATGGGTGGCCGCAGCGCGGTGGCGACATCGCGCACCAACTGGAAGAGCTGAGCGATCAACCGTTTCATGCTATCCAGACGCTCGCGCAGGCCCGCATCGAGCCCTGCAAACGCCAGCTCGCACATGGACGTTTCCAGCTTGAGCACCGTGAGTACCTGGCCGAGTTCGTCATGCACTTCGCGAGCGATACGCGCCTTCTCTTCTTCGCGCACGCTTTCCAGGTGCGCTGAGAGGTCGCGCAACTGGGCACGGGATGCGGCCAGTTCCAGCTCGATCTGCTTATTTCCGGTGATGTCCCAGACCACGCCGTCCCAGACCGCACGGCCGTCGTCGAAGACCCGCGCACTGGCCTTGATATCGGCCCAGCGCAGTTCGCCATCACGGGTAAGGATTCGCCCTTGCCAGTGCCAATCACGGTCAGCGTCCAGTGCCTGCGTCTGGCTGTCCCAGTAGCCATCGCGGTCTTCCGGATGGACCAGGCCACGAATGCCACGCCCGGTATCCAGCAACTCGCTTGCGCTGTAGCCCACCAGTCCCTCGCTACCTTCGCCGATGAACGCAAATTTCGACGGCGCGCCGGCCTCCGGTCGCTCCAGCCGGAACACCAGCCCGGGAACGTTGGAAGCGATGCCCTTGAGGCGCGCTTCGCTTTCCTCCAACGCCTCACGGGCGCGACGGCGCTCGGTGGCATCGGAGAGGAAGACCACCAGGTACTCCGAGGAACCGAAGCGCAGGAAGCTCAGCGACACATCCGCCGGCAGCCAGCTGCCGTCCGGCCGCAGGCTGCGCGTCTCGAAGCTCAGAGGGCCCTCGTCGCTATTGCGCGCGCGGCGCCAGAGGTTCAGCCAGCGGTCCATGTTCAGTTCGGGCTGGAAGTCCGCCAGGGGCCGGTCCGCCAGGCTACCCGGCGTATAGCCCAGCATCTGTTCGGCGGCTCGGTTGGCATAACGCACATGGCTGTCCCAGTTCACCCAGAGAATGCCGAGTGTGCTGTGGTCAATGGAGAACTGGGTGAGGCGCAGGGCTTCCTCGGCCGCTTCGCGCAGCTGCAGCGCCTGGCGGGCATCGAGCAGTTGCCGCTCAAGTCCGCGCCGCTGTCGACGCAGCCAGGTGATGATGGCCGCAGCGGCCAATAGCAGTACGCCGAGCAGCAGGCTGAGGTTCTGCCAGAAGCCGGCGGACTCACCCAGGCGGGGGTACTTGGGTTGCAGCCAGCGCTCGTGGAGTTGGTCGAGGTCTTTGGCTGGCAGGCTGCGCAGGGCGATATCGACGATGGACGCCAGTTCCGGCCAATCGCGCCGCGACGCCACTCGCAGCAGCTGCGGAAAACCAATGTCCGCCACCACGGCGAGCCCGGCGAACTCCTGTTCACGGGACAATCGACTGAGCTGGGCCTCGTCCAGCACGGCATAACGCACCTGCTCGGCGAGCAATGCCTGCAAGGCCTGCCGTTCGCTCGCCACGGGCTTGAGGTTGAGGTTGGAGTATGTGGCTCGCAGGTAGTCGGCCACCGCGCTGGGCTCGCGCAGGGCAACCGGGGAGGTGGCGTCCAGCTGCTCTAGGTCCACCGCCGCGCTGCCCTCTCGCTCCCCAACCATCAATTGCGAGACCCGCATATACGGGTCGGAAAATAGCCACAAGCGCAGACCAGCTGGTGTCTGGCCAAGGCCCGGAGCCAAATCGATCTGCCCGGCACGCAAGGCCTGCTCCAGCTCACCCAGGCTGTCGTAGGTACGCCAGACCAGCTCCACCCCCATGGATGTGGCCAGCCAGTTCATCAACTCGACGTTGGCCCCCGAGAGCTGTTGCAGGCGACGGTCCAACTGGACATAGGGCGCCTGCAACACGGCACCAACGCGGAGTTGGCTATGGTTCTCGAGCCATTGTCGCTGGCTCTCTTCCAGCGGCAGCCGGGCAGGTGCCGCCGATACGGGTATCGCCAGGCAGCAAACAAACAACAGGGAAAGGAGCGCACGCATCATCGAAGGCCAACCGCAACGAGGAGAACAGCCGACATACCTTACTCCAGCCTCGACGAACCATGCGAAGGCACAGCCTGACAAAGATCCATCGAGCCATTAGGCTCCTGCTTTCCAGCTCGACCAGGAACTCCCAGATGCCCCGCGTCTTTCGCCCGACCCTTGCGGCCCTTTGCCTCGCCCTGTTGCCCGCGTCTCCCGCCCTGCTGGCGGAAGAAGAGGCCGCAACCATGCCCAAGGAATCCGCACCAACGCTAGAGCGTGCGCCCCTGGTGGAGCGCAGCCAGGAGGAAGCCGCCAACCTGGAGCGGCGGCTCCCGAGCCGGGAGCAACAACCGCTCATGGCCGGTGAAGAGGCGTTCCTTGCACTCTGGCAGCCGGCCAATGTGAGCAATCCAAACGGCCTGGTAATCCTCCTGCCCGGCGACGGCGAAAGTGCCGATTGGCCAGAAGCCATAGGCCCGCTGCGGCGTCAGCTTCCGAACGCTGGCTGGAGCACCCTCGCACTGACCCTGCCGGACCCCAGCGGCAACCCGCCGCCACCGCGTCCGGTGAAAACCGAAGAACCGACCAAGGCGGAACCCGCGGTAAGCCCGGAGAAGGCGCAGGAGGAAGGCCCGGCCAATACCGAACAAGCCGGCAGCGCCGAGCCCAATACCGACCCGGCACCTCCAGCACTGTCTCGCGACGCCATTCAGAAGGCCCAGACCGATCGGGTATTCGCCCGCATCGAAGCGGCCCTGGCCTTCGCCCGCCAGCAGAAGCCGAAGTCCATCGTTCTGCTCGGGCACGGCAGCGGCGCCTACTGGGCAACGCAATTCCTCGCTGCCCATGAACCGAAGGACGTACGCAACCTCTTGCTGGTTGCAGCAGAGCGGCCCACCGGCTATGAACCGGCGTTGGAAGATTCGTTGCCTGAACTGAAACTGGCTACCGGCGACTTCTACTACAAGGACCAGCCCACGGACCGCGATGCCGCTCTGCGACGCCTCCAGGCGAGCAAACGACAGCAACACCCGGCCTACATCCAGATCGCCATGAAGGCGCTGCCGGCCGATCCCAACACCGAGCAGGAACAACTGATCCGGCGCATTCGCGGGTGGCTGAGCCTGCATCTGGAAGCGGACAGCGGCAAGTCCCCGGCCGGGAACGATTGAGCGACGAACGAACAATCAACGAAAGCCGTGACGCTCGCGAATCAAGTTGTACGCACTGTGCAATTCGCGAGTGCGGTCAGTGGCGGCGCGCACCACGGCCTGGCTGGCGCCTGACCCGGCAAGCTTGTCGGGGTGGTTTTGGCTGAGCAGGCGGCGGTAGGCTCGCTTGATCACGGCGGGTTCGCAATCGGCAGTCACGCCCAACAGGGTCAACGCCTCTTTGTAGCTGTTGCTGCGTTTGAGCCGCAGCCCCTGAGGCGTGTCATAGCCAGCGCCAAGGGTCTCCACCCGGGACGCCGAGAAACCAAGCCAGCGCCCCCATTGCAGGATGAGTTCACGCTCGCGCTGGCCGATCCGGCCATCGGCCGCTGCCATCTGCCAGCAACTGCGCAGCAGGCGCTCGACCGTCAGGCGTTCGTCCTTCAACTTGCACAGGCAGGGATACAGGTTGTCGCCGCCCGCTTTGCCCCGGTTGAAAGCGGCAATCGCGCGGCGAATACCGGCCTCGTCCAACCCAAGACGCTTCATTTCGGATCGCGCCTGCTGGATATGAGCTTCTTGCACCCGGCCATCGCTCTTGGCCAGGCGACCGAGCAGGATAAACAGCAGGTCCTGCTGGTCAATGGCAGGATCGCCACGCAGCTTGGTGCGCAGGGCGCTCCAGGAATCCAGCGCCAGGCGGCGATCGAGCACATGCCCCAGGAGCCCGCCAAGCATGGCCCCTGGAATGCTCGCCAAGGCGAATCCGGCGGCGGCGCCGATCAGGGTGGCTGGCCAGACCAACTCAGGCCTCCGCCAGCAACAGGCTTTCGACTTCTGCCAGGCGCTCGTGGGTGCCGACATCTACCCAGCGCCCGCGGAAATGCTCGCCGCTCACCTGGCCGGCAATCATCGCCTGCCTCAGCAGCGGCGCCAGCTTGAAGGCCCCCGCTTGGCAGCCCTCGAACAGGCGCGGATGGAGCACGGCGATACCGCTGTAGGTAAGGCTCGCTTCCCCGTCCACGGCATCACTCACCCGGCCGCCGTCCAGGCGGAAGTCACCGCGCGGGTGATGCGCGGGATTATCCACCAGCACCAGATGGGCCAGGCCATCCAGCGGCCGGCGCAGGTGGTTGAAGTCGAAGTCGGTCCAGACATCGCCGTTGACCACCAGGAAGGGCTCGTCCCCCAGCAGCGGTAACGCGCGGAAGATGCCACCTCCGGTTTCCAGCGGCTCCCCTTCAGCGGAATAGCGGATGGACAGGCCGAAGCGTGCGCCATCTCCCAGGTGATCCTCGATCTGCTGGCCCAGCCAGGCATGATTGATCACCAGCTCACGGAAACCGGCCTGCTCCAGGGCGCGGAGATGGAACTCGATCAGCGGAGTGCCCGCGGCACGGACCAGAGGCTTTGGGGTATGCAAGGTCAGCGGGCGCATGCGCTCGCCCTTGCCAGCGGCAAGAATCATGGCCTTCACGGGTGACTGACCTCGTCTCGGGGCAGGCTGGCCAGCAGGTCACTCAGCTCGGCCAGCTCGGGGCGGCGTTCGATCACTGCCTTTATATAGGCGAAAAATCGCGGCACATCGCCCAGGTACTTGGGCTTGCCGTCGCGGTGGCAGATACGCGCGAAGATGCCGATGACCTTGAGATGGCGCTGCACACCCATCAGGTCGCTGGCGCGATGGAACTCGGCCAAATCCTCCTGGACGGGAATACCCTGCTCGCGGGCCTGTCTCCAGTAACGCTCCAACCAACCGGCGACGCGCTCCTCCGGCCAACTGAGAAATGCGTCCTTGAACAGGCAGGTAACGTCGTAGGTGACCGGACCATAGACCGCATCCTGGAAATCCAGCACGCCGGGGTTAGGCGCGCTGAGCATCAGGTTGCGCGGCATGTAGTCACGGTGCACCAGCACCTTGGGTTGGGCGAGGGCGCTATCGATCAGCAAGTCGGAGATGCGCTGCCAGGCGGCCAGGCGCTCACCTTCCAGCTCGACGCCTAGATGGTGCTGCAGGTACCACTCGGGGAAGAGCTGCAGCTCACGGCGCAGCAAAGCGTCATCATAGCTGGGCATGGGCGCGTCGAGACTGCGCTTCTGGAAAGTCAGCAGCGCCTGCAGGGCGTCATCGAACAACTGATCAGCGTTGTCGCTGTTGATCACCTCGAGGTAGGTCTGGCGCCCGAGATCGTCGAGAACAAGGAAGCCTTGCTCGACATCCGCCGCCAGGATGCGCGGGACATGCACACCCGCTTCGGCGAGCATTCCGGCCACCTTGACGAAGGGCCGGCAGTCCTCGCGCGGCGGCGGGGCATCCATCAGGATCAGGGTGCGACCTTCGGCCTCCCAGCGGAAATAACGACGAAAGCTGGCATCGCTGCTGGCTGGCACCAGCTCGGCGGCAGGCACGGTGCCCCAGCCCTGGGCAGCGAACAGGGTCGGCAACTGCTGGTCAAGCCATTGGCTCAGCTGCTGAAGGCGAAGGTCTTCATGGTGCATCAGGTGGTCTCCGGCGGCGCTAGCCGTTGTGCGGGTCATGCTTTATTATCCAGCATCTTTTTCAGCCCATCGAGAGGCGTGCGGCCCCAGCGGGCCGAAGGCGCGCAGGAAGCCCGGACTAACAAGATGGCAGTAAGATCCCCCGCGTTTCGTAGAAAGTTCCCTCTGCTGGTGACCGGCAGCCTGCTGGCCCTTCAGCCAGTAGCCACTTCATTCGTCGTCGCCGCCGAGCAGTTCGACTGCCAGGCTTCCGCGACTGGGAGCTGGGCGTGCGCGCCCAAAGCCAGCGCCGAGAGCCTGCCGCCACGCCCTGTTCACAGCGGCAGCGCCGTGAGTTCGACCGCTGGCGGTGCTACCCAGGCCTCCGAAGGCGGCGAAGCTGAAGGCAGCAAGGCCACCCTGGTGACCGAGGCCGAAGGCAAGGGGCTGACCTCCCGCAGTGCCGACTACAGTCACCTGGACTGGGTGCCGCGCGACAAACTCTCCCCTGCGCAGCTGGCCGAAGCAGGTCCCTATTGCGCCGGCGCTTATATAGAGCCGCCGCGTCCTGGCATGGACGATGACACGCCCATGGAGGATGCGCCCACCTATATCTCTGCCAAGGCCTCGCGCTACGAGCAGGAAAAGCAGATCGCCACCCTCGCCGGTGATGTCGTGCTTCGCCAGGGCAGCATGCAGGTAGAGGCCGACGAAGCCAACCTGCACCAGGCGGAAAACCGCGGTGAACTGGTCGGAAACGTCAAGCTGCGTGACAAAGGCGCCCTGGTAGTCGGCGATCACGCCGAGCTGCAACTGGACAACGGCGAAGCCAAGGTCGACAACGCCGAGTACGTCCTGCACCAGTCGCACACTCGCGGTAGCGCGCTCTACGCCAAGCGCCAGGAAGACGCCATTATTCGCCTGAAGGACGGCACCTACACCCGCTGCGAACCGGGTGACAATGCCTGGCACCTGAAAGGCAACAACATCAAGCTGAACCCGGCTACCGGCTTCGGCACCGCCACCAACGTCACCCTGCGGGTCAAAGACATTCCGGTGTTCTATACCCCGTACATCTATTTCCCGATCGATGACCGTCGCCAGTCCGGCTTCCTGCCACCGACCATCGGCAGCAGCACCGACACCGGTTTCCTGCTGGTCACGCCCTACTACTTCAACCTGGCGCCGAACTACGACGCCACCCTGTACCCGCGCTACATGTCCAAGCGCGGCATGCTGGTTGAAGGCGAGTTCCGCTACCTGACCCACAGCAGCGAAGGCCAACTGGGTGCTGCCTATCTCGATGATCAGGAAGACGAGCGCAAGCTCATGTCCGAGTACGAGAAGAAGCGCTGGCTGTACTCCTGGAAACACACCGGCGGCCTCGACTCCCGCCTGCTGGCCGAAGTCGACTACACCGACATCAGCGACCCGTACTACTTCGACGACCTGGATACCGACCTGGGTGTGGACACCCCCACCTACGTCAACCAGCGCGGCACCCTGACCTATCGTGGCGACAGCTACACCGCGAAACTGAACGCCCATGCCTACGAACTGGCGACCATCTCCGATATCACGCCGTATGATCGCCTGCCGCAAATCACCCTGGATGGTGCACTGCCCTTCCAGCCTGCCGGCCTGAACTTCGCCTACAGCACCGAGTTCGTGCGTTTCGACCGCAACTTGCGTGACGGCCTGTTCACTGACGTCGACGGTGTCACCTCGAACTGGAACGACAACAACCTCCGCGGCCTGGCGCGCGCCAATGGCGATCGCACCCACCTGGAGCCTGGCGTCAGCCTGCCGATGAACTGGACTTGGGGCTTCCTCAAGCCGCAGGTCAAGTACGCCTATACCCAGTACGATCTGGACCTCGACCAGCAAGGCAAGAACACCCTGCTGGCCGAGCAGACCTTCCATGGCAGCCAGGATCGCCAGGTGCCGATCTACAGCGTCGACAGCGGCCTGTATTTCGACCGCAAGACCCAGTTTTTTGGCAAGGACTACACGCAGACCCTGGAACCGCGCCTGTTCTACCTCTACGTGCCGGAAGAGGACCAGACGGATATCCCGCTGTTCGACACGGGCGAATCCACCTTCAACTACTCGTCGCTGTGGCGTGACAACCGTTTCTCCGGTCGTGACCGCATCGGCGACGCCAACCAGATATCCCTGGGTGCGACCAACCGCTGGATCGAGTCGAACGGTTTCGAACGCCAGCGCTTCAGCATCGGCCAGGCGTTCTACTTTGAAGACCGCAAGGTGCAGCTTCCTGGTATCGACTACCGGGACCGTGCCGACGCCCAGGCCTCGACCTCACCGTACGCGCTGGAGTACATGTACCGCTTCAATCGCGACTGGCGCATCAACTCGGACTTCAACTGGGATCCGGACGCCCATCGCACTCGCTCCGGCAGCGCGATGTTCCATTACCAGCCTGAAGACAACCCGAACAAGGTGGTCAACGCCGGCTATCGCTACCGTAACGACACTATCCGCTTCGACCAGTCCACCGGTACTTGGAACGTCGGCGGCGGTGACTTCGGAACCCCGGGCACTCCTGGCTTCATCAAGGACTACTACAAGATCAGCCAGCACGACTTCTCGGTCATCTGGCCGATCGTTCCGCAATGGAGCGCACTGGCCCGCTGGCAGTATGACTACAGCCAGAACCGTACCCTGGAAGCCTTCGGCGGCTTCGAGTACGACAACTGCTGCTGGAAGCTGCGCCTGATCAACCGCTACTGGGTGGACTACGACGAGTTCGACCAGACGCCGGATACAACCAACGAAAGCGGCGACCGCGGGATCTTCCTGCAGATCGTCCTGAAGGGCCTCGGCGGCATCGTGGGCAACAAGGCCGAAGGCTTCCTGGAAAAAGGCATTCAAGGTTACCGTGAACGTGAAGACCAAGCTCTCTGATTGTCTGCGCCCGCTGTTGCTGGGCGCCCTACTCCTCGGCAGCGTTGCGCACGCCGAGGTTCGCTCCATCGACCGTGTGGTCGCGATTGTCGACAACGACGTAATCATGCAGAGCCAGCTCGATCAGCGCCTGCGTGAAGTGCAGCAGACCATCGCCAAGCGCGGTGCCTCGCTGCCACCTGAGCATGTGCTCAACCAGCAAGTGCTGGAGCGGCTGATCATCGAGAATATCCAACTGCAGATCGGTGATCGTTCCGGCATCCGCATTGCCGACGAAGAACTGAATCAGGCCATCGAAGCCATTGCCCAGCGCAATGGCATGACGATCGACCAGTTCCGCGGCGCCCTATCCCGCGACGGCCTGTCCTACGACGACGCCCGCGACCAGGTGCGCCGCGAGATGGTCATCAGCCGTGTGCGTCAGCGCCGCGTGGCCGAGCGCATTCAGGTCACCGACCAGGAAGTGCAGAACTTCCTGGCCTCCGACATGGGCAAGATCCAGCTGTCCGAAGAGTTCCGCCTGGCCAACATCCTGATCCCGGTCCCGGAAGGCTCGTCTCCCAGCACCATTCAGGCTGCTGAACGCCAGGCCCAGGAGTTGTACCAGCAGCTGCAGCAAGGCGCCGACTTCGCCCAACTGGCCATCTCTCGCTCCGCCGGTGAAACAGCACTGGAAGGCGGCGAAATCGGCTGGCGCAAGGCCGCTCAGCTGCCGCCCCCTTTTGACGGCATGATCAGCGCACTGCAACCCGGCCAGGTTACTGAGCCGGTTCGCACTCCAGGCGGCTTCATCATCCTGAAGCTGCTTGACAAGCGCGGCGGCGAAACCCTGGTTCGCGACGAAGTGCATGTTCGCCACATTCTGCTCAAGCCGAGCGAGATTCGTAGCGAAGCGGATACCAAGCGTCTGGCCGAGCGCCTCTACGAGCGCATCCAGTCCGGCGAAGACTTCGCCGAACTGGCGAAGAGCTTCTCCGAAGACCCTGGCTCTGCTCTCAACGGCGGTGATCTGAACTGGATCGACCCCAATGCACTGGTGCCGGAGTTCCGCGAAGTCATGAGCCAGACCCAGGCAGGTAAACTCTCCAAGCCGTTCAAGAGTCCCTACGGCTGGCATGTACTGGAAGTGCTGGGCCGCCGCGCCACGGACAGCAGCGAGCAGTTCCGCGAGCAGCAGGCCTTGAACATCCTGCGCAATCGCAAGTACGACGAGGAACTGCAGGCCTGGCTGCGCCAGATCCGCGACGAGGCCTACGTCGAAACCAAGCTGTAATCACACGGGTCGCAGGACAGCGTGCTGGCGGTACAATCACCGCCAACGCGCTGGACACCACGCAAGGACCCGGAATGAACCCTCTCCGCTTCGCCCTCACCCCAGGTGAACCTGCCGGCATCGGCCCCGACCTCTGCCTGCTCCTCTCCCGCTCCGCCCAGCCCCACGCCCTGATCGCCATCGCCAGTAGCAGCCTGCTTGAACAGCGCGCTACTGAATTGGGCCTATCCATCCAGCTGATTGACGTCGATCCCACCCGGCTTCCGGACGCCCCCGCCCCTGCCGGCAGCCTTTTTGTCTGGGATACGCCACTGCGAGCGGCGGTAAAACCAGGCCAACTGTCACCGGAGAACGCGGAGTATGTGCTGGCGACCCTGACCCGCGCCGGACAAGGTTGCCTCGACGGTCTCTTCGCCGGGATGATCACCGCGCCGGTGCATAAAGGTGTGATCAACGAAGCTGGCATCGGATTTTCCGGCCACACCGAGTTCCTCGCCGATCTGACCGCTACCCGCCAAGTGGTGATGATGCTCGCCACCCGGGGCCTGCGCGTCGCCCTGGTCACCACCCACCTGCCGCTCAAGGACGTCGCCGCTGCCATCACCCCGGAGCGACTGCAACGGGTCAGCCGCATCCTGAATGCCGACCTGGTGAACAAGTTCGGTATTGCCCAGCCGCGCATTCTGGTTTGCGGCCTCAACCCCCATGCGGGAGAAGGTGGCCATCTGGGCAGGGAGGAACTGGAAGTCATCGAGCCGACCCTGAAAGGCCTGCGTGCCGAAGGCCTGGACCTCATCGGCCCACTGCCGGCCGACACCCTGTTCACGCCGAAGCACCTCGAGCATTGCGACGCCGTGCTTGCCATGTACCACGACCAGGGGCTGCCGGTACTCAAATACAAGGGATTCGGCGCCGCCGTGAACGTCACTCTCGGCCTGCCGATCATCCGTACCTCGGTGGATCACGGCACTGCCCTGGATCTGGCTGGTACCGGCCGAATCGACTGCGGTAGCCTGGAAGTCGCGCTGGAAACCGCCTACCAGATGGCCACCGCGCAGCAACGCAATCAGTGAGCAGCCCCTCCTGCGACGCTTTCTCGGCCATGCCTTAGGCGGCGCGGGCTGACGCCTGATAAACTGCGCGATCTACGTTTCCACGCCAGGCTCGCCGCCTGGCCCCAAGGCCTGGAGCCTTCGATGTCCGAACACTACCAACACCGCGCGCGCAAGCGTTTCGGCCAGAACTTCCTGCACGACGCTGGCGTGATTCATCGCATCCTGCGCAGCATCTACGCCCGCCCGGGCGAGCGCCTACTGGAGATCGGCCCAGGCCAGGGCGCCCTTACCGAAGGCCTGCTAGCCAGCGGCGCGCAACTGGATGTGGTCGAACTGGACCTGGACCTCATCCCTATCCTGCAGCACAAGTTCGGCCAGTTGCCGAACTTTCGCCTCAACCAGGGTGATGCGCTGAAGTTCGACTTCCGCCAGCTAGACGCTGAACCGCACAGCCTTCGGGTGGTGGGCAACCTGCCATACAACATCTCCACCCCGCTGATTTTCCACCTCCTGGACCACGCAGACCTGATTCGCGACATGCACTTCATGCTGCAGAAGGAGGTGGTCGAGCGCCTGGCCGCCGAGCCTGGTGGCGGCGATTGGGGCCGGCTGTCGATCATGGTCCAGTACCATTGCCGGGTGGAGCACCTGTTCAATGTCGGCCCCGGTGCCTTCAACCCGCCGCCCAAGGTGGATTCCGCCATCGTCCGGCTGGTGCCCCACGACGTGTTGCCGCATCCCGCGAAGGACCCTGCACTGCTGGAACGCGTGGTACGCGAAGCCTTCAACCAGCGGCGCAAGACCTTACGCAATACCCTCAAGGGTCTGCTGGACGCCGCCGCCATCGAAGCCGCGGGCGTCGACGGCGGCCTGCGCCCAGAACAACTCGACCTGGCCGCCTTTGTCCGCCTGGCCGATCAACTGGCCGTGGCCAGCCCCAGGCCCTAGACTCCAATCCCAGCTACTCGAGAGCTTTCGCGTGTCCGATTCCCGCTATAAGGTCGACGTCAGCGTCGTCACCCGCTTCCTCCCGGAACAGTCACAGCCGGACGAGAATCGCTTTGCCTTCGCCTACACCGTGACCATCCAGAACAACGGTGAACTGCCAGCCAAACTGCTCACCCGCCACTGGGTGATCACCGACGGCGACGGTCACGTCCAGGAAGTCCGCGGTGCTGGCGTGGTCGGCCAACAGCCCCTGATCGAGGCCGGCGCCAGCCACACCTACACCAGCGGCACAGTGATGGCCACGCGAGTCGGCAGCATGCAGGGCAGCTATCAGATGGTCGCCGACGACGGCAAACGCTTCGACGCCATCATCGCCCCCTTCCGCCTCGCCGTTCCCGGCTCGCTGCACTGAGGGGGGGCTAGCATGACGGCTTATGCGGTTGGCGATATCCAGGGATGTCTGGATCAGCTGAAATGCCTGCTGGAGCAAGTCCGCTTCGACCCGACCAGGGACCAGCTCTGGCTGGTAGGTGATCTGGTCAATCGTGGCCCCAAATCCCTGGAAACCCTGCGCTTCCTCTATTCCATCCGCGAATCGGTAGTGTGCGTACTCGGCAACCACGACCTGCACCTTCTGGCCGTCGCCAACAACATCGAGCGACTGCGCAAGGCCGACACCCTGCGCGAGATCCTCGACGCGCCGGACTGCGCCGACCTGCTGGATTGGCTGCGCCGACAGAAGCTGCTGCATTACGACGAGAAGCGGGACATCGCCCTGGTCCACGCCGGCATCCCGCCACAGTGGTCGCTGAGGAAGGCCCTCAAGCGCGCCGCTGAAGTCGAAGAAGCGCTGCAGGATGACGCCCGCCTACCGCTGTTCCTCGACGGCATGTATGGCAACGAGCCCGCCAAGTGGGACAGCGACCTGCACGGCGTCACCCGCCTGCGCGTCATCACCAATTACTTCACCCGCATGCGCTTCTGTCGCGCCGACGGCACCCTGGACCTCAAGTCCAAGGAAGGCCTGGGCACCGCTCCGCCCGGCTTCGCCCCCTGGTTCAGCTTCCCCGAGCGCAAGACCCGTGGGCAGAAGATCATCTTCGGCCACTGGGCGTCCCTGGAAGGCAAATGTGACGAACCCGGCCTGTTCGCCCTGGACACTGGCTGTGTCTGGGGCGGCGCCATGACCCTGATGAACATCGACAGCCGCGAACGCATCAGCTGCAGCTGTGAGGAGAATCGCCATGAGTGAGTTCCAGCGCATCCCCCCCGAACAGGCCCAGGCCCTGCGCGAGCAAGGCGCAGTGGTGGTGGACATCCGCGACCCGCAGAGTTTCGCCCTGAGCCACATCAGCGGCTCGCACCACCTGGACAACTACTCCCTTGCCGATTTCATCGCCCATGCCGACTTCGACAAGCCCCTGATCGTTTCCTGCTACCACGGCAACTCGAGCCAGGGCGCGGCGGCCTATCTCGCCCATCAGGGCTTTGCCGAGGTCTACAGCCTGGACGGGGGTTTCGAGCTCTGGCGTAGCGTCTATCCCGGCGAAGTCACCCAGGGCAGCGTCGATTAAAAATTTTTTCGGTGAGGCGCAACCCCGCGCCACCACTGGCTTAGCGCCTCCCACCCGACGAACGGTAATCCCCTGTTATCGTTCCGTCATGCTTGACCTTGCCGATAACGAACTACTCTTAGCTCAGGCCATCCAAAAAAGGGGAGAGCCGGTCCACCGGTTCCGGGCCATCGGCAGCGACCATTCAGGTGTTCTGGGGGACTTTCATCGGCCGACCTTCTTCGGCTGACTGCCCGCACCCGCACAACCGACCCCGCGCCGGCTTCCTGTTTCCAGCGAGGTGACGTCATGAGCATTTTCAGCCACTTCCAACAACGCTTCGAAGCGACCCGCCAGGAGGAATATTCCCTTCAGGAATATCTCGACCTGTGCAAGCAGGACCGTAGTGCCTATGCCAGCGCGGCGGAACGCATGCTCTTGGCAATCGGCGATCCGGAACTGCTGGATACCTCGCTTGACCCGCGGCTTTCGCGGATTTTCTCCAACAAGGTGATCCGTCGCTATCCGGCATTTGCGGACTTCCACGGCATGGAGGAATGCATCGACCAGATAGTCGCCTACTTCCGCCATGCCGCCCAAGGTCTGGAAGAGAAGAAGCAGATCCTCTACCTGCTGGGTCCGGTCGGCGGCGGCAAATCGTCCCTGGCAGAGAAACTGAAGCAACTGATGGAGCGCGTGCCCTTCTACGCCATCAAGGGCTCTCCCGTGTTCGAGTCGCCCCTCGGGCTGTTCAATGCCGACGAGGATGGCGCCATCCTCGAGGAAGAGTACGGCATCCCGCGACGCTACCTGCGTACGGTGATCTCGCCTTGGGCGACCAAGCGCCTCAATGAGTTTGGGGGCGACATCAGCAAATTCCGCGTGGTCAAGCTCTACCCCTCGGTCCTCAACCAGATCGCTATCGCCAAGACCGAACCAGGCGACGAAAACAACCAGGACATCTCCGCCCTGGTGGGCAAGGTGGATATCCGCAAGCTGGAGGAGTTCCCGCAGAACGATGCCGACGCCTACAGCTACTCGGGCGCGCTGTGCCGGGCCAACCAGGGCCTGATGGAGTTCGTCGAGATGTTCAAGGCGCCGATCAAGGTGCTGCACCCACTGCTGACCGCCACTCAGGAAGGCAACTACAACAGTACTGAAGGGCTGGGCGGCCTGCCCTTCAGCGGCATCATCCTGGCCCACTCCAACGAATCGGAATGGCACAGCTTCCGTAACAACAAGAACAACGAGGCCTTCATCGACCGGATCTACATCGTCAAAGTGCCCTACTGCTTGCGGGTCGCCGACGAGATCAAGATCTACGACAAACTGCTTGTCGGCAGTTCCCTGGCCCACGCCCACTGCGCACCAGACACACTGCGCATGCTGGCGCAGTTCTCCGCACTGTCGCGCCTGAAGGAGCCGGAAAACTCGAACATCTACTCGAAGATGCGCGTCTACGATGGCGAGAATCTCAAGGATACCGATCCGAAGGCCAAGTCCATCCAGGAATACCGCGACTCCGCCGGCGTGGACGAAGGCATGAACGGGCTATCCACCCGCTTCGCCTTCAAGATTCTTTCCAAGGTGTTCAACTTCGATCCGCACGAAGTGGCGGCCAACCCGGTCCACCTGCTCTATGTGCTGGAACAGCAAATCGAGCAGGAGCAGTTCCCGGCTGAAGTGCGCGAACGCTACCTGCGCTTCATCAAGGAGTACCTGGCGCCGCGCTACATCGAGTTTATCGGCAAGGAAATCCAGACCGCCTATCTGGAGTCCTACAGCGAGTACGGCCAGAACATCTTCGACCGCTATGTGCTGTACGCAGACTTCTGGATCCAGGATCAGGAATACCGCGATCCGGAAACCGGCGAAATCCTCAACCGGGTGGCCCTGAACGAGGAACTGGAAAAGATCGAGAAGCCGGCCGGCATCAGCAACCCGAAGGACTTCCGCAACGAGATCGTCAACTTCGTTCTCCGCGCCCGGGCCAACAACAACGGCAAGAACCCCAGTTGGCTCAGCTACGAGAAGTTGCGGGTGGTCATCGAGAAGAAAATGTTCTCCAACACCGAAGACCTTCTGCCGGTCATCAGCTTCAACGCCAAGGGCAGCAAGGAGGAACAGCAGAAACACAACGACTTCGTCAAACGCATGGTCGAACGCGGCTATACGGAGAAACAGGTACGCCTGCTGTCCGAATGGTACCTGCGGGTACGCAAGTCGCAGTAAAACAGTCTCAAGCTGCAAGCCAGGAATACGCTAGCCGGAGGCGCCGTCTCGTACGGCGTCCTCCGCGTCTTGCAGCCTGAAGCTCCCCGGAGGGGTCTATGAGCTATGTCATCGACAGGCGTTTGAACGGCAAGAACAAGAGCACGGTGAACCGCCAGCGGTTCCTGCGGCGCTACCGCGAGCACATCAAGAAGGCCGTGGAGGAGGCCGTGAGCCGCCGTTCCATCACCGACATGGAGCATGGCGAACAGATCAGCATCCCTGGCCGCGACATCGACGAGCCCGTCCTGCACCACGGCCGTGGCGGTCGGCAGACCATCGTCCATCCCGGCAACAAGGAATTCACCACCGGTGATCGCATTCCGCGCCCACAGGGCGGGGGGGGTGGCCGGGGCGGCGGCAAGGCCAGCAATCAGGGCGAAGGCATGGACGACTTCGTCTTCCAGATAACCCAGGAAGAATTCCTCGACTTCATGTTCGAGGACCTCGAATTACCCAACCTGGTCAAACGTCACCTCACCGGTGCCGATACCTTCAAGACCGTGCGCGCCGGCATTAGCAACGAAGGCAATCCTTCGCGCATCAATATCGTCCGCACCCTGCGCTCGGCCCACGCCCGGCGCATCGCCTTGTCCGGCAGCAGCCGCGGCAAACTGAAGGTAGCGAAAGAGGAACTGGAACGCCTGAAGCGCGATGAGCCGGATAACTTCGGCGATATACAGGAACTTGAAGCAGAAATCGCAAAACTTCGCGCCAGGATCGAACGCGTACCCTTCCTCGACACGTTCGACCTCAAGTACAACCTGCTGGTCAAGCAGCCCAATCCCTCCTCCAAGGCAGTGATGTTCTGCCTGATGGACGTCTCCGGCTCCATGACCCAGGCCACCAAGGACATCGCCAAGCGCTTCTTCATCCTCCTGTACCTGTTCCTCAAGCGGAATTACGACAAGATCGAGGTCGTGTTCATCCGCCACCACACCAGCGCCCGCGAGGTCGACGAGGAAGAGTTCTTCTATTCCCGGGAAACCGGCGGCACCATCGTCTCCAGTGCGCTCAAGTTGATGCAGGAGATCATGGCCGAGCGCTACCCCATCAACGAATGGAACATTTATGCCGCCCAGGCCTCGGACGGCGACAACTGGAACGACGATTCACCCATCTGCCGGGATATCCTGATCAAGCAGATCATGCCGTTCGTGCAGTACTACACCTACGTCGAGATCACTCCGCGCGAGCACCAGGCGCTGTGGTACGAGTACGAGCAAGTCTGCGATACGTTCGGCGATACCTTCGCCCAGCAGCAGATCGTCTCGGCGGCGGATATCTACCCGGTGTTCCGCGAGCTGTTCCAACGCAGGCTCGTGACCTGAGGGGAGGCGTGAAATGACTGCCAGCAAGAAGGAACGCAAGCCCATCTCCACGGGGTCGGAATGGACCTTCGACCTGATCCGTACCTATGACCGCGAGATCAGCCGGATCGCCGAGCGCTATGCGCTGGACACCTACCCGAACCAGATCGAAGTGATCAGCGCCGAACAGATGATGGATGCCTACGCCTCTGTCGGCATGCCCATCGGCTACCACCACTGGTCCTACGGCAAGCACTTTCTCGCCACCGAGAAAGGCTATTCGCGCGGCCAGATGGGCCTGGCCTACGAGATCGTGATCAACTCAGATCCCTGCATCGCCTACCTGATGGAGGAGAACACCATCACCATGCAGGCCTTAGTCATCGCTCACGCCTGCTACGGCCACAACAGCTTCTTCAAGGGCAACTACCTGTTCCGCACCTGGACTGACGCCAGTTCCATCATCGACTACCTGGTGTTTGCCAAGCAGTACATCATGCAGTGCGAGGAACGCCATGGCATCGATGCAGTAGAAGATCTGCTGGACTCCTGCCATGCCCTGATGAACTACGGCGTGGACCGCTACAAGCGCCCCTACCCGATCTCCGCCGAGGAAGAACGGCGCCGCCAGAAAGAGCGCGAAGAGCACCTGCAGAAACAGATCAACGACCTCTGGCGCACCATTCCCAAGGGGGCCGGCAAGGGTGGCGAGCGGGACAACCAGCGCTTCCCCGCCGAACCACAGGAAAACATCCTCTACTTCATTGAAAAGCACGCCCCCCTGCTCGAACCCTGGCAGCGGGAAGTGGTGCGCATCGTGCGCAAGATCGCCCAGTACTTCTACCCGCAACGCCAGACTCAGGTGATGAACGAAGGCTGGGCCACCTTCTGGCATTACACCATTCTCAACGATCTGTACGACGAAGGCCTGGTCACCGACGGCTTCATGATGGAGTTCCTGCAGTCGCACACCAGCGTGGTCTACCAGCCGCCTTTCGACAGCCCCTATTACAGCGGCATCAACCCCTATGCCCTGGGCTTTGCCATGTATCGCGACATCCGCCGCATCTGCGAGGAGCCAACGGAGGAAGACAGGTACTGGTTCCCGGACATTGCCGGCAGCGATTGGTTGTCCACGCTCAAGTTCGCCATGAATAGCTTCAAGGACGAGAGCTTCATCCTGCAGTTCCTCTCACCCAAAGTGATTCGCGACTTCAAGCTGTTCAGCATCCTCGACGACGACCAGAAGGACGAATTGCTTGTTCCGGCCATTCATGACGAGCAGGGCTACCGCCTGATCCGCGAAACCCTGGCGGCCCAGTACAACCTGGGCAACCGCGAGCCCAACGTACAGATCTGGAGCGTCGATCGCCGAGGTGACCGCTCGCTCACCCTGCGCCACCAGCAGCACGACCGAAAACCTTTGGGCGAATCCACCGAGGAGGTACTCAAGCACCTGCACCGCCTCTGGGGTTTCGACATTCACCTGGAGACCCGACACGGCGAACAGATTACCGGGAGCCACCACGTTCCCCCAAAGGGGGAACGCACTGAGGACGGGGAATACCCGCGCCTGGACCTGATCATTCCACCCATTTGATCGGTTGACCGCATGCCCGGTGCACGCCGAGCATGCGGCTCACCCTCTATGGGAGCCGCCCTCAGATGCGTCTGTTCCTCGTCCTGCTGCTGTGCCTGGCCCTGGCCACCTGTTCCACCCCCGTGCCCCAGATCCGCATCCTGCAGCCGGCCACTGCCGAACTGGCTGGGCACATCCGCTTTGAACTGGTTTCACCGGAGCACGCAGTAAATGGAGAGCTGCCGTACCAGGAGCGCTATGCCCAGGTTGCACCATTGATCCGCCAGGGCCTGGAAGCACGCGGCTACCGCGCCACCCGCGATGCACAGTTTCGGGTCTACTACTGGCTGGCGGTGAACGACCAGCCGCTGGAATTCAAGGTCGACCCGGCACCACCCAGCCCCCTCGGCCCCTACCAGGCCATCCACCGATTGCGCGATGAAACCGGCACCTTGCGCCTGCGCTTGACCGACACTACCGGCAATGTGCTTTGGGAAGGCTTGGCCAGCACCGGCCTCAGCCCCTCCTGGGACAGCGCCAAACTGCTGGAAAGCGCGGTTCACGCGCTGGTCGAGCAGATCCCTGCGGCCCGTTAGACTGCTATCCTCCGCAGCCACGGAGGCAAGCCATGCAGATATACAAAGTGGGCGGAGCAGTACGCGACCGCCTGTTGGGTCGCACAGTGACCGAGAATGACTGGGTCGTGGTGGGAGCCACCGCCGAGGAAATGCTCGAAAAGGGCTACCGCCCGGTGGGCACCGACTTCCCGGTGTTCCTCCACCCGGAGACCGGCGAGGAATATGCACTGGCGCGAACCGAGCGCAAGAGCGGACGCGGCTACGGCGGATTCACCTTCCATGCCAGCCCGGACGTGACGCTCGAGCAAGACCTGATCCGCCGCGACCTTACGGTCAATGCCATGGCCGAGGATGACCACGGGCACCTGATCGACCCCTACGGCGGCCAGGAAGACCTGAAAGCCCGGCTACTACGCCACGTATCCCCGGCATTCGCCGAAGACCCCCTGCGCGTGTTGCGGGTGGCGCGCTTCGCAGCACGCTATGCGCCGCTGGGCTTCACAGTTGCCAAGGAAACCCTCGCGCTAATGCAACAGATCGCCGAGTCCGGCGAACTGGACGCACTGACGCCGGAGCGTAGCTGGAAGGAAATCTCCCGCGCCCTGATGGAGCCGCGTCCGGATGTGTTCATTCAGGTGCTGCGCGACAGCGGCGCCCTCGCAGCCTGGTTGCCGGAAGTGGACCGTCTGTTCGGCGTTCCGCAGCCGGAAAAGCACCATCCCGAGGTGGACTCCGGCGTGCATGTACTGGCCGTGTTGCGCCAGTGCGCCGAGCACGACCAACCGCTGACGGTGCGCTGGGCCAGCCTGCTGCATGACCTGGGCAAGGGGCTTACTCCGGAAGAGGAGTGGCCACAGCACATCGCCCACGAAACGCGTGGACTGAAGTTGATCCGGACGGTGAACGAGCGCTGCAAGGCACCTCGTGGCTGTCAGGAACTGGCGCTGCTGGTGGGCGAATATCACACCCATGCCCATCGCGCCCTGGAACTGCGCGCCTCGACCTTGTTTGAACTGCTACAGAGCTTCGACGTCTATCGCCGGCCGCAACGTTTCGAAGAGTTCGTTGCTGCCAGCGAAATGGATGCCCGCGGCAGGACCGGTCTCGAACGGCGTGACTATCCCCAGGCTGCCTATCTCCTGGGCGCAGCCGCAGTCGCCCGCGGCGTGGCAGTGCAGCCGCTGCTGGCGAAGGGACTCAAAGGCGCAGAGTTGGGTGAAGCGCTCAAGGGCGAACGCCTCAAAGCGCTCAAGGCTTACAAAGAAAGTCGCGGAAAAGCCTGAATCAGGTCTGGCGGCGTCAACTCGACGCCGCCCCAGGAGAAGGACGCAGGCCAGAGCGCCTGTTGGATGGCGGCGTTTTCCCAGAGTTCAGCGAAGGTGCGGTTCTCAGCCGGGTGTCTTACCTCAGGCGCCAGCAGCGCCAGGGGCCAGAGCACAAAGGCATTCTTCAACACCTCGGGGCGCGGCAGGACCAGGCCATCGAAGTTGCCCACGCGGTCGCCATAGAGCAACACGTCGATATCCAGCGGCAGGCCCTTTCGGCCCGGTGCATACCGACCGTTGTCGGCCTCGATTTCCTTCAGCCGGCGATCCAGCTCGTGCAAGGACAACTCGGTGCGGGCGGCCACTACGAAATTGAAGAAATTCCCGCTCTTGATACCCACGGGAAGACTCTCGAACACCGGCGAACAACGGATGTCCTGCAGGAAGCCACCCAAGGCCTCGAGCCCAGCCGTCAGGTTGCGCTCGCGCTCGATGTTACTGCCGAGGCCAAGGTAGATAGGGGTCAGCGACATCCGCGCTCGATCTCCACGCCAACGCTGCTGGCCGCCGGTACGGCGCCAGGCTTGTGCAATTTCAGACGGACCCACGGGATGTTGAACTCGGTCATCAACACGGCAACCAGCCGCTCGGCGAACGTCTCCACCAACAGGAACTGCGCTTCGGCGGCGAAGGCCTGGATGCGCTGGGACACAGCCGCGTAATCGAGCGCCTTGTCCAGATCATCGCCCTCGGCGGCGGGGCGATTGTCCCAGCCCAGTTGCAGATCCAGGCGCAGGCACTGGCGAATACTGCGTTCCCAGTCATAGGCACCGATTACGGTGTCGACCTCCAGACCCTCGATGAAAACCGTGTCCACGTCAGTGCTGCCCCGCTAGAATCGGGACTTCCTCGCCCCGGAATGGATACCATGTTTTGGCTGCTGGCGACTCTCGCCTACCTGCTCGGATCGTTGTCCTTCGCCATTCTGCTCAGCCGTGTGTTCGGCACGGGCGACCCACGTGCCCAGGGCTCCGGCAACCCTGGCGCCACCAACATGCTGCGGGTGGCTGGAAAGAAGCTGGCGATCCTGACCCTGCTCGGCGACCTGCTCAAGGGACTGCTGCCCGTATTGGTCGCCCATCTCTGCGGCCTCGAAGTCCAGCAGCAGGCCTGGGTTGGCCTTGCCGCAGTGCTCGGGCACCTCTATCCCCTGTACTTCCGCTTCCGAGGCGGCAAGGGCGTCGCCACCGCCGCCGGCATGCTGCTGGGGCTATACCCCCCGGCCGCACTGCTGGCTGTTTGTGTCTGGCTGCTGACCTTCCATCTGACTCGTACCAGCTCGCTGGCGGCGCTGATCGCTACGCCGCTGACCCTGCCATTACTGGCCTGGCAGCAACCCGGTGCGCTCTTGCCAATGACGGTACTGACCGGACTCATCGTCTGGCGCCATCGCGGCAATCTACGCGACCTTTTTGCCGGACGCGAACGGCATTTCTGAACACCTTGAGCGAAAACGACTCAAGCCGCCATCAGATCGCGGGAAGCTGTTCCATCGGCCAACGTGCCTGAACCGCAATTGCGGGACCGTCATGCTGTCCCGCCAGCAGTCGCTGGCATCCGGCGTAGGCAATCATCGCGCCGTTGTCGGTGCAAAAGCGCGGCCGCGCGTAGAACACATCGCCCTTGAGATCACCCAGCATCTTGCCCAGGGACTGGCGCAGCGATTGGTTGGCGCTGACACCGCCCGCGATCACCAGGCGATTCAGGCCGGTCTGCTTGAGAGCACGCTTGCACTTGATGGTGAGAGTCTCCACCACCGCCTGCTCGAAGGCCAGAGCGATGTCGCAACGGGTTTGCTCGCCGTCGTCCCCAGCATCGCGGCACTGCTGCCAGGTGTTGAGAGCGAAGGTTTTGAGGCCACTGAAGCTGAAATCCAGGCCAGGGCGATCAGTCATCGGACGGGGAAAGGTGAAACGACCCGGCGTACCGCTCAGGGCCAGGCGGGCGATCTCCGGGCCACCGGGGTAACCGAGGCCGATCAGCTTCGCGGTCTTGTCGAAGGCCTCGCCAGCAGCGTCATCCACCGATTCGCCGAGCAGTTGGTAACGACCAATGCCGTCTACCCGGACCAGTTGGGTATGACCACCGGAAACCAACAACGCGACGAACGGAAACGCCGGCGGCTGCTCTTCCAGCATGGGCGCCAGCAGGTGGCCTTCCATGTGGTGCACGCCGAGCGCTGGCACGCCCCAGGCAAAGGCCAGCGCCTGGGCGCAGGACGCGCCCACCAGCAGCGCGCCCACCAGGCCGGGGCCGGCGGTGTAGGCGATGCCGTCTATATCCTCGGGTTTGCGCCCGGCCTGCTCCAGCACCTCGCGCAGCAACGGCAGCATGCGCTTGACGTGGTCGCGGGAGGCCAGCTCGGGGACAACGCCGCCGTAGACCCGATGCAGGTCAATCTGACTGAACAGCGCGTCGGCTAGCAGGCCGCGCTCACTGTCGTATAGAGCGACGCCGGTTTCGTCGCAGGAGGTTTCCAACCCCAGCACTAGCATGGGTACGAGCCCTTCTGGCCTGGCAAAAGAAGAAGGCGCGAATCATAATCGTCGCCCCCTGTGCCGACCAGCGGTTTTCGACTGAAGGCTTTGCATTCCGAGCCTTGAGGCGTTAATATCCGCAGCCCTTGAAATCCGACGCGCCACCGAGCCTGCTTTTGCCGGAATGCGTCGACCATTCGGTAATTGATGAAGGTACGACCTGGATGCCAGCCGTCAAAGTTAAAGAGAACGAACCCTTCGACGTAGCCCTGCGTCGTTTCAAGCGCTCCTGCGAGAAAGCCGGCGTACTGGCTGAAGTCCGTAGCCGTGAGTTCTACGAGAAGCCCACTTCCGAGCGCAAGCGCAAAGCCGCAGCAGCGGTCAAGCGTCATGCCAAGAAAGTGCAGCGCGAGCAGCGCCGCCGCGAGCGCCTGTACTGAGTTAACAGGCACCGCCGCACGCTCAAGCTTCGCCCGGCCCCGGCCGGGCGAGTGCATCCTGAGCACACAAGAAACTCCGCTTCGCCCCGGCGACTAGCGGAGTTTTTTGCTTTCCAGCGCTCACCTCCCGCCTGTCGTCACCGACCTGGCGCGAGTATGCTTTGAACCTTCCCGCGCCCCGAGCACCCTATGGCTGGCCTGATCCCCCAAGGCTTCATCGACGACCTGCTGAACCGCACCGACATAGTCGAAGTGATCGGCGCGCGCGTGCAGCTGAAAAAGGCCGGCAAGAACTACACCGCTCGCTGCCCCTTCCATAACGAGAAGACGCCGTCGTTCAGCGTCAGCCCGGACAAGCAGTTCTATTACTGCTTCGGCTGCGGCGCTGGCGGCAATGCCCTTGGCTTCGTCATGGACCACGACCACCTGGACTTCCCCCAAGCGGTCGAGGATCTGGCCAAGCGAGCCGGCCTGGAAGTCCCGCGGGAAGAAGGCGGCCGCAGCAGCGCCCACCGCCAGCCGACCGACTCCCCGCTCTATGCCCTGCTCACCGCCGCGTCGGACTACTACCGCCACGCACTGAAGCAGCATCCGACGCGCAAAGCTGCGGTCGAATACCTGAAAGGTCGCGGACTGACCGGCGAAATCGCCCGTGACTTCGCCCTGGGCTTCTCCCCGCCGGGCTGGGACAACCTGCTCAAACATATGGGCGGCGACAGCCTGCAACAGAAGCATATGATCGACGCGGGCCTGCTGATCGAGAACGCCGAGACCGGCAAGCGCTACGACCGCTTTCGCGACCGAGTGATGTTCCCGATCCGCGACAGCCGCGGACGCATCATCGCCTTCGGTGGCCGCGTACTGGGCGACGACAAACCCAAGTACCTCAACTCCCCGGAGACCCCGGTATTCCACAAGGGCCAGGAACTCTACGGGCTGTTTGAGGCACGCAAACACAATCGCAATCTCGACGAAATCATGGTCGTCGAAGGCTACATGGACGTCATAGCCCTCGCCCAACAAGGCCTGCGCAATGCCGTCGCCACCCTGGGCACCGCCACCAGTGAAGAGCACATCCGTCGCCTGTTCCGACTGGTACCGAGCATCCTCTTCTGCTTCGACGGCGACCAAGCCGGACGCAAGGCTGCCTGGCGCGCCCTGGAAGCCACGCTCCCAAGCCTCGAAGACGGCCGCCGTGCGCGCTTCCTCTTCCTACCTGAAGGCGAGGACCCGGACAGCCTGGTTCGCAAGGAAGGCACCGACGCCTTCCGCGCGCGCATCACCCAGCATGCGCAACCCCTGGCCGACTATTTCTTCCAGCAATTGACCCAGGAAGCCGACCCCTCATCCCTGGAAGGCAAGGCCCACCTGGCCACCCTGGCGGCGCCTCTGATCGAGCGCGTTCCCGGCGCCAACCTGAAAGTCCTGATGCGCCAACGCCTTGCCGAAATTACCGGCCTCAATGGCGATGCCCTCAGCCAGTTCGCCCGCAGCGCACCGGTCAGCAGCGAGAGCCACGAATATTCGGACGACGCCTACTACGAATCCTTCTCCGGCTACGGCGACCAGCAGTACGAGCCTGAGCCCGCGCACTACTTCGAGCAGCCAGCCGCGCAGCAGGGCAACTGGCAGAAAGACGAGCGGCGCAAAGAGAGCTGGAAAAAGGACGACTGGAAAAAAGACGGCAAGAAGTGGAACAAGCAAGGCCGCGATGACTTCAAGCGTCCGCCACGCACCGAAGTCAAGGTGGAGTCCCCCACCCTCACCGCACTACGCACCCTGCTGCACCATCCGTCGCTTGCACAGAAAGTCGAGGATGCCAGCCATTTCGCCGCAGAAGACGACACGTACGCCCAGCTCATGGTGGCACTGGTAGAGGCCGTGCAAAAGAACCCGAAACTGCGCTCACTGCAGCTGATCGCCCGCTGGCATGGCACTGATCAGGGCCGGCTGTTACGGGCCCTGGCGGAAAAGGAATGGCTGATTTCCGACGACAACCTTGAACAACAGTTTTTCGACACTATAACTAGGTTGTCGGCACGCCAGCGGGAACGCCGCCTGGAGAATCTGCTGCGCAAAGCGCGGCAAAGTGAACTCAGCGCAGAGGAAAAAGTTCAGCTGCGCGACCTACTCAGCCGCAACACGTCTTCCCTGACTCCGACCTCAACTGGCGCGTAAGGCCCAGGATCAGGTATAATCCTCGGCTTGTTTTTAGCCCGCCAAGACCTAAGTGGATAGGGTGCTATGTCCGGAAAAGCGCAACAGCAGTCTCGCCTCAAAGAGTTGATCGCCCGCGGTCGTGAGCAGGGATACCTGACTTACGCGGAGGTCAACGACCACCTGCCGGAGGATATTTCCGATCCGGAACAGGTGGAAGACATCATCCGCATGATCAACGACATGGGGATCAACGTATTCGAGAGTGCCCCGGATGCGGACGCCCTATTGCTGGCCGAAGCCGACACCGACGAAGCCGCAGCAGAGGAAGCCGCTGCCGCCCTGGCCGCAGTGGAGACCGATATCGGTCGCACCACCGACCCAGTGCGCATGTACATGCGTGAAATGGGCACCGTGGAACTGCTGACTCGCGAAGGCGAAATCGAAATCGCCAAACGCATCGAGGAAGGCATCCGCGAGGTGATGAGTGCCATCGCCCACTTCCCCGGTGCCGTCGACGGCATTCTCGCCGAATACCAGCGCGTCACCACCGAAGGTGGCCGCCTGTCCGACGTTCTCAGCGGCTACATCGACCCGGATGACGGCACCGTGCCAGCTGAAGAAGTCGAGCCTGTCGAGCTTAAATCCGATACCGCCGCGGCCAAGGACAAGGACGAAGACGAAGAGGAAGAAGGCGAAAGCGACGACGCCGAAGAAGAAGGCGACGGCGGTCCTGACCCGGAAGAGGCCCTGCGCCGCTTCACAGCGGTCTCCGACCAGCTCGACAAGGCCAAGAAGGCCCTGAAGAAGCATGGCCGCAGCAGCAAACAGGCTGTGGAAGAGCTGCTGGCCCTGGCCGAGCTGTTCATGCCGATCAAGCTGGTGCCGAAGCAGTTCGACGCCCTGGTGGAAAAAGTCCGCAGCGCCCTGGACCGTGTCCGCGCTCAGGAACGCGCCATCATGCAGCTCTGCGTACGTGATGCCCGCATGCCGCGTGCCGACTTCCTGCGCCTGTTCCCGGGCAACGAAGTCGACCTCGACTGGGCCGACGGCCTGGCCAAGGGCAAGGCCAAGTACGCCGAAGCCATCGGCAAGCTGGTTGGCGACATCAAGCGCAACCAGCAGAAGCTGGTGGATCTTGAGCAGGAAGTCGAACTGACTGTCAACGAGATCAAGGACGTCAACCGCCGCATGTCCATCGGTGAAGCCAAGGCTCGCCGGGCGAAGAAAGAGATGGTTGAGGCCAACCTGCGTCTCGTGATCTCCATCGCCAAGAAGTACACCAACCGCGGTCTGCAATTCCTCGACCTGATCCAGGAAGGCAACATCGGCCTGATGAAGGCGGTGGACAAGTTCGAATACCGTCGCGGCTACAAGTTCTCGACCTACGCTACCTGGTGGATCCGCCAGGCGATCACTCGCTCGATCGCCGACCAGGCGCGCACCATCCGTATTCCGGTGCACATGATCGAGACCATCAACAAGCTCAACCGCATCTCCCGTCAGATGCTGCAGGAAATGGGCCGCGAACCCACTCCGGAAGAGCTTGGCGAGCGCATGGAGATGCCTGAGGACAAGATCCGCAAGGTTCTTAAGATCGCCAAAGAGCCGATCTCCATGGAAACCCCGATCGGCGACGATGAAGACTCGCACCTGGGTGACTTCATCGAGGACAGCACCATGCAGTCCCCGATCGACGTGGCCACGGTGGAAAGCCTCAAGGAAGCCACTCGCGAAGTCCTGGCAGGCCTCACCGCCCGCGAAGCCAAGGTCCTGCGTATGCGCTTCGGCATCGACATGAACACCGACCACACCCTCGAGGAAGTCGGCAAGCAGTTCGATGTAACCCGCGAGCGTATCCGCCAGATCGAAGCCAAGGCGCTGCGCAAGCTGCGTCACCCGTCGCGAAGCGAGCACCTGCGCTCGTTCCTGGACGAGTAAGCGATACAAAGAACCCCCGGCCAGTCCGGGGGTTTTCTTTTGTGCCTCAGCAAGGCCGCAGCCGCGTGCTTTTCTCTTCCAGGCGACAGGCGGCCACGTCTACACTTCGGTCTGACATCCCTACCAGGAACGAGGCCGCCAATGGCGCGAGCGCGGGCCCTACTGATGCTCTGGCTGGCACTCTGGACCTTCCCGGCCGGCGCCCTGACGCTCACCCCGGAAGAACGGGCCTGGCTCGACAATCACGGCGAGCTGCGCCTCGGCATCGACACCTCCTGGCCACCCTTCGAATTTCGCGACGCCCAAGGTACCCACCAGGGCCTGGCCGCTGACTACATCGACCAGGTCCGCCGCCGCCTCGGCGTGAAACTCACAGCCGTCGAACCCAGCAGCTGGACCGAAGTGCTGCAACGCGCCCGCGACGGCGACCTCGACCTGCTGCCCGGCATCATGTCCACCCCGGAGCGCCAGAAGTACCTGAACTTCACGCGCCCCTACCTCGACTTCCCCATCGTCATCCTGTCCCAAAGCCGAGGCCCACAGTCGTCCAGTATCGACGACCTCTACGGCCTGCGCGTCGGCGTGGTAGCCGACTACGCCCCCCACGAGCTGCTGCGCAACCAGCACCCCGACCTGAGCCTGCAGGCCTATCCCTCTGTCGCCGCGGCCCTCCAGGCCCTGGCCACCGGACAGGTAGACGCCTTCGTCGGCGACCTCGCCTCCAGCGTCTGGAGCCAGCGCCAACTCAAGCTCGACGGCATCAGCATCAGCGGCGAAACGCCCTACCGCTACCAGCTGGCCATGGCGACGCCGAAGAACCACCCAATGCTGGCCAGCATCCTCGACAAAGTCTTCGCCGAGATCACCCCCGAAGAAGCAGCCGCCATCCAGGAACGCTGGGTGGGCGGCGCCCTCTACCGAAAGCCTGACTGGGGCCGAATCCTGCTCTACGGCCTGCCGGCCCTGCTGTTACTGGCTGGCGTGCTGGCCTTCGTCCTGCGCGTCAACCGCCGGCTCAGCAACGAAATGGCCAGCCGCGCCGCCCTGCAGGACGAACTGCGCAGCAGTGAGCAGCACTACCGCGGCCTGGTGGAAAGCCTGAACGCCATCGCCTGGGAAATGCGCGTCGACGACTACTGCTACACCTACGTCTCCCCGCATGCCGAGCGTTTGCTCGGCTACCCCCTGAGCGACTGGCTGGAGCCAGGCTTCTGGCGCCGCACCCTGCATCCCGACGATACAGCCTGGGCCAATGCCTTCTGTGAAGCGGAAACCATCGCCGGCCGGGACCACAGCCTCGACTACCGCATGATTGCCGCCGACGGCCGGGTGCTCTGGGTGCGGGACATCATCACCCTCATCCCCCACGGTGAGACCCAGATGATGCGCGGCCTGATGATCGACATCACCGAGGCCAAGCACACCGAGCACGCCCTGCGCCTGTCCGAACAGAAGTTCGCCTCGGTGTTCCACAACTGCCCGGACATCATCGTTATCGCCCGCCGCACCGACGGCAGCCTGCTGGCCATCAACCACACCTTCGAGCAGCAGATTGGCCTCAAGGCCAGCGAAGCCCTTGGCCGCACCGCCACCGAACTCGACATCTGGGGTATTCCCGGCATCGGGCCGAAACTCCTGCAGCGCCTGCAACAGGGCAATCCGCTGCACAACCTGGAAATGCCCTTCCGCCGCGCCAATGGCGAAACCTTCATCGGCCTGATCTCCGCCCAGACCATCGATCTGGACGACACGCCCGCCCTGGTGGTGGTGGTCCGCGACATCACCCAGCTCAAGGAAACCCAGCAACTGCTGCAGGTCTCCGAAGAAAAGTTCGCCAGCGCCTTCCACGCCTCCCCGGATGGCCTGCTCATCACCCGCATCAGCGACGGACTGCTGCTGGAGGCCAACGACGGTTTCAGCCGCATCACCGGCTACAGCCAGCCTGAAGTCGCTGAGCGCTCCACCCTTGAACTCGGCCTATGGGCCAATCCGGCGGATCGTCAGCACATGATCCAGCTCATCCGCGACCAGGGCAGCCTGCACCACTTCACTGCAGCCATCCACACCAAGAGCGGCCAGGTACGCATTTGCGAGCTCTCCGCCCAGCCGATCCCCATCGGCGGCGAACCCTGCTTGCTGACCATCGCTCGCGACGTGACCGAGCGCCAGCAGATGCAGGAAAAACTGCTGCAGGCCGCCACCGTCTTCGAAAGCACCGCCGAAGGCGTGATGATCACCGACACCGAACAACGCATTACCGCCGTCAACCGGGCCTTCAGCGAAATCACCGGCTACAGCGAAAGCGAGGCACTCGGCCATTCACCGCGCCTGCTCGCGTCCGGCCAACATGACAGCGCCTTCTACGCCGCCATGTGGCACCAGCTGGAACGTGAAGGGCACTGGCAGGGCGAAATCTGGAATCGCCGCAAGAACGGCGAGCCCTACCCCGAATGGCTCACCATCAGTGCCGTGCGCGACCGCTACCGCCAAGTCACACACTACGTCGGCGTATTCGCCGACATCTCACCGCTCAAGCACGCCCAAGCGCGGCTCGACTACCAGGCCCACCACGACCCACTCACCGGCCTGCCCAACCGCCTGCTCTTCGAAAGCCGCCTGCAACTGGCCCTGGTCGACGCCGCCAACGACAACCACCACGGCGCCGTCCTGTTCATCGACCTGGACCGCTTCAAGCACATCAACGACAGCCTCGGCCACCCAGTGGGTGACCTGCTGCTCAAAGGCATCGCCGCCCGCCTGCGCGAACAACTGCGCGATGTCGACACCGTCGCGCGCCTCGGCGGCGACGAATTCATCATCCTGCTACCCGGCCTGCACAGCGCCAACGACGCACAATCCGTCGCCACCAAACTGCTGACTTGCTTCGAAGCCCCCGTCCCCGCCGGCCAGCACGAATTCTTCATGAGCGCCAGCATCGGCATCAGCCTGTTCCCGGAACATGGCCTGGACGTCGCCACCCTGGTGAAGAACGCCGACGCCGCCATGTACCGGGCCAAGGCCCGAGGTCGCAACCGCATCGAGTTCTACACCCACGACCTGACCAGCCAGGCCACCGAACGCATGGCCCTGGAAACCGAACTGCGCCGAGCCCTGGAGCGCAACCAACTATCGCTCGCCTACCAACCCAAGTTCAGCCTGCAATATCAAACCCTGGTGGGCGCCGAAGCCTTGGTGCGCTGGAACCACCCACAGTTCGGCGAAATCCCACCGGAGCGCTTCATCCCCCTCGCGGAAGAAAGCGGACTCATCCTCCCGCTTGGTGACTGGGTACTGGAACACGCCTGTCGGCAAATGCAGCACTGGCAGGAACGCCATGTCCCCTTCGGCCCACTCTCGATCAACCTCGCCGGCGCGCAACTGCGCCAGCCGCAGCTGGTGGAACGCCTGCAACGGCTCATCCAGACCCTCGGCCTCGAGCCGCAACGGCTGCAACTGGAAATCACCGAAAGCTTCATCATGAGCCAGGCCGAAGAAGCCCTCAGCGTGCTGCACAACCTCAAGGCCCTCGGCGTGCAACTGGCCATCGACGACTTCGGCACCGGCTACTCCTCCCTGAGCTACCTCAAGCGCCTGCCGCTGGACGTGCTGAAAATCGACAAGTCCTTCGTCCGCGGCCTACCCGACGACCCCAACGACGCCGCCATCAGCCGCGCCATCATCGCCCTCGGCCGCAGCATGCAACTCACCGTCATCGCCGAAGGGGTCGAAACCAAAGCCCAGGAACACTTCCTCGCCGCCGAAGGATGCGAACAAATTCAAGGATTTATCGTCAGCGCCGCGCTGCCGGCCGAGACCTTCGCCCGCAAATTCCTCAACCCCCTCCCCGCGATTGGCGCCCAGCAAAAGGCGCCTGTATAATCCGCCGGCCTTCTGGGGCCTATAGCTCAGTCGGTTAGAGCAGAGGACTCATAATCCTTTGGTCCACGGTTCGAGTCCGTGTGGGCCCACCAAATCAAAAGCCGCGCAATGCGCGGCTTTTGCGTTTCCGCCCCCTGCCATCACCTACGCTGAACCCATAGGCTGTAGTCCGGCAGTTGGAGTCGTTCGGCATGATCGCCCACCGTATCGTCACGATCACACTCAACCCGGCGCTGGATCTGGCGACCGGGGTGCCGCGTCTGTGTCCCAATGACAAGCTGCGTTGCAGCGCGCCGGTTTATGCGCCGGGGGGTGGTGGGATCAATGTGGCGCGGGCATTGCGGCGGCTGGGTGGGGAGGCGTTGGCGTTGTTTCCGGTCGGGGGCTCTACGGGGGAGCATCTGGTGGAGCTGCTGGAGGCCGAGTGCGTGGCCTGCGAGGTGGTGCCGGTGGACGGCTGGACCCGTGAGTGCATCAACCTGACCAATCAGGCCGACGGCCAGCAGTACCGCTTTGTCTTGCCGGGCAGCCCGCTCAGCGACGCGGAGCAGGCAAGCCTGTTGGCTGCGTTGGAGGCGCTGCCGGTGCCGGAGTTTTTGGTGATCAGCGGGAGCCTGCCGGAAGGTCTGCCCGCGGGTTTTCTCGCGCGCCTGCTGCGAAGCGCCCAGCAACGCGGCAGCCGTTGTGTGGTGGACAGTTCCGGCAGCGCGCTGCGGGAGGCGCTGGACTGTGGCGGTCTTGCCTTGATCAAGCCGAATCTGGAGGAGTTGGCGGCGCTGGTCGGCCACCCGATCGCCGGCCCGGAGCAGCTCGCCCGTGTGGCGTGGGACCTGTTGGCCGAGGGGCGCAGCGAGGCGGTGCTGGTGTCGCTGGGGCCACAGGGTGCCTTGCTGGTGACGCCGCATGTTTGCGAACGCATTCCCGCGCCCACGGTGCCCCGGCGCAGTACCGTGGGCGCTGGCGATAGCCTGGTGGCGGCCATGGTGTTGAAGCTCGCAGCCGGCGCGGACTGGCGTGAAGCGGCGCGCTACGGCGTGGCGGCCGGAACGGCGGCGATCATGGTCGAAGGCAGCGAGTTGTGCCGGCGCGAGGATGCGGAGCGCCTGTACGGCTGGCTGAACGGGACGCCCGCACCCTCGGCATGAGCGCGGCGCAACGGCCTGCAGCAGCCGTTGAGCCGATTAGCGCAGTTATTCGGCTCACCCCAGCACGATGTAGTCATTCCCCGAGCGAACACCACGGTGTTCCCCAGGCACCAGGTGCACATAGCGCCCGGCCACGCAGTCCAGCGGGATGCAGTCGTCCACGTCGTGCAGGTTGTCGGTGTGGGGTTTGTCCCAGTTCAGTTCGGCGAGCTGGCGTTTGCCCTTAGCCTTGGCTTCGGCCTTGTCGTGGGCGACTACCAGGAGGTAGCGGTGGTCTTCGCCGAAGGTGCCGGTTTCGTAGCCGCCGAGGTTGATGAAGTACAGCCGCGGCTCGCCGGCAGCGGGGGCGAGGTCGCTGAAGGTCACGCGGTAGCCTTCCACGCCATCCACGGCCACCCAGGAGTCGATGTGCATACCCGCCGGGCTGCCGAACCAGCCTTCGCGCAGCTGTGGATAGGTGTCTTCAAGGCGGTCCGCCACGGCGAAAACCACGTCATGCACTTCGATCTTCGCGCGGGGGTGTCGGCCGCCCAGCATCACCACGTACAGCATGTCTTGCTCCTTGGTCGGGGGCGGGAATCCTAGCATCGGAACTGGGCGAATCGATGCCCCGGCTCTTCCGAGAATTCCTACCCGACCTGGTCATTGCCGGCCTACAAGGCCGATCTGTAGCGTCTCCCACCGTCATGCCCTTGGGCGTGGCCGGGAGTGGAATCCCGTAACTTGTAGATCTTCGCAATACCGCCATAAGCAGAGTCAGCGAATGGAAGTCTTGTTCGTTGATCCTGGCCATCTATGGCGGACCGTGCGAGGGGGGCGCTTGCCCACCGGTATTGGTCTACAAGCCGGGATTCCACACCTCGCACGGTCCGCCACCCTCATACAGCAAGGATCAGGTGGCGGCTCCCCGATACCAGGAAGGAGTCTGCTCATGTCTCACGACTATTTCGTACCCACCGTTTTCCATCGCTATCGCCGCCCGTTGCGCGCCCTGCTGATCGATGATCAGGCCTGGGTGGTGGCACGCGACCTCGGCGCCCTGACCAACTGCCATTTCAACGAACGCCTCGCCGAGAAACTCGACCGCGACCAGTGGCGCATGGAAACCCTGCAGAAGCCCAAGGGCGATTTCGAGCAGCAGTTGCTGATCAGCGAAAGCGCGGTGTGCGAGGTGCTGAGGACGAACTACTACCACCCGGAAAACCGCAGCCTGCGGCAATGGTTCACCGGTGAAGTGGTGCCCGCCTTGCGCTCGGCCGCCCACCCGCACCTGCCCCGCCATCGCCGGGTGGAGTGGCAGGGCAAGGAGTACAGCCTGATGGAGTGGCAGGGCCGCAGCTGGGTGCGGGTAACGGATGTGGCGGAGTGGTTCGAGGGGCAGGGCCTCGCCCCGGCGACCTGACCCTGTGGAGGCGAATTCATTCGCTATGTCTGCGTTAGCTGTTGCGAGAGATTAACCATCGGGCCAAGAGCCTTGTAGGAGCTGGCTTGCCAGCGAATGGCCCCGCTTCGCTGGCAAGCCAGCTCCTACAGGCAGGTCTTCGACCTGTTTGGCGAATGAATCCCCCCTACAAGGTTTCACCACCGGGCGGGCAATCATGCGCCGACGGCGAACCCCCGCAGGAATCCGGCATAGGGCTTGGGCAGAGGGAAGTCGAGGTCGCCGCGCTTGCTGGTGGAGAGGCGCAGTTCGCCGAGCATTTCCACCATCTTCAACGCGGCGCTGACGCCGTCGATCACCGGCACGCCCAGTTCTTCCTGTAACCCTTGCGCCAGGTGGCTCATGCCGGCGCAGCCGAGGACGATGGCGCCGGATTCATCGCGCGCCAGCGCGTCGAGGCAGGCCGCGCGCATTAGGCGGAACAGCCCGTCCGGGTCCTGGTCCAGCGCCAGCACCGGGATTTCCACGGCGTGGATGCCCCGGCAGTGCTGGTGGAAGCCATAGCGTTCCACCAGGTGGCGGGCGATAACTTTGGTGCGGCCCAGGGTGGTGACGACGCTGAAGCCTGTCGCCACCCAGGTGGCCAGGTGCATGGCGGCTTCGGCAATGCCGATGACCGGGAAGCGTGCGATCTCCCGCGCCGCCAGCAGGCCCGGATCGCCAAAGCAGGCAATCACATGCCCTTCGGCACCGTCCCGCTCGCCATCGCGGATGGCCTGAAGCAACCCGGGCACGCAGAGCGCTTCGTCGTAGTGGCCTTCGATGGAGGCCGGGCCGGCGCTGTTGGTCACCGCCAGCAACTGGTTGGCGGGGCGCAGCAGGTGACGGGCGGCTTCGGCCAGGCTGGCAGTCATGGCGACGCTGGTGTTCGGGTTGATCAGCTGGATTTTCATGGCCGAGGTCAGGTCTCGATCAGGTGTTTCAGCGGGTGGTAGTTGGCCTTGAGCTTGCCGGCGGACTCGACGATGGCGGTTTCGATGGCCGCCAGGTGGAAGCAGGTCAGCTCGATGGCGGCGTTCTGGTTGCCGGCCTCGATGAACTCGATCAGGCGCAGGTGCTCGTCGTCGCGGCAGGCGTCGTGGCGTTCGTCGTCCAGGGCGGCGGCGTAGAGCGATGCGCGCGAGATCAGCTTGCGGAACCAGTCCAGCAGCACCGGGTTGTTCAGCGCCTCGGCGAGCTTGATGTGGAACTCGCCCAGCAAGTGGATCAGCCGCTCGTGGTCGTGGCGGCGCCGGGCCTCTTCTTCCAGCAGCAAGTGCTCGCGCAGGTCCTGCATGGCCGCGCTGTCCCGCCGCCGGCAGAGCTCGGTGACGATGCCGATTTCGATCAGCCGTCGGGTTTCGAATAACGAGCGGATTTCTTCATCGCTGGGCAGCGACACCCAGCAGCCCTTGTTCGGTTCGGACGAGACCAGGCCGTCTGCCTCCAGTTGCTTCAACGCCGCACGCACCGAGGTGCGGCTCACGTTGAAAAGCTCCGCCAGGGAGGCCTCTCCCAGCTTCATACCTGGCCGCAGTGAGCGGTTGCTGATGGCCTGGTAGACCCCCTGGTAGACGCGGTCGACCGTGGTTTCCAGCTTCTTGTCTGCCATTCGTGACTCCGTAAATGCGTTCGCAACCTAGGCCCTGCGGGAAACAGGCAAGCAGAAAAACCCGGTTGCGTTGTCAGCATAATCCGAGTATTTCTAGATTGCATTCAAATTTTGCATACAAAAACAAGGGGAATGCACCATTATGAAGCATACATCCTCCATCGAGGTGCAACGCGTCAGCAAGCGCTACACCGAAGACCCCGAAGTGGCGCCGGCGCTCGACGATGTCTCGGTCAGCATCCGCCACAACGAGTTCTTCACCCTCCTCGGCCCTTCCGGTTGCGGCAAGACCACCTTGCTGCGCTCCATCGCCGGTTTCGAGCAGGTCACCTCCGGCAGCATTCAGATTGGCGGGCAGCGCGTGGATCAACTCCCGCCCTACAAGCGCCGCGTCAACACCGTGTTCCAGAACTACGCGCTCTTCCCGCACATGAGCGTGGCCGAGAATATCGCCTTCGGCCTGGAGATGCAGGGGCTGGAGCGCGGCGCCATTCCCGCGCGGGTCAAGGAGATGCTGGCCCTGGTGCAAATGGAACACCTGGCCCGGCGGCGCCCCGCCGAACTCTCCGGCGGCCAGCAGCAGCGCGTGGCCCTGGCCCGTGCGTTGGCACCGCGCCCGGACGTACTGCTGCTGGACGAACCCCTCTCCGCGCTGGACCTCAAGCTGCGCAAGGAAATGCAGGTGGAGCTCAAGCGCGTGCAGCAGGAAGCCGGCATCACCTTCATCTTCGTCACCCACGACCAGGAAGAAGCGCTGACCCTCTCCGACCGCATCGCGGTGATGTCCGTCGGCAAGATCCTGCAGATCGGCACCCCCAACGACATCTACGAACGTCCGCAGCACCGCTTCGTTGCCCACTTCATCGGCGACATCAACTTCCTGCCCGGCAACCTCACGCGCTGTGCGCAGAACGGCAGCCTGTTCCAGCCCGAGGGTTTGTCGGTGGAAATCCCCTGCGCGCCCTCGACTCTGGACGCCGGCCAGGTGCAACTGGCCTTCCGCCCTGAGCGCTCGAAACTGGTGGCCCCGTCCGAACCGCATCACCTGCGTGGCGTGGTCGAAGCCGTGCTTTACGTCGGCACGGCCACGCTCTACCAGTGCCGCCTGGCCAACGACGTCAAAGTGATGCTGCGCGAAAGCAACGAAGGCGCGACCAGCGCCCGTCCCGTGGGCTCGCCGGTGGCGGTGCATCTGCCGCCGCACGCCTGCCTGCTGATGGAGGCCTGAGATGAGCGTCAGCGCCACTTCCCCCAGCCTCAACCGGCTGTTGTTGCTGTCGCCGGTACTGCTCACCCTGCTCTGCCTGATTGCCATTCCGCTGGGCATCATGGGCTATATCAGCCTGCTGCCGCGCAACCTCTACGGCGGCGTGGACTGGAGCGCCGACTGGCAGTGGCAGAGCTACACGCAGCTGTTCTTCCAGGAAGACTTCGACGGCAACCTGGAACTGAACTGGGTCTACGCCCAGGCGCTGCTGCGCTCGGTGCTGCAGGCCGGTGGCACCACGCTGCTGTGCTTCCTCGTGGGCTTTCCCGTGGCCCTGTGGATGACCAGCCTCAGCGAGCGCTCGCGCAACATCATGGTGCTGCTGATCACCATTCCCTTCTGGACCAACCTGCTGATTCGCAACTACGCCTGGCTGATCATCCTGCGCGAGCACGGCTGGCTGGCGCAGAGCCTCAATGCGCTGTTCCCGCAGGCCGGCGGCATCACCCTGCTGTACAACGATTTCGCCGTGGTCGTCGGGCTGGTCTACAGCTTCCTGCCGTTCATGATCCTGCCGATCTACTCCACCCTGGAGAAGCTCGACTGGCGCCTGGTGGAAGCCGCCTACGACCTCGGTGCCAACCGCGCCAAAGCCCTGCGCCGGGTGATCCTGCCGCTTTCCATGCCGGGCGTGGTGGCCGGTTCGCTGCTGGTGTTCGTGCCGAGCCTCGGCGCCTTCATCACCCCCGCCATCCTCGGCGGCGGCAAGACGCTGATGATCGGCAACCTGATCCAGCAGCAGTTCGGCACCGCACGCAACTGGCCGCTGGGCAGCTCGCTGTCCTTCCTCCTGCTCGGGCTGATGCTGCTGGCCCTGGTGCTCTACGCCCTCTACGCCAAGAAAGCCGCCAAGGCCGTCCGCCAGGGAGCCCGCTGATGATCGCCTCTCACCTGAAAAAGTTGCCACTGACCCGCGAAACCAGCCTGCTGGTACTGGCCTACCTGTACCTGCCGATCCTGGTGCTGATCGCCTACAGCTTCAACGCCAACCGCACCGCCACGGTGTGGACCGAGTTCTCCTTCGCCTGGTACGGGCGCATTCTCGCCAACCCGTCGATCCAGGCGGCGGCGCTGAACTCGGTGATCGTCGCCAGCATCGCCACCGTCTGCGCCACCGCCATCGCGCTGCTCGCGGCACTGGCCACCTACCGGCCCTTCTACGGGCAGAAGATGGTGGAAGGCGGCATCAACCTGCCGCTGATCCTGCCGGAGATCGTCACGGCGGTGGCCACCCTGCTGCTGTTCATGGCGCTCGGCATCAAGCTCGGCCTGCTGACGGTGATCATCGCCCACATCGGCTTCTGCATTCCGTTCGCCTACCTGCCGATTCGCGCGCGCCTGAACGACCTGGACAAGAGCCTGCTGGAAGCGGCCAACGACCTCTACGCCAACCCCTTCCACACCTTTCGCCGGGTAACCCTGCCGCTGCTGTTCCCGGCGGTGCTATCCGGCGCGGTGCTGGCGTTCGTGGTCAGCCTCGACGACTTCATCATGACCTTCTTCGTCGCCGGCCCCGGCTCGACCACGTTGCCGGTCTACATCTTCTCGGCCATCAAGGCCGGGGTAACCCCCGAGATCAACGCAATCTCGACCCTGATGCTGGTGATTTCCATCGTCCTGGTGGTGCTCTCCTTCTGGCTCGGCCAGCGGGGCAAACCCACCGCCTGATCCCTGTTCCACCTCTGCCCAACCTGTTCTTCAACCGGAGAGAAAAACAATGAAGTTGAAAGCATTGCGTCATGGGGTAGCCGGTCTGACCCTCGGCTGTTTCGCCGCCGCCTGCGCCCAGGCAGACGAGCCCAAGGAACTGTTCTTCTACAACTGGACCGACTACTACCCAGTGGAGCTGCTCGCCAAGTTCGAGAAGGAGACCGGCATCAAGGTCACCATGGACGGCTACGACAGCAACGAAACCTTGCTGGCCAAGCTGCAGGCCGGCGGCGCCGCCTACGACGTGATCGTGCCGTCGCACTCGATCATGCGCACCCTGATCGAGCAGGGCTACCTGCAGGAAATCGACGCGCCAAGCCTGCCGAACTTCGCCCATGTGAAACCGGCCTTCCGCAATCCCGAGTTCGATCCCGGCCGCAAATACTCGGCGCCCTACCTCTGGGGGACCACCGGCTTTTCCTACGACAGCGCACGGGTGCCGGGCGGCAAGCTGGACGAGTCCTGGAAGGAGTTCTTCGAGCCGCGTCCCGAACTGCAAGGCCAGCTCGCCGCGCTGGATACGCCGAGCAGCGTGATCAACGCCGCCAGCCACTACCTGGGCGTGGATGAATGCACCGAAAACCCGCAGGACGCCAAGCGCATCCTCGAGCTGCTGCAGAAGCAGAAGCCCTTCCTGAAGATGTACAGCTCCGACAACACCGTGGACCGCATGGCCTCGGGCGAGGTGATCATGATGCAAAACTGGAACGGCTCCACCGCCCGCGCCACGCTGCAGAAGAGCACCATCAAGTACGTCTACCCGCGTGAAGGCGTGGCCATGTTCCAGGACAACTTCGCCGTGCCGAAAAGCGCGCCGCACCCGGGCAACGCCAAGGTCTTCATCGACTGGATGATGAAGCCGGAAAACGCCGCCGCCGTGTCCAACGCCATCGCCTATGCCAACGGTATCGACAGCGACACGCTGCTGGATAAGAAGTGGCGCGTGATGGACGCCATCAACATGCCCGACGCCTACGCCGAGCGCCTGCGCCCCGAGAAGGAGTGCAGCAACCAGGCCCGCGAGCTGCAGGACCGCATCTGGTCCAAGCTCAAAGGCTGACGCCTTTTGGCCTTTGTAGGATGCGCTGGAGCGGAGCGAAACCCATCGATCCGAGCACCATCAGCATGGGTTTCGCAGGCTCTACCCACCCTACGTCCTGAGCCACGTCCGATGGCCTTTTGGCCTTTTGGCCTTTGCAGGATGCGGTGGAGCGGAGCGAAACCCATCGATCCGAGCACCATCAGCATGGGTTTCGCAGGCTCTACCCATCCTACGTTCTGAGCCACGTCCGATGGCCTTTTGGCCTTTGTAGGATGCGGTAGAGCGGAGCGAAACCCATCGATCCGAGCACCATCCGCATCGGTTTCGCTGAGCTCTACCCATCCTACGTTCGTCCACTTTCATGCGTTGAGAGGTCCCCATGACCGACACTTACTGGCTGCGCAACGTCCGCCCCTTCGGCGGTTCGGCTGAAGACTTCCTCATCCAGCACGGCCGCTTCGCCGAGCGCCGCCCGGCCAGCGGTGCGCCGTGTACAGACGGCGATATCGATGGCGCCGGACACCTGATGACCTGCGCCCTGGTGGAAAGCCACATCCACCTGGACAAGACCCTCTGGGGCCAACCCTGGCGCCCCAACAGCGCCGGCCCGACGCTCAAGGACTACATCGCTAACGAGCGCCGCGTGCTGCGCGAGGTCACCGCGCCCATCGCCGAGCGCGCCGGCGCGCTGCTGGAAAACTGCATCGCCCGTGGCTCGCTGACCATGCGCTGCCATGTGGATATTGACCCCGAATTCGGCCTGCGCCATGTGGAGGCCATGCAGGCCCTGCGCGAGCGCTACCGCGACCTGATCGACCTGGAGCTGGTGGTGTTCCCGCAGACCGGACTGGTCAGCCGCCCCGGCACCGCCGAGCTGATGCGCCAGGCCATGGGCCTGGGCGTGGAAAACGTCGGCGGACTCGACCCCTGCGGCATCGACAACGACCCCATCGCCCAGCTGGATATCGTCTTCGGCCTGGCCGCCGAGTTTGACCGGGGCGTGGACATCCACCTGCACGACAAGGGCGAGCTGGGCCTCTGGCAGATCGCCCGCATCGCCGACTACACCGAGCGCTTCAACCGCCAGGGCCGGGTGATGATCAGCCACGCCTATTGCCTGGGCATGGCGCCCTGGAGCCAGGTCAAGCCGCTGGCCGAGCGCCTGGCTGCACTGGATATTTCGCTGATGAGCTCGGCACCGGCCGACTGCTCAGTGCCGCCCTTCCTCGCCCTGCGCGAAACCGGCGTGAACCTCTGCCTGGGCTCCGACGGCATTCGCGACGCCTGGTCGCCCATGGGCAACGGCGACATGCTGGAGCGCGCCATGCTGCTGGCCTTCCGCTTCGACCTCGCCAAGGACGACGAGCTGGCCGCCGCCTTCGATGCCGCCAGCCAGAATGGCGCCAAGGCCCTCGGCCTGTCGGAACACGGTCTCACCCTCGGTACCCGCGCTGACTTCCTGCTGATGGATGCACAAAGCGTCGGCGAAGCCGTGGTGGCGCGGCCGACGCGCCAGGTCTACCGCGCCGGAAAGCTGATAGCAGCCCAGGGGCGCCTACTGGAGCGCCGTCTGTGAACATGCCGCGCATCGGCCTCAAGGCCAGTTGCGTGGTGGGCTTCGATGGCACTCGCCACGTGCTCTGGCGCGACGGCGAGGTGATCATCGAAGGCACCCGCATCCTCTTCGTCGGCCGGGGCTTTCCCGGCCCGGTGGATCAGTGGATCGACTACGGCAACGCCCTGCTCGGCCCCGGTTTCATCGACCTCGATGCCCTGGGCGATCTCGACTCCACCGTGCTGTGTCTCGACAACGGCAACGAGGCCGCCATGGGCCGCATGTGGTCGGCGGACTACCTCGCCCGCGGGCCGAAGGAGAGCTACCGCTTCGAAGAGGAAGTCTTCAAGTACCGCTACGCCTTCACCCAACTGATCCGCAACGGCATCACCACGGCCATGCCGATCACCTCCATGTACTACCGCGAGTGGGCCGAAACCTACGACGAGTTCGCGGCGGTCGCCGGTGTTGCCGGCGAGCTCGGCCTGCGCACCTACCTCGGCCCCTGCTATATGAGCGGCATGCAGTACCTGCGCGCCGACGGCAGCCTCGCCGAGCATTGGGACGAACCCCGTGGCCTGGCCGGGCTGGACGCCGCCGAACGCTTCTTCCGCGACTTCGACGGCGCTCACAACGGGTTGATTCGCGGCGCCCTGCTGCCAGACCGCATCCAGACCTGCACCCCGGCACTGCTGCAACGCACAGTCGCCCTCAGCCGCGAATTGACCGCCCCGGTGCGTCTGCACTGCTGCCAGGGACCTGGCGAAGTGGCGCTGGTGAAAACGCTGCGCGGCAAGGCGCCGCTGGCCTGGCTGGAGGAACTGGACCTGCTCGGCCCACGAACGCTGCTGCCCCATGGCATCTACATCGAAGGCGACGAGGACCTCGCGCGCCTGGCCAACAGCGGCAGCAGCCTGGTGCACTGCCCCGTCGTGTTCGCCCGCGACGGCGAAGCGCTGGACGCCTTCGGCCGCTACCGTGCCCACGGGGTGAACTTCGCCCTCGGCACCGACACCTGGCCAGCGGACCTGCTGGACAACATGCGCCAGGGCCTGAACATCGCCCGGCTCAAGGAAGGTGGCAGCGCGCAGACCAGCGCACTCGACCTCTACAACGCCGCCACCCTGGGCGGTGCCCGTGCACTTGGCCGCGACGACCTGGGCCGGCTCGCACCGGGCGCCTGCGCCGATATCACCGTGTTCAGCCTCGACGGCCTGCACCTGGGGCCGCTGTTCGATCCACTGAAGAACCTCGTCCTCGCCGGACGGGGCGACGACTGCATCGCCAGCTGGATCAGCGGCCGCTGCGTGATGGACGGCGGCCAAGTCAGCGGCGTCGATTATCGCGACCTGCAGCGTCAGGCCCAGCGCCAGTACCACAAGTTGATGCAGAGCCACGCCGACCGCGCCTTCGGCCAGCCCGACTGGCGCGACCTGTTCCAGCCGGCGATTCCCTTCGCCGATGCCTGGAGCGCAGAACGCCCGCTGTGCGCCTTCGCCAGCGAGCCCGACCAAAAACAAGAGAGAACGCCATGCTGAGCTTCGACTTCGCCCAACTGAGCCCGCGCGAGAAATACAAGATCCTCATCGGCAGCGTGGTGCCCCGGCCCATTGCCCTGGTCACCACAGTGGACGCCGAAGGCCGTGCCAACGCCGCGCCCTTCAGCTTCTTCAACGCCCTGTCCGCCGACCCGCCACTCCTCGCCCTGGGCGTGGAGAACCACGCCGACCTGACGCCGAAGGACACCACGCGCAACATCCTGCTGAACCAGGAATTCACCGTGAACATCGTCTCCGACGCGCTGGTGGAAGCCATGAACGTCTGCGCGGTGCCCTTCGAACCCGGCTTCGACGAACTGCTCGCCGCCGGGCTCACTGCACTGCCCGGAAGCCGTGTCGGCTGCCCGTACATTGCCGAAGCACCGGTCGCCCTGGAGTGCCGGCGAATGATGGGCCTGTCCATCGGCCAGTCGCGGGAAATAATCCTGGGCGAAGTGCTGATGGTGCATGTGCGTGACGAGCTGATCGACCCGAAAACGCTCTACATCGACCAGCTCGGCCTCGACGCCATCGGCCGCATGGGTGGGCATGGCTACGCCCGCACGCGGGAGTACTTCGACCTGCCGACGCGGTCGTTGCAGGCGTGGAAGGATGAGCCGGGGGCTGGCGAACGGGTTTGGCCGGAGCAGGCTTGATACAACCCTCACCCTGCCCTCTCCCAGAGGGAGAGGGGAGATTGTTTGTGCCAGGTTTCGCTACGAAGTCTTAATTGACCTGGCCATTTCAGGCGCGAGTCACCCCTCTACCTCCGGGAGAGGGGGCGGGGGTGAGGGAAATCCCGGCTCAGTGCCGCCGGCCACCTCAAAAAACGCCTTCACCACGCGCAACTCCCCATAGCGCTCCAGACACGCCAGGTAGTGCCGGCTGACCAGTCCCTCGCCTTTCAACGGAAGCGCCGCCACGCGCGGATCACGCGGGACTTCCAGCGAGTAGAGAATGCTCACCCCGAGCCCCGCGGCCACCGCCTCGATCACCGCCTCGCGGCTGTTCAGTTCCAGCGCCGCGCCCAGTTCCAGGCCCTGCTCCATGCAGGCCTTTTCGAAGGTGCGACGGGTCAGGGAGGCGGGCTCGCGTTGCAGCAGCACCTCGCTGCGCAGCTCACTCAGGGCCACGTCCTTGCGCATGCCGACCCAGGGATGCGCCACCGGCAGCAGCAGACACAGGCGCGCTTCGCCAATGGGTTGCAGCCGCAGGCCGGGGCGCTCGCTCATGTCGCTGATCAGCGCCAGGTCCACCCGCTCGCCGTTCAGCGCGGTGAGGGTTTCCTGGGTGTTGCCCAGGCGCAGGTTGATGGTCACGCCGGGGTGGCGCTCGCGCATCCGCGCCAGCAATGGCATCACCAGGTGCGGGCTGTCGGCGGCAAGGTCCAGGCGCCCGGATTCCAGCGCCTGGCTGGTATCCAGCAAGTCTTCGGCCTGTTCCGCCAGGGCGAACAGTTGGTGGCTGACGGCCGCCAGGCGCCGGCCCAGTTCGGTCGGTTCCACCTGGCGGGCGGAGCGGCGCAGCAGGCACACCTGGTAGTGCTCCTCCAGCGCCTTGATATGCCCGGTTACTGCTGGCTGGCTGATGCACAGGCGCTCGGCGGCGCGGGTGAAGCTGCCCTCGCGGACCACCGCATCGAAGGCGCGGAGCTGGAAGAGGTTCATGGCCACTCCATCAGTAGGACTTATTCGACGGATAACGATAAACGATTTGAATGATGGAACAATGAAGCCGCACGCTAGCCCGCATCTATCCCGCCATTACCGGAGCCCGCCGTGCTCACCGATACCGATCTCGCCACCCTGTTGGTGCTGCTGTCCGCACTGATGCACGCGGCCTGGAACGCGGTGATCAAATCCGGCAGCGACCGCCTCTCGTCGATGGCGCTGGTGGATGGCGTGGCCTTCTGTTTCAGCATCGCCCTGCTGCCCCTGGTGAGCCCGCCGCCGCTGGCGGTCTGGGGGCTGATCGGGCTGTCGGTGGTGGTCAACACCCTGTACCGCCTGCTGCTGATCCGCGCTTACCAGTACGGCGATTTCGGCCAGGTCTACCCGGTGGTGCGCGGCCTGCCGCCGCTGCTGGTGGCGCTGTCGGCCGGGCTGGTGTTCGGCGAACACCTGTCCGGCGCCATGCTGCTGGGCGTGGTGCTGATCTCGGTCGGCATCCTCAGCTTGCTCTCCACCCGCCTGGAGTCCCGGGCGCTGAAGGCGCTGGGCTGCGCGGCGCTGGCCGGTGCCGGGGTGGCGCTCTATACGCTGATCGACGCCCAGGGCGTGCGCCGCGCCGACAGCGTGCTGCAGTTCGTGGTTTACCTGACGCTGATGCAGAGCATGACCATCCCGCTGCTCGCCTGGGTGCGCCGCGGCCCGCTGGTGCTGCGCTTCGCTCGCGACAACTGGCGCATCGGCCTGTTCGGCGGCTTCAACTACTGCGTGGCCTACGGCTTGGTGCTGTTCGCCATGACCCTGGACAACGTGGCCAAGGTCGCCGCCCTGCGCGAAAGCAGCGTGATCATCGCCGCCATCATCGCCAGCCTGGTGTTCAAGGAGCCGTTCGGCATCCGCCGCATCCTCGCGGCCTGCGTGGTCACCGCCGGCATCCTGTTGATCAAGCTGGTGGACTGACGCCGCTCGATGGGTTTCGCTCCGCTCTACATCATCCTAAGAAGAACGCTGAGGTTCAGTGCGTAGGACGGGTAGAGCTTGCGAAACCCATAAATGGTGATCCGCCTGTCCCTTCCTACCGCTTGGCGATGATGTATACCGCGTGGACGATGCCGGGGATGTAGCCCAGCAGGGTGAGCAGGATGTTCAGCCAGAAGGCACCGCCGAAGCCCACCTGGAGGAACACACCCAGCGGTGGCAGGAGGATGGCGATGAGGATGCGGATAAGGTCCATGTGAAGCTCCTTGTGAGAAATGCCGTACGCCTGGTTACCGACCTTCGTACAGGCTAGGCGTTCATCGGGCGCACCTCCATAATCGCTGCCTGATGTTTCAGCCGGATGCCCCTGCCATGCCCATCGCCAGCGAAGACATCGACCAGAACGGTCTGGTCATCGGCGTCTCTCCCGAACGGTTCCGCGAAGTGGCCATGCCGCTGTTGTTCGATCACCTCAACGCCCAGTGCGAGGGCACCATTGCGGTGAATCGCCAGGCGCGGATCGTCTGGATCAACGACAAGTACGCCGAGAAAGTCGGCATCACGGACCCACGCAGCGTGCTCGGCAGGGAGATCGAGGAAGTCCTGCCGGCCAGCCGCCTGCGCGAAGTGGTGCAGAACGGCCAGCCGAGCATGCTCGACCTGATGGCCTTTGGCGATGAGCACTTCGTGGTCACCCGCATTCCCCTGCGCGACGAGGACGGCACCCTGGTCGGCGCCTTGGGCTTCGTGCTGTTCGACCGCGCCCGCCACCTGCAGCCGGTCATGGCCAAGTACAACCAGTTGCAGACCCAGCTGGCCGCCACCCAGCGCGAGTTGGCCAGGGCCCGCCGCGCGCGCTACACCATCGCCGGCTTCATCGGCACCAGCGCCGCCGCCAGCGAGGTGAAACGCCAGGCCCGCCGCGCCGCGCAACTGGATGCCACGGTGCTGCTGCGCGGTGAAACCGGCACGGGCAAGGAGCTGCTCGCCCAGGGCATCCACAACCTCTCGCTGCGGGCCAACGGGCCTTTCGTGGCGGTGAACGTGGCGGCCATTCCCGAATCCCTGGTGGAAGCCGAGCTGTTCGGCACCGCGCCCGGCGCCTTCACCGGTGCCGACAAACGCGCCCGAGCCGGTAAGTTCGAACTGGCCGACGGCGGCACGCTGTTCCTCGATGAGATTGGTGACCTGCCATTGCCGCTGCAGGCGAAGATGCTGCGCGTGCTACAGGAGCAGGAGGTGGAGCCGCTGGGTTCCAACCAGGTGAAGGCGCTGAACGTGCGGGTGATCGCCGCCACCCACGTGGACCTCGAAGCCAAGGTGGCCGCCGGGCAGTTCCGCGAGGACCTCTACTACCGGCTCAACGTCCTGGCCCTGCGCCTGCCGCCCTTGCGCGAACGGCGCGAGGACCTGCCAGCGCTGATCGAACACCTGCTCGACGACATCGCCAGCCGCTCCGGCCAGCCTCCCCTGGAGCTGGCCGACGACGCCCTGCACCTGCTCCAGGCCCAGCCCTGGCCGGGGAACGTGCGCGAGCTGCGCAACTTGCTGGAGCGCGCGCAGATGAGCAGCGATGCCAGCCCACTTAGCACCAGCGCCCTGCGCCCACTGCTGGTAGACCCGCTGCCAGCCGGCGCTGCCATTGCACCCTCGGCACCCGCACCAGCGCCTGCCAGCGGCGAGATTCGCCACCTGGCCGACAGCGTGGCCGCCGCCGAACGCCAGGCCATCCTCGCCGCCCTCGCCGCCTGCAACGGCAATCGCACCCAGGCGGCCGAGCGCCTCGGCATCGCTCGGGCGAGCCTGTACAACAAGTTGCAGGTGCACGGACTGTAGGGGCTATTTCTGTAGGTTGAGCAGTGCAGCTGTCCATTCGATTGGACACCTCCTTGACGGGGCGTCCAGTTTTCTGGGCAATGTCCAGATTTATAGACATCGGCTTTCCCCGCGAAATACCCCTCTCAGCCATGAAGGCCCCGCCCCAGAGCCATTGGCACGCTTTTCACCGCACTTGGCACAGCTTTCGCTGTAAGAGCGCCATGGGCCGCACAATGGCCCGCCACCGGCCGCCTCGATGCGGCGGAAAACAACAACAAGAAGGAAGTCCCCATGGGCACCCTAGGTATCCTGATTTCTCTCGCTCTGCTGATGTACCTCGCCTACCGCGGCATCAACGTACTGATCCTCGCGCCCCTCTTGGCCCTGTTGGCGGTGCTCTTCGCCGGCGACGCGGCGCTGATGCTGCCGACCTACACCCAGGTCTTCATGAAGTCCCTGGGCGGCTACCTGATCCAGTTCTTCCCCCTGTTCCTGCTCGGCGCCATCTTCGGCAAGTTGATGGACGACTCAGGCTCGGCCCGCGCCATCGCCCACGGCATCGTTGCCAAGCTCGGCCGCGAGCGCGCCATCCTGGCCATTGTGCTGGCCTGCGGCCTGCTGACCTACGGCGGCGTGTCGCTGTTCGTGGTGGCATTCGCGGTCTACCCCATCGGCACCGCGCTGTTCCGCGAGGCGGGCATTCCCAAGCGCCTGCTGCCGGGTGCCATTGCCCTCGGCGCCTTCACCTTCACCATGACCGCGCTGCCCGGAACCCCGGCCATCCAGAACGCCATCCCCAGCCCCTTCTTCGGCACCGACGCCTTTGCCGCGCCCATTCTCGGCCTGATCGGCGGCCTGATGATGCTCGTCCTCGGCAGCTGGTGGCTGAGCGCCCAGGCCCGCAAGCTGATGGCGGCCGGCGAAGGCTACGGCGAACACAAGAATGAGGCGACGGAGCAGGTTGGCGTACCCACGACTGGCTTCTGGCTGGCGCTGCTGCCGATCCTGCTGGTGATCGTCCTCAACTTCCTGATGGCCAAGCAGGTGCTGCCGAACGTCGACACCAGCTTCCTGGCCAAGCCCGAGTTCGGCGGCCTGCAGGACGCCAAGTCGGTGATCGGCATCTGGTCCATCATCGTCGCCCTCAGCGCCGCCGTGCTGCTGCTGATCGGCCTGCACTGGAAGCGCTGGACCGACCTCAAGCAGAGCCTCAACGACGGCACCTTCGGCTCCATGCTGCCGATCCTCAACACCGCGTCCGAAGTGGGTTACGGCACAGTGATCGCCTCGCTCGCCGGCTTCGTGGTGATCCGCGACCTGGTGCTCAGCGTGCCGGGCAACCCGCTGGTGTCCGAAGCCGTCGCCGTGAACATCCTCGCCGGTATCACCGGCTCGGCCTCCGGCGGCATGTCCATCGCGCTGAAGACCCTCGGCGCCCAGTATCTGGAAATGGCCAACGCCGCCGGCATCAGCCCTGAGCTGCTGCACCGCGTTGCCGCCATGGCCTCCGGCTGCATGGATACCCTGCCGCACAACGGCGCGGTGATCTCGCTGCTGGCCATCTGCAAGCTGACCCACCGCGATTCGTACAAATTCATCTTCATGAACACCGTGATCTTCCCGCTCATGGCCCTGACGGTGGTGATCACCCTGGGCAGCCTGTTCGGGAGCTTCTGACCCAGACTCCAGGCATGTACCTGGCCATGTGGGGGCGAATTCATTCGCGAAGCAGACCGCAGGTCTGCCACGGGCTCCCTGGGGGCCGCCGCGCGCCCCTTAGCGATTGAAATCGCCCCCACAGGAAAAGCTGCACCCTGAACTGAGATTCAACAGCTCGAGGAACACCATGAGCAAAGTGATGAGCGCCGCCGATGCGGTCGCCAAGATCCCGGATAACGCCAACCTGGCCACGGGCGGTTTCGTCGGCATCGGCTTCGCCGAAGAGATCGCCATCTCCCTGGAACAGCGCTTCGCCGCCGAGCAGGCGCCTCAGGGCCTGACCCTGGTGTATGCCGCCGGGCAAGGCGACGGCAAGGGCCGCGGCCTCAACCACCTGGCCCATGAGGGCTTGGTGCGCCGGGTGATCGGTGGCCACTGGGGCCTGGTGCCGGGTTTGCAGAAGCTCGCTGTGGATAACCGCATCGAGGCCTACAACCTGCCCCAGGGTGTGATCTCGCAGTTGTTCCGCGATATCGCGGCAGGCAAGCCGGGGCAATTGTCCAAGGTCGGCCTGGGCACCTTCGTCGACCCTGTGTTCGGCGGCGGCAAGCTGAATGCGCGCACCACCGAGGAGCTGGTGCGACGCATGCCCATCGAGGGCGAGGACTACCTGTTCTACAAGGCCTTTCCGATCCACGTCGGAGTGATCCGCGCCACCAGCGCCGACGAAGACGGCAACCTCTCCATGGAGCGCGAGGCACTGACCATCGAGAGCCTGGCCATCGCCATGGCCGCACGCAATTCCGGCGGCCTGGTGATCGCCCAGGTGGAGCGCGTGGTGGCCCGTGGCTCGCTGAACCCGCGCGACGTGAAGATCCCAGGAATTCTGGTGGACTGCGTGGTGGTGGCCCGCCCGGAAAACCATCAGCAGACCTTCGCCACCACCTACAACCCGGCCTTCGCCGCCGAGGTGCGGGTGCCGGTGGACAGCCTGACGCCCATGCCGCTCGACCTGCGCAAGCTGATCGCCCGCCGCGCCGCCCTGGAGCTGCCGCCGGGTGCAGTGGTCAACCTCGGCATCGGCATGCCCGAAGGCGTAGCCGCCGTGGCCGCCGAGGAAGGCGTGATCGACCTGCTGACGCTGACCGCCGAGCCCGGCGTGATCGGTGGCGTGCCCGCCTCGGGCCTGGACTTCGGCGCGGCGAGCAACCACAGCGCGTTGATCGACCAGCCCTACCAGTTCGACTTCTACGACGGCGGCGGCCTGGATATCGCCTTCCTCGGCCTGGCCCAGGCCGACGCCGAGGGCAACCTCAACGTGTCCCGGTTCGGCACTCGCCTGGCGGGCGCCGGCGGCTTCATCAACATCAGCCAGAATGCCAAGGCGGTGGTCTTCGTCGGCACCTTCAGTGCCGGCGCGCAGGACATCCGCATCGAGAATGGCGCCCTGCGCATCGTGCAGGAGGGCGAGGTGCGCAAGTTCGTCCAGGAAGTGGAACACCGCACCTTCGCCGGAAGGCTTGCTGCCGAATCGGGCAAGCCGGTGCTCTACGTCACCGAGCGCTGTGTGTTCCGCCTGACCCTTGAGGGCCTGGAGCTGATCGAGATCGCACCGGGTGTGGACCTGGAGCGGGACATCCTGGCCCGCATGGATTTCCGACCCATCGTGCGCGAACCGAAGCGGATGGATGCGCGGCTGTTCCGAGAGGGGCGTATCGGGCTGCGTGAGCTGATCGCCCCGTAAAGATTGTGCGTGATAACGCGGGCCCGTCCTGGGTCCGCGTCTTTTTCTGTCTCTTCCGCCTTCGGCGTTTCGCGCCGGAGCGGGTATCGCTGTGCCTGAACAACAACAAGAAGAGGAAAACACATGGATCGCAACACCCTCAGCCTCGCTCTCTGCGGCGTCACTGCCCTGACCTTCTGCGGCCCGGTCAGCGCCGACTTCATCAAGGACTCCAAGGCCAGCCTTGAGCTGCGCAATTTCTACTTCAACCGCGACTTCCGCCAGGACGGCGCCGCCCAGAGCAAGGCCGAAGAATGGGCTCAGGGCTTCCTGCTGCGCGTTGAGTCCGGCTACACCGACGGCCCTGTCGGCGTGGGCGTGGACGCCCTCGGCTTGCTGGGTGTGAAGCTGGATTCCAGTCCGGATCGCACCGGCACCGGCCTGCTGAAGTCCGACCGCGAGCGGCCCAATCGCGCGCAGGATGAGTACGGCGAACTGGGCCTGACCGCCAAGCTGCGCGTCTCGCAGAGCACCCTTAAGGCCGGCACCCTGATGCCCAAGCTGCCGGTGGCGCTGTACAACGACAGCCGCCTGCTGCCACAAACCTTCCGGGGTGCCTGGGCGAACTCGGCGGAAGTGGAAAACCTCAGCCTCGACCTCGGCCGTTTCGACCGCATCAACCTGCGCAATTCGTCTGATAACGAAGAAATGGCCGTGTTCAACGGCGGCAACCGCAACATTGTCCTGGGCCGGACAAAAACCAGCGACCAATTCGACTTCGCCGGTGCGACCTACAAGTGGACGCCCAACCTCAGCAGCGCTTACCACTACGGCGGCCTCGACGGCATCTACAAGCAGCACTACCTGACGCTGAACCACCTGCTACCCATCGCCGAAGGCCAGTCGCTGAAGAGCGATATCCGCTGGGCGCACAGCACCGACGATGGCGGCAGCAATGTGGATAACGATGCTTTCGGCGCGATGTTCACCTACGCCTTGGGCGGCCACGCCTTCGGCCTGGGCTACCAGCGCATGAGCGGCGACACCGGTTTTGCCAACATCAACGGCACCGATGCCTACCTGGTGAACCTGGTGCAGATCAACGATTTCGGCAACGAAGACGAGCGCTCCTGGCAGGCTCGCTACGACTACAACTTCGCGGCCCTGGGCATCCCCGGTCTGACCTTCATGACCCGCTACCTGTCAGGCGACAACGTCGACCTGCGCGGCGCCGCTGGTGAAGGCGAGGAGTGGGAACGCAACACAGACATCGCCTACGTGGTGCAGAGCGGACCGCTGAAGAACCTCGGCGTGAAGTGGCGCAACGCGAGCACGCGGAGCAACTTCGGCAGCGACATCGACGAGAACCGGCTGATCCTGAGCTACACCCTGGCGTTGTGGTGAGGTGCCACCGGTTCGTAGGATGCGGTTGAGCGCAGCGAAACCCATCAACTTGGTTGCGATGGGTTTCGTACCTCAGCCTGATGGTCCACCCGGCTGGACGCCGCTTACTTGATCCCCAACTTGTGCCGCGCCGCGTACAGGCAAACCATCTCCATCGCCAGGGTGGCGCCGGCGAGGGCGGTGACTTCGGCGTTGTCGTAGGGTGGCGCGACTTCGACCACGTCCATCCCCACCAGGTTGATGCCGCGCAGGCCACGGAGGATTTCCAGCGCCTGGTGGCTGGACAGGCCACCGCACACCGGGGTGCCGGTGCCAGGGGCGAAGGCCGGGTCGAGGCAGTCGATGTCGAAGGTCAGGTACACCGGGTTGTCGCCCACCCGCGCGCGGATACGTTCGGCGATCTGCTCGGGCGTGTGGCGGTGTACCTCGCGGGCATCCAGCACCTGGAAGCCCATCACATCGTCATTGGTGGTGCGCAACCCCACCTGCACCGAGCGTGACGGGTCCACCAGGCCTTCCCGGGCTGCGTGATAGAACATGGTGCCGTGGTCGATGCGCTTCACTTCTTCGTCCGGCCAGGTATCGCTGTGGGCGTCGAAGTGGATCAGCGACAGCGGACCATGCTTGGCCGCGTGAGCCTTGAGCAGCGGGTAGCTGATGAAATGGTCGCCGCCCAGGGTGAGCATCGCCGCGCCGGATTCGAGGATGCGCGCGGCATGGGCCTGGATGATTTCCGGCGTGTCCTGCGGAGTGCCGTGGTCGAAGGCGCAGTCGCCGTAGTCGATCACCGCCAGGTGGTCGAAGGGATCGAACTCCCAGGGGTAATGCCGCGCCCAGGCCATCTGCACCGAGGCAGCGCGAATGGCGCGCGGCCCGAAGCGACTGCCGGGGCGGTTGGTGGTGGCGGTGTCGAAAGGCACCCCGCTCACCACCAAGTCGACGCCGCGCAGTTCACGGCTGTACCGGCGGCGCATGAAGCTGGTGATGCCCGCATAGGTGGGTTCGGCTGCGGTGCCGTACAGGCTGTCGCGGGTCATGGCCTGGTCGTTGTCGAAGGCGTGGTCCATATCATTGGTCTCCAATGCCCCTCTCGCTTTGGGAGAGGGGGGCGGGCTGCGATCAGATGAGGGTGGTTGAAGGCGACTCAGTACTGAGTACGGAACGAAGTCCAGAGGCGAGTGCGCGCACGCTGGTCCTTGAGCGACTGGATCTGCTCGCCGAACAGGCGATCACGCACGTCCTTGCTCGGGTAGATGTCCGGGTCGCCGGCCACCTCCGGTGTCAGCAGCGGATTGGCAGCCTTGTTGGCATTGGCGAAGAACTGGCTGTTGGTCAGCTCGGCAATGGCGTCGGGGCGCAGCATGTAGTCGATGAAGGCGTGAGCCGCCTCGGGGTGCGGAGCGTCTGCCGGAATGGCCATGGTGTCGAACCAGATCAGCGTGCCTTCACGGGGGATGCGGTAGATCACCTCGAAGGGCATCTGCGCCTGCCGCGCCTGGTCGGCGGCGATGGCGGCGTCGCCGTTGTAGGTCAGCGCCAGGCAGATCTCGCCCTTGGCCAGGTCGTTGATGTGCTTGCCGGAGCCGACGTAGCGCACGTTCGGTTGCAGCTCGGCGAAGAGCTGTTGCACGGCCGCAAGGTCGGCCTTGTCGGTGCTGTAAGGGGCCTTGCCGAGGTAATGCAGCGCGACGCTGATGACCTCCTGCGGCGAGTCGATCACGGCGATGCCGCAATCCTTGAGGCGGCTGGCGTACTCGGGCTTGAACAGCAGGTCGAGGCTGTTCAGCGGTGCATCGGGAATGCGCTTGGCCACAGCCTCCTGGTTGATGCCCAGGCCCACGGTGCCCCAGGTATAAGGCACGCCAAAGCGGTTGTCCGGGTCGACGGTGGCCAGCTTTGCCAGCAGCTCGGCGTCGAGGTTGGCGAAGTTCTTCAGCCGTTCGCGCTGCACCGGCTGCACCGCCTGGGCCTGGATGGCGCGGGCCAGGCCACTGCTGGCGGGGAAGACGACGTCATAACCGCTGCCACCGGTGAGCAGCTTGGCGTCCAGGGCTTCGGCACTGTCGAAGATGTCGTACTTCACCTCGATGCCGGTTTCAGTCTTGAAGCCTTGCAGGGCCTTCTCCGGGATGTAGGCGGACCAGCTGTAGAGGTTCAGTGCCTTGTCTTCGGCTTGCACGGGCAAGGCGCAGGTGAACAGGGCGGCAAGCAACAAGGGGAAACGCATGGTGGGCTCCTGGAAGGGATCAGGTGGAGCCATGCTGCGCCCGGCTTTGCTTTGAATAAATATGAAGTGTTCTACTTTGGCATCTACATCTATCAATGTTTGGTGCCGCCATGCTCAGCCAGCTCCATGACCTCGACCTGCAACTGCTGCGCATCTTCGTCACGGTGGTGGAAAGCGGCGGCTTCAGCGCCGCCCAGGGCGAGCTGGGCATTGGCCAGTCCACGATCAGCACGCAGATGGCCAAGCTGGAGACGCGCCTGGGCTTTCGCCTTTGCGAGCGCGGTAAGGCGGGCTTTCGCCTGACGCCCAAGGGCGAGCAGGTGCTGGCCGCCACGCGCAAGCTGTTCGGCGCCATCGAGACCTTCAAGGGCGAGGCGCAGGGGATGGCCGACCTGCTCCTGGGGGAACTGCGCATCGGCCTTTCCGAAGCCCTCGACAACCAGGTGCTGCAACGCCTGGGCGAGGCCATCGGGCGCTTCCGTCAGCGCAACCAGGCCGTGCAGTTCGAGCTGATCAGTGCCATGCCGGCCGAGCTGGAACGGCGCCTGCTGCAAGACCAGCTGCACCTGGCGATCGGCTACTTCTCGGGCACCCAGGCGGCGCTGGACTACCAGCCGCTGTTCAGCGAGCAACAACGGTTGTTCTGTGGTGTCGGGCATCCGCTGTTCGGACGCGGCCAGGTCAGTCTCGACGACCTGGCCGACTGCGACCTGGTGCATCACCCCTACCGTTTCGAAGAGGCGCGGCAGCCCTTCCAGAGCGGCCCAAGCAGTGCGCGCACCGAACAGGTGGAGTGCAGCCTGGCCTTCATCCTGTCGGGCGCGCATATCGGCTACCTGCCGGAGCACATCGCTGCGCCCTGGGAGGCAGCCGGTCAGTTGCAGGCGCTGCTGCCGGAGGAGACCGGCTATCGCGTGCAGTTCCACCTCAGCAGCCATCGCGGGCGCCAGCCGAGCGAGGCGCAGCTGGCGTTCGTGGAGGATCTGCTGCAGGCGTTCGGCTCGCCCGTCCCCTCTCCTTGAAGCGGAGAGGGGTGACTCTCGGAGCAGCTCCCGGGCAGTCGCAGGGTGGACCACGCTTCACCGGTCCACCATCCGTACCCAGGCCGAACACTGGACGGTGGAAATGAAAGGCGATTTCCACCCTGCGTCTGCCGGAGAGGAGGACTCAGGCGATCACATGTACCAGCGGTATTCCCGCGCGCTGACCTCGTTCATGAAGTCCAGGTATTCCTGGCGCTTGTTCTCGCAGTAGACCATCACGAATTCGCTGCCCAGGCCTTCGTTCACGTCGGGGTGGCTGCGCATGGCGGTCACGGCGGTGAGCATATCCGTGGGGAAGTCGATGCCGCTGGAACGGTCTTCGTTGAGCGGCGCGATGGGCTCGCGGGCGGCGTCCAGGCCGTGCTCCATGCCGGTGAGGATGGCGGCCAGCACCAGGTAGGGGTTGGCGTCTGCGCCGGCCAGGCGGTGTTCGATGCGCAGGTTGCGGCCATCGGACTCGGGAATGCGGATGCACGCATCGCGGTCTTCGAAGCCCCAGCTGGCACGGCTGGCGGCGTTGACCATGGCGCCGTAGCGGCGGAAGGCGTTGTGGTTGGCGGCGAAGATCGGCATGCAGTACGGCAGCAAGTCGAGGCAGCCGGCCACGGCGTGGCGCAGCGGGCGCTGCTCGTTGGCGGCCAGCAGGTTATTGCCGTCACGGTCGTAAAGGCTGACGTGCACGTGCATACCGCTGCCCGGCGCATTCAGGTAGGGCTTGCTCATGAAGCTGGCGCGGTGGCCGTGCTTCATCGCCACGCCACGGGTGCTGCGGCAGAACAGAGCGGCCCAGTCGGCGGCCTGGAGGCCGTCGTCGCAGTGGCCGAAGTTGATCTCGAACTGGCCCGGGCCGAGTTCGGCGGTGATGACGTTGGCGGCGACGCCCTGTTCATTGGCCGCCTCGACCATCTCGTGGAGCACCGAGGAGAAACGCGACAGGCGCTCGATGTGCATGTTCGGCTGGTCGTCTTCGTCGTCGCAAAGCGGGTCCCGGGGGAACTGCGGCAGGCCATCCTGCAGCTTGCGGTCGAACAGGTAGAACTCCAGCTCGAAGGCCACCACTGGGCGGATGCCACGTTTTTCCAGGCGTTGCAGGACCCGCGCCAGCACTTCGCGCGGCTCGAACTCGATGGGCGCTTCGGTGCCGTCGGAGGTGATGAGCATCTGCCCCAGGGGTTCCTTCTCCCAGCGCACCGGCTTCAGGGTGCCGGGCACCAAGCGGCGCGGCGCATCCGGGTCGCCATCGTTGAAGCAGTAGTCGCCAATCGGGTAGAGCCCACCCTGGGTACCGAGCAGTACGCAGTTCTGCGGCACTTTCAGCGGACTGCCCGCGGCCACTTTCTCCACCATCTCCACGGGGTAGCGCTTGCCGTAGAAGTGGCCGGGAATGTCCAGGCAGATCAGGTCGACATAGCGGACTTCCGGGTACTGGGCACGGAAGGCGCGGACTTCGCTGAGCAGGTCGGGGTACTGGTTTGTTGTTGTCATCACTGCGGTCCTGCGAGCCGGGGCTTCAGGTGAAGACCCATAAGACTCGCGTTGGTTTGTCGGAAAGATTGGCGTAGCGGAACTGCGCATGGGGCGGCAGCTGGAAGCTGTCATTGGGATAAAGGGTGACCGGCTCGGCGTTTTCGCCGTACCAGACGGTCAGCTCGCCTTCGAGCACGAAGCCACCCTGCTCCGAGCTGTCGTCCAGGTGGCCTTCGCCGCTGGTGGCGCCGGGTGCCAGGTGGCTTTCGAGCATGGAAAAGCCGCCGGACATGGTGGGCGAGGCCAGCACATCGGTGATGCCGCCGGCGTAATAGAGCGTGCGGCGCTCGCCAGGGCGGGTGACCCAGGGCGTCTCGCGCGGCTTGCTCAGGTTGTAGAAGTAGGTGGTGGGCACGCCCAGCGCTTCGCTGATGGAAGTGAGGTCCGCCACGGTCGGACGCGAGAGCCCGCGCTCCACCTGGGAGAGGAAGCCCACCGAGCGATCGATGCGCGCGGCGAGGTCTCCCAGGGTCACGTTCTTGTGCTTGCGCAGGTCGCGAATCAGGATCGCGAGGCTTTCAATTTCGTCTTGCTTGTCCATTGGAACGCTCCGGTCGTACTCGAATGGCGCGACCTTAAATCACATCCCGCAGGCGGTAATAGGCCTTGCCCGCAGCTTCCAGGGGCGCGGCCAGCAACGAGCCGCCCGGGAAGCGCGGATTGCCGATGGCCTGGTACAGATCGAGCAGGTCGTCGTTGCCGAGGATGGCGTCGCTCACCGCCTTGGCGCCGGCCAGGGTCGGCAGGATGCCGTGACCGGAGAAGCCCTGGAGCCAGTAACGCGAACCTTCGCGGCCGATATCCGGGGTGCGCTTCATGCTGACGTCGATATGGCCGCCCCAGCCGAACTCGATGTCCACGCCCTTGAGCTGCGGGAACACGCGCTCCAGGTAGGGCCGGGTGGCCGCGGGCACGTCCTTGGGCAGGCCGCCCAGGTAAGTGCAACCGCCACCGAAAAGCAGGCGGTTGTCGGGGGTGAGGCGGAAGTAGTCCGGCACGAACTGGTTGTCGATCACGCAGCTGTTCTTCGGCAGTAGCGAGCGCGCCAGTTCCGGGTCCAGCGGCGCGGTGGCGACCTGGTAGGAGCCCACCGGCAGCAGGCGGCTGGAGAGTTGGCGATCGAGACGGTCGACATAGGCGTTACAGGCCATCACCAGGGTGCTGCCGCGCACTTCGCCCTGGGCGGTGCGGGCCACATAGCCGGAAGACGTTTCACGGTATTCCAGCACCTGGCTCTGCTCGTAGATGCGTCCGCCACGGGCTTCGATGGCGGACGCCAGGCCCTGGGCCAGCTTCAACGGGTTGAGGTGGGCGGCTTCCGGGTCGTAGAGCGCAGCCTGGTAGCGCGGGCTGTCGATCCACTCACCCAGTTCGTCACGGCCGATGAGGCGCATCTTGTCGTAACCCCATTTATGGATAGCGTCGGCCTGGGCTTCTTCGAGGAACTTCACCCGGCGCTCCATCACGGCGGTCCAAAGGCTGCCGACGCGGTAGTCCACATTGAAGCCATGGCGGACCGGCAGCTCGCGCATTTCGTCGGCGGCCCAGCGCATGCTGTCCCACAACCGGCGGGTACGCTCCAGGCCCAGCGCCCTCTCCAGCGGCGGCATATCGCAGGACCAGCCCAGCAGCGCCTGCCCACCGTTGCGCCCCGAAGCGGCCCAAGCCACGCGGCTGGCTTCCAGCAGGGTCACACGCTTGCCGGCCTCGGCCAGACGCAGGCCCGTGTGCAGCCCGCTGAAACCGGCGCCGATGATCAGGACATCGGTCTCCTCGCTGCCGGCCTGGCTCGGACGCAGGGGAATACTGCCGGGATAGGTGCGGGCGTAGTAGGTGCCGACATGCTGGGCGGACTGCTTGAACATGGGTGCCTCGTGAATTTTTCACTTTGAAATTTCATGAAAATCTACACAATGAAATTCACGAAGCCAAGCCTTTTGTTCAAAATAAACAACATAAAAACAGAATAGCGCCTGAATCAGCGGTATTAAGGCGAACGAGTGAATGAAATTACAGACAACTGATGGTCCGCCCTGCGGCGTTGCCACACTAGCGCCGGGACCACTCCTGCTGCTTCAGGCCCTCCGCCACATAGTCGAGGAAGCAGGCGATGCGCGAGGCCAGTGCGGTATTGCGGTAGTACACGGCATTGATCGGCTGGCGCACTTCGAGGGTGTCCGCAGCCAGAAGCTGCACCAGGCTGCCGCTGGCGCGGTCTTGCTGAGTCATGAAATCCGACAGGCAGACAATGCCTGAACCGGACAGGGCGAGCTGGCGCAAGGTTTCGCCGCTGGACGCCTTGATCGACGGCTCGATCTGCACGTCATCCTCCACCACAGTGCGCAGGGGCCACTGGTTGAGGCTTTCCGGCTGGGTGAAACCGATCAGGTCGTGACGTTGCAGGTCTTCCACTTTTTTCGGCGTGCCATGGGCCTTGAGATAGGCGGGGCTCGCCAGCACGCGGATGCGGCTGCTGCCCAGGGGGCGGGCATGCAGGGTGGAGTCGCGCAGGGTGCCGATGCGGATGGCGATATCGGTGCGATGCTCGATCAGGTCGATGATCTGGTCGCTGCTGTGCAACTCCAGTTCGATCTCCGGGTAACGCTTACGAAATCCCGCCACCAGCGGCACCAGCACATGCAGCATGAAGGGCGAAGCCGCATTGACGCGCAGGCGTCCTGCCGGTTTCTGCCGGCGCAAGGCCATCTGCTCTTCGGCTTCTTCCACCTGGGCGAGGATGCGCCGCGCCTGGACCAGGAACGCCTCGCCTTCCTCGGTCAGTTCCAGGCGGCGGGTGGTGCGGCGCAGCAGGGTGACGTCGAGCTTGTCCTCCAGCCGGCTCAGGGCGCGGCTGACCCCGGAGGCGGTCTGTGCCAGTTGCTCGGCGGCAGCGGTGATGGAGCCGGTGTCGACCACGGCGGTGAAGGCTTGCAGCTCGTCCAGGGTGGTTTTCATTCGTGACTCCAGCGCAAATATCTTTGGCTTGATACCCGGTTTTTCCGCATGAGTCGAGGGGCGCCCCCCATGCACTTTCTTCGTCGACGGCAGCAAAGGTGTGGTGCGCCGCCGAACACCGACTGGGCCGCTGCACGGCCCTTTCGCGAATGAATTCGCGCCCACTGGACGGATGACGCAGCCGGTGGATGCAACTACCCTCCTCCCTGTTCTGCAAGGGAGAGATCAGCCCATGTCCACTCAACGCGCTCTGCCGCGTCTCATCTGCGTTGCTACGCTCGTCCTGCTCGGCGCCTGCACCCAGCAACAGCAGCAACCCACCCCGCCCGCCGCCCCACCGCCCGCAGGCCAACCCCAGGCCCCCGCGACCACGCCGCAGGACCAGCAGACCAGCGAGTTCGAGCGGATTCGCCAACAGGCCATGCGCGGCGACCTCGACGCCCAGTACCAACTCGGCAGCCTCTACTTCGTCGGCAAGCCGCAGAAGGACCTCAAGCAGGCCGAATACTGGTGGAAGCAGGCCGCTGACAAGGGGCATGCCCAATCGTCCTTCAGCCTCGCCTTCCTCTACACGGGCCGCGCCGACCCCGCATTCGCCGACCAGCGCGCCATGCACAAGTACCTCAGCCAGGCCTCTGCCGCCGGCAACGCCATGGCCCAGCACGTGCTCGGCAGCATGTACGCCCAGGGCGCCGAAGGCCTCAAGCAGGACCCTTATCAGGCCCGAGCCCTGTTCCAGAGCGCATGCGACAAGCAGTACGCACCGAGCTGCGAGGCGTTGAAGAAGCTGCAGGCGAATTGAGTCGATCGTGCGGGGCCATTTCAATCGCCAAGCAGGCCGAATGTCTGCCCCGTAGGAGCGAATTCATTCGCGAAAGGGATTGGCACAGCGCCAATCTGCGTCCCCAGAAAGAAAAACGCTCGGCACTAGCCGAGCGCTTTCATTCACTGCGCGATCAGAACCGATAGTTGGCGCTGAGCTCCAGGGTGCGCGGTGCACCGGGGGTGATCAGGTCCACCGAGCCATGGGCCGAGGCGTAGTAGTCGCGATCGAACACGTTGTGCAGACGCAGCGCCATGTCCCATTGCGGCACGCCGTAGAGAAGCGCTGCGTCGAAGGTCGTGTAGCTGGGCATCACGACCTTGTTGTCCAGTGCGGTGTAGCGGTCATCCACGTAGTTGGCGCCCATGCCCAGGCGCCACTCCGGCATCAGGGTACGCACTACCCAGAGGTTGGCGCTGTTGCGCGGAGTCAAGGTCGGGGTCTGGCCTTCGTTGGGCACGCCGTTGGTCTTGTTGGTGGACTTGGTGATTTCTGCATCCAGGTATGCGTAGCCACCATACACATTCCATTTTTCAGTAATTTGGCCGCTGAAGGTGGCCTCGAAACCATCGGTGCGCTGCTCACCGGCGAGCACCGTCAGGTTGGTGGTCGGGTCGGTGGTCTTCATGTTGGTGCGCTCAAGTCGAAACACCGCGGCGGTGACCGAGAGGCGGTTGTCGAGCAGGTCCCACTTGGCACCTACTTCGTAGTTGGTGGTTTCCTCGGGCTCGAGGTGCTGGTTGCTCGGCGCCAGGGCAAACACTTCGCCCGATGGCTGATAACCACGGCTCACCGAGACGTAGTAGGACTGGATCTGATCCGGCTGGAACACAAGGCCGGCACGCGGGCTCCAGGTCTTGTCGGTACGGTCCAGGTCGACGTTGGCCAGGCGATCATCGTCGTACTCCTGGCCGAAGATGTCGTAGCGCACACCAAGCAGCGCCTTCCATTGCGAGTTCAGCTCGATCATGTCCTGCACGTAGAAGCCGGCGGTGTCCTGGAAGTTGGTGCCCTTGGAGGACAAGGTGCTAGCGTGTTCCGGCACTGGAACCAGGGCGTCGCGGTAGACCGGCACCTGGGCTACGTTGCTCTGGCTGAACACCCGCTGGTACTTGTCCTGGTGGCCCAGTTCGACGCCGTAGAGCAGGCTGTGCTGCATCCCGGCCAGTTGCACCTGCTGCTTCAGTTCGGTCTGGTTGAACACACCGTATTCATCACGCGCCACGTTGCCTCGGTTCAGCTTCACCAGCAGCTCGCCATTGGGCGCAGTGACGAAGCGGGTCGCACTGCTGTCGGCCAGGGTGTTGTTGCGGTCCAGGTCGTAGCGGTAGTAGCGGGTGGTGTTGCTCAGGGTCAGGTCATCGTTGATGCGGTAGTCCAGGCCGGCGGTGAAGGAGAACACTTCACTGCGGGCGTAGTCCTGATCCGCGTCGCCCGAGCCGAAGCGCTTCTCGCGGTCGACGTGTACCGGGCGGTCACCGCGAGCGGGAATGCCGAAGTCGATCAGGCGCTTGTCATAGAGGTAGGTTGCGCCCAGGTTGAGTTCCAGGTCATCGGACAGCTTGAAGAAGGCGGACGGCGCAATCGCCTTGCGGTCGATGTAGCCGTCATCGCGGAAGGTATCGCTGTCTTCGAACGCTCCGGTAACGCGGAACGCCTTGTCGCGCTGCTGCGGGTCGGCCCAGCCGGCATCGAACTGGGTGCGGCGCTTGCCTTCGCTGTCGAAGCTCACGCCCAGCTCCTGCTTGGGATCGAAACCGGGTTTCTTGCTCACACTGTTGATCAGACCGCCGGAAGATCCACGCCCGTAGAGTACGGCAGCCGGGCCTTTGATGACTTCGACGCGTTCGATGTTGGAAAGATCGCGGAAGTACAGCGCATCGTCACGGATGCCGTCGACGAACATATCGCCGATGGCGCTGAAGCCACGAATGGTGACCTGGTCGCGCTGGCCGTCACCGTTAGAAAGACCGATGCCGGGAACGTTCTTCAGCACGTCTTCCATGGACTGGGCGCCCTGGTCCTTGATCACGCTCTCGGGCACCACGTTGACGGTCTGGGGAATGTCACGCAGTGGCGCGTCGATCTTCAGCGCGCTACGGCTCTCGGTGGCCTTGTAGCTTTGCTGCTCGTAGGCACTGGTCACCGAGGTTGCCGGTATAGCCAACGCTTCCTTGGTTTCAGCCTGGACTGCGGGAATTACTAGCAGGCCCAGCATCGGCAGAGATGCCGGGGCAATACGCTTTCTAGCCACCACGAGTTCCTTGTTTTGTTTTTGCGGAAAGGAACGAATGGTAACAATTAGCATTTGTAAATCAAATGTAAATAATTCGCAGCCCGGAGATTTTACCGATCGATTTTCGTGGCATGCCTTGCAGCACCGGACGCCATGCCATGGCAGCGCTTGAATGCGCGACTGAAGGCGGCTTCGGCCAGGGATACCAGGCTCCAGTCCCGCGCCGGGTCGCGATGGATCAGGCCAATGACGCGGCCGAGCTGGCGGGCGTAGATGCGCTAATCCTGCGGGCAGGCGCCTTTTTCGAGAACCTGCTGCCGGCGCCGTGCATGATCGAGCGAAGGGGGTGGGTTAATGCACGGTGCTGCAATGGACAGCTGCCCGTCCCTGGCGAATGAATTCGCACCTCCACGCCTGCATCAGCTGTTGGCGCAGGCGCTGGACTCTTTCAGGTAGGTGACGGACTTCTCTTCGCCGTTGGAATCGACGTAGGTCATCTTCGCCTGGATGGTTTCGCAGATCAGGGAGTTCGGTTCGTCGATGGAAATGACGCGGGCGACATCCAGCGGCATGCCGTAGCGGTAGGGCACGGACTCGGCGGATTTCGCGGCGAAGACGCTGCCACTGGCCAGGAAGGCGAGCAACAGGGTGGTACTGGTGGCGATGGCACGGTTCATGGTGGTTTTCCTGGTTTGCCTGGTTTGCCTGGAAGGCCCGACATCGCTGGCGATGCGTTCTTGGCCCATGTGCCCATTGGACGCCAGGCACGGCGCGTGAAAAAGACGGCTTTGCTGAAAGCGCTTTTCCGTGGCGCGCAACAATCTTCGCCGCCCGGCGGTCATGCCCCTGCATTTGGCCGGGTCTATCGTTCCCAGACCGGGCAACGGCCACCAGACGAGGATGAGGCCATGAACACCAGTGATCTGCTCGAACAACTGCTGCGGGCCGGCCAGGCCGGTGCATCACGACAAGGCGGCGCGGACATGGCGTCGCAGGACCCCTTGGGCGGACTCGGCGGCCTGTTGGGTGGACTCATGGGTGGCGGTGGCGGCAATGCCGGGCTGGGCGGTTTGCTCGGGAGCATTCTCGGCGGCGGTGGAGGCCTGGGTGGCAACCCGATGGGCGGTGGCTCGATGGGTAGCAGTGGCGGGCGCTCCGGCGGCATGAACTACGCCGCACTGGCCTCCCTGGGCATGATGGCCTTCCAGGCGTACCAGGCCTGGCAGCGCCAGCAGCCTGCCGCTGCGCCGCAGCAGGCACTGCGCACCGTGGATCAGCTTTCTGGTGCTGATGCGGATGACCACAGCCTTGCCATTCTCCGAGCGCTGATCGCCGCGGCCAAGGCGGACGGTCGCATCGACGAGCAGGAAAAACAGACGATCTACGCCGAGATCGCCCGCCATACCGACGACCCGCAGTTGCAGGAATGGCTGGATCAGGAGGTGCGCCGCCCGCTGGACGCCGCCGAGGTCGCGCAGTCGGCAACGGACCCGGGCATGGCCGCTGAGATGTACCTGGCCAGCGTGATGCTGGTGGATGACCAGCAGGCCGCCGAACGCGCCTACCTGGACGAACTGGCCTATCAGCTCAGGCTCGATCCGGACCTGCAGGCGCAACTGGAGCGGCAGACGCGGGGAAGTGCCTAAGGGCTGACCTGGTAACCGCGCTGCTGCAGGCAGCTGGTATAGGCCGATGACGAGGTGCTGCTGGCCTGTTCATTGGCACGGCGATCCTGCCGGCGATCCTGGCGCTGACGCGAGCCGCCGACTACGGCGCCCGCTACAGCGGCATCCTTGGCTTTCTCCTGCCGGTACTCCTGCTGCAAGTCGTCATCGATACGCTCGTAATCGTTGCTGCGCGCCTGCCCGACTGCGGCGCCCGCCATAGCACCAGCGGCGGCGCCACGAACGCGACCTCCGCTCGTGGTCGAGCTGGAGTTGGATGTCGAACTGCCGGCCTGGGCCTGGCAGTTGGCTATGTCCTGCTGGATCTGTTGCTGGGTCTGGCCTTGCAGGGGCACCACGGTTTCGGCGAACGCGGGCAGGCAGACTAGCGAGGCGAGCAGGGTCAAGCGGCAAGAAACGATTGGGCGCATGGCAATAGAGCTCCAGGAGCAGGTGGGGGGAATCGGCAATTCGCCGGCCTTGTAGCGTTCAGTCTGGCGTCGAGCGGGTTACCACGACGTGAGCGCCGACCAGTGGGCGCGGTCGCCATGCTTCAGGTAGCCTTGCGCACCCGCTAATCTCTGACCACCGCCCCGCGCCGAGTCCACCATGTCCGACCTATCCCTCGACGAAATCGATCGCCAGTTGATCGCCGCGCTGCAGATCAATGCCCGCGAGAGCGTCGCCATGCTCGCCCGGCGCCTGGGCATCGCACGCACTACGGTGACCTCACGCCTGGCGCGACTGGAGAAGGCGCAGATCATCACCGGCTACGGGGTGCGCCTGGGCCAGCGCGTGGCCGATGGCGGCCTGCAGGCCTATGTGGGCATCACGGTGAAGCCGCGCAGCGGCAAGGACGTGCTGCGGCGCCTGACCAGCATGGCGGAGGTGCAGGTGCTCTGCGCGGTGAGCGGCGAGTTCGATTACGTGGCCTGGCTGCGCGCCGATTCCCCCGAGCGCCTCGATGAACTGTTGGACCAGATCGGCAGCGTCGATGGGGTGGAGAAGACCACCACCTCGATCATTCTCAGCTGCAAGATAGATCGCGGTCAGCCGCTGGCTCCAACCTCCCCGTGAACGCTGTGCCGTAGGGTGGACCACGCTTCACCGGTCCACCATAGGGGTCGGCTCGAATGGGGAGATGAAAAGTGATTTCCACCCTACTGAATGCCATCCGCGGGACGGGAACTGCAGAGTGCCGTCCGCCCCAAGCAATCCTGATTCCCTCCGTTGCCGGCTAACCTGATGGAAAGCAGGTGCGCAGCCATTTTCGTCAAAATGAATTATCAGCTCGTCGCTTTGCAGTGCATAACTACCAAATGACGACACTCTGCGTCTTATGGACGAAATCGGCGCTCCCTAGAATGGCCTGCAACGCTGCCCTGCCCGGCAGCCCCTCTCACCGCCTTCAAGGTCGATCATGAACAACAACAATCGCCACCCCGCCGACGGCAAGAAACCCATCACCATCTTCGGCCCGGACTTCCCCTTCGCCTTCGATGACTGGATCCAGCACCCGGCTGGCCTGGGCAGCATTCCCGCCGAGCAGCATGGTGCCGAGGTGGCGATCGTCGGCGCCGGCATCGCTGGTCTGGTGGCGGCCTACGAGCTGATGAAGTTGGGCCTGAAGCCGGTGGTGTACGAAGCCTCGAAGATGGGCGGGCGCCTGCGCTCGCAGACCTTCGAAGGCACCGACGGCATCATTGCCGAGTTGGGCGGCATGCGCTTCCCGGCCTCCTCCACCGCCTTCTACCACTACGTGGACATGCTCGGCCTCGAGACCCAGCCCTTCCCCAACCCGCTGACCCCGGCCTCGGGCAGCACGGTGATCGATATCGAGGGCAAGACCTACTACGCCGAGAAGATGGCCGACCTGCCGGCGCTGTTCCAGGAAGTGGCCGACGCCTGGGCCGACGCCCTGGAAGACGGCGCGCGCTTCGGCGACATCCAGCAGGCCATCCGCGACCGCGATGTGAAGCGCCTGAAAGAGCTGTGGAACACTCTGGTGCCACTGTGGGACGACCGCACCTTCTATGACTTCGTCGCCAGCTCCAAGGCCTTCGCCAAGCTGTCCTTCCACCATCGCGAAGTGTTCGGCCAGGTCGGCTTCGGCACCGGTGGCTGGGACTCCGACTTCCCCAACTCGATGCTGGAAATCTTCCGCGTGGTGATGACCGCCTGCGACGACAACCAGCACCTGATCGTCGGCGGCGTGCAACAAGTGCCGCTGGGCATCTGGCGCCATGAGCCGGAGCGTTGCGTGCACTGGCCTGCCGGCACCAGCCTGGCTTCGCTGCACAGCGGCGCACCGCGCCCGGGCGTGAAGCGCATCGCCCGTGCCGCCGATGGCCGCCTGGCTGTGACCGACAACTGGGGCGACACCCGTCATTACGCGGCCGTGCTCACCACCTGCCAGAGCTGGTTGCTGACCACCCAGATCGAGTGCGAGGAATCGCTGTTCTCGCAGAAGATGTGGATGGCCCTGGACCGCACCCGCTACATGCAGTCGTCGAAGACCTTCGTGATGGTCGACCGCCCCTTCTGGAAGGACAAGGACCCGCAGACCGGCCGCGACACCCTGAGCATGACCCTCACCGACCGCCTCACCCGCGGCACTTACCTGTTCGACAACGGCGACGACAAGCCGGGGGTGATCTGCCTGTCGTACTCGTGGATGAGCGACGCGCTGAAAATGCTGCCGCACCCGGTGGAGAAGCGCGTGAAGCTGGCCTTGGACGCGCTGAAGAAGATCTACCCGGACGTGGACATCGCCGGCCATATCATCGGCGACCCCATCACCATTTCCTGGGAAGCCGACCCGCACTTCCTTGGCGCCTTCAAGGGCGCCCTGCCGGGTCACTACCGTTACAACCAGCGCATGTACGCACACTTCATGCAGGACGACATGCCCGCCGAACAGCGCGGCATGTTCATCGCCGGTGACGACGTGTCCTGGACTCCGGCCTGGGTGGAAGGTGCGGTGCAGACCTCGCTCAACGCGGTGTGGGGCATCATGAAGCACTTCGGCGGCAAGACCTCGGTTGAGAACCCTGGCCCCGGTGACCTGTTCGCCGAACTCGGCCCCATCGCCCTGCCGGACTGAGCCAGGAGAAGCCTATGCGCATCGCCCTCTACCAATGCCCGCCCCTGCCGCTGGATCCGGCGGCCAACCTCGATCGCCTGCAACAGCGGGCGATTGAGGCCGCCCAGCGCGGCGCGGCGTTGCTGGTGTGCCCGGAGATGTACCTCAGCGGCTACAACATCGGCCTGGAGGCGGTCAGCGCCCTGGCTGAGCCATGCGACGGGCCTTGGGCTGCGCGGGTGGCGGACATTGCTCGTGAAAACGGCATCGCCATCCTCTACGGCTACCCGGAGAGCAGCGCCGGGGGCGCCATCTTCAACGCGGTGCAACTGATCGACGCCCAGGGCCACCCCCTGGGTAACTACCGCAAGACGCACCTCTTCGGCGAACTGGACAACGGCATGTTCAGCGCAGGTGGCGATGACTATCCGCTGCTGGAGCTGAACGGCTGGAAGCTGGGGATGCTGATCTGCTACGACGTGGAGTTCCCCGAAAACGTCCGCCGCCTGGCGCTGAACGGCGCCGATGTGGTGCTGGTGCCAACGGCCAACATGGTGCCCTACGACTTCGTCTGCGAGGTGCTGGTCCGCGCCCGCGCCTTCGAGAACCAGTGTTACGTGGCCTATGCCAACTACTGCGGTGGCGAGGGGGAAATCCGCTACTGCGGTCTCTCCAGTATCGCCGCGCCGGATGGCACGCTGGCAGCGGTGTGCGGTCGCGAGGAAACCCTGGCCTTTGCCGAGCTCAAGCGCGACAAGCTGGAGGCTTCGCGGGCGAGCATCACCTACCTCAAGGACCGGCGCGCGGAGCTGTACCGTCCGCTGGTCTGAAACCTCTGTGTGGGCGAACTCATGGGTTAAGTCTGCATGCAAGCAGCTGCACTGCCCGTAGGAGCTGGCTTGCCAGCGAATGGCCGCGTTTCACTGGCAATCCAGCGCCTACAAGACTCTTGGTCCGGCTCTCGCCACAGCTAACGCAGACATAGCCAAATCATTCGCCCCTAGATCGAACCGCACCCGCCTCAATCCCAATGCCGAGGAGAAGCGTCAGGTCAACGCGGCATGCCGGCCACCGTTCTGCCTGGCCGCGCGCGGCAGATGCACGCCAACCAGGGGCTGCTGTGGAAGCCGCTGAGCGAGCCACGGGTGCCATTGAAGGCGGGATTGGTATTGCTCGATGCGTAGCACCGATAGGCGACCCTGGAGTTGCTGCGCTCAATGCTGGGAGGGGTGGTGGAGCCGAAGGACCTGCTGCTGTAGCGGAGTTTCAGAACGCAGAAAAAGAAAAACCTCGCCGAAGCGAGGCTTTGCAGACTGTGTCCCGACATCCCTGATCTGACCGCCATCCTGGCGGAAATCCGGCGTATCCCTGTTTTGCAGTGCGCTTCCTGCGCTACGTCCAATGTGGTGAAGATTAGCCCCCGCCACAGACGCCCGAAAGGAGCCATAGCCACCAGCACTTGTAAGCCAATGCTTACATGATTTGGCAATTAGTCTGAACGGTCTTATCGCAACCCGGCCGCACAACCAAGCAAGCGATCGGTTGGCCTTGGTTTGCCCGCGGCGCTATTGTTAGACTCGTTTTGTCCTACAAGAACAACAGACCCCGACAAGGTGGTCCCAGGGTCATCAGCATGCGCCCAGTCGTTACTGCCCTTTCCTGCCTGGCGGCCGTGGCCGCCAATTTCGCATTCGCCGGTGGCCAGGATCGCCTGGCCGATCCCAAAGCCGCAGTCGAGCAGGCCTTCTGGCAACAGCTCTATGCCGGCGGCGGCACCACGCTTTATTGCGGCAAGACCTTCAGTGCCCCCGGCGGCCTGCTCAGCGCCAGCCCGGTGTACAGCACCAAGCAGATCAAGAGCGCCCTGCGCTGCGTCACCGACAGCCAGTGCCAATCCGCGAATCCGCAGTACCCCTACATGCTCTCCGACCTGCACAACCTCTACCCGGACCAGTCGCGCATTGAGCTGGCACGGCGCAACGCCCTGTTTGGCGATGCCGGTGATGGCGGGCAGAGCAAAGTCGCCGACTGTGATTTCAAGTCCTCCTACCAACTGGTGGAACCCCGCGATGCCGCCAAGGGCAACGTGGCCCGGGCGATCTTCTACATGCACAGCGAGTACGGCCTGCCGATCGTTGGCCAGTTGCAGATGTTCCAGCACTGGAACCGCCTGGACCCGGTGGACGATGACGAACGCGCTCGTAACAGCCGCATCGAAGCGATCCAGGGCAATCGCAACCGCTTTATCGACGATCCGACGCTGGCGGATTCGTTGCAGCCGTAGTGGGCCTCGTAGCGGCGACTTCAATCACCAAACGGACCGCAGGCACGCCCTGCATGCCGAGGGACAGCCGCCGGCCATGGCGAATGAATTCGCTCCGACTGAAAGACACCTTGCTGAAAACACGAAGCCCCGCATGAGCGGGGCTTCGTGTTTGCGGAGTACCGCTTAGAACTGCGCGGCGTCCAGCAGGTAGAGCGACTCGCTGCCGGCCTTCACCGAGGCGGTCAGGGAGTGGATGCGCGGCAGCAGGCGGGCGAAGTAGAAACGCGCGGTACCGAGCTTGCTGGCGTAGAAGTCGTCCTGGCCTTCCTTGCCCAGCGAGGCGCGAGCCATCAGGGCCCACATGTAGGCGTAGGCGGTGTAGCCGAAGACGTGGAGGTACTCCACCGAGGCGGCGCCGACTTCGTTCGGGTTGTTCTTCGCGCTGTCCAGGACCCAGGCAGTCAGATCGTCGAGGTTGGCGATGGCAGCTTTCAGCGGCTCGATGAACTCGGCCAGCTCCGCGGAAGCGCCATTGGCAAAGGCCTTGATCTCGTCGGAGAAGTGCTTGTAGAACGCGCCGCCGCTGCCGACTACCTTGCGACCCACGAGGTCGAGGGCCTGGATGCCGTTGGTGCCTTCGTAGATCTGGGTGATGCGCACGTCACGCACCAGTTGCTCCTGGCCCCACTCGCGGATGAAGCCGTGGCCGCCGAACACTTGCTGGCCGTGGACGGTGGTTTCCAGGCCGAGGTCGGTGAGGAACGCCTTCGCGACGGGGGTCAGCAGGGCGACCATTTCTTCGGCGCGTTTGCGCACGACGGTGTCTTCGCTGAACTTGGCGGTATCCAGCTGCATGGCAACGTAGCTGGAGAACGCACGACCGCCTTCGTTGGCAGCCTTCATGGTCAGCAGCATGCGACGCACGTCGGGGTGGACGATGATCGGGTCGGCGGCCTTGTCCTTGGCGACCGGGCCGGTCGGGGCACGGCTCTGGATGCGGTCACGCGCGTATTCCACGGCGCTCTGGTAGGAACGCTCGCCGGAAGCCAGGCCCTGGATACCTACGCCCAGACGCTCGTAGTTCATCATGGTGAACATGGCGGCCAGGCCCTTGTTCGGGGCGTCGATGATGTAGCCGGTGGCGCCGTCGAAGTTCATCACGCAGGTGGCGGATGCCTTGATGCCCATCTTGTGCTCGATGGAGCCACAGGACAGGGAGTTGTTCCCACCCAGGGAACCATCGGCGTTGACCATCACCTTGGGCACCAGGAACAGGGAGATGCCTTTCGGACCAGCCGGGGCGTCCGGCAGCTTGGCCAGTACCAGGTGGATGATGTTCTCGGTCAGGTCGTGCTCACCGCCGGTGATGAAAATCTTGGTACCGGTGATCTTGTAGCTGCCGTCGGCCTGGGGTTCGGCCTTGGTGCGGATGATGCCGAGGTCGGTGCCGGCATGGGGTTCGGTCAGGCACATGGAACCGGCCCAGACACCCGCATACATGTTCGGCAGGTACTTTTCCTTCAGCTCTTCGCTGGCGTGGGCGTTGATCGACAGGCAGGCGCCGGCCGTCAGCATCGGGTACAGGCCGAAGGAGAGGTTGGCCGAGTTGACCATCTCTTCCACCTGGGCGGAGATCACCTTGGGCATGCCCATGCCACCGAAGACAGGATCGCCACCCACGCCGACCCAGCCACCTTCGGCGTAGGTCTTGTAGGCCTCGGGGAAACCGGCCGGGGTACTCACGGCACCGTCCTTCCACTGGCAGCCTTCTTCGTCGCCGCTGCGGTTCAGCGGGGCGATCACGCCGCCGGTGACCTTGCCGGCTTCTTCCAGGATGGCGGAAGCGGTATCGACGTCGACCACTTCGGCCAGGGCGGGCAATTCAGCCCAGAGCTTGGCCACCTCGAAGACTTCATTGAGGACGAAGCGCATATCGCGCAGGGGCGCTTTGTAGTCAGCCATGTGCAAACCTCGCAAACACTCTACAGGTGGCCGGGTTGGCCGGTTTCACGGATAGACCGGAAGTGTACATGACCAACTTTTTGGAGACATAGTGTCATTTAGTGACCATATATTCACATGCAGTCACCTCGCTATCCAGAATGGAAAAGGCCCGCACGGGGCGGGCCTCAAGCCGTTCATCGGCGCCTACAAGTAGAAATGTTCGGCCGGCAGCCCCATCAGGCAGTCGCTTCCTGCCTCCACCGCAGCACGGTGGGCTTCGGTGCGCGGTAGCAGGCGCTTGAAGTAGAAGTCGCAGGTCACCAGCTTGGTCTGGTAGTAAGCGCTGTCGCCCTCGCCTGCCTGCAGCTTGGCATCGGCCACCAGGGCCATGCGCAGCCAGAAGTAGGCCAGGGCGATGTAGCCGGAATACATCAGGTAATCCAGCGCCGCGGCCCCCACCTCGTCCGGGTTTTTCATGGCGGCCATGCCGACCTTCTGGGTCAACTCGCCCCACTGCTGGTTGAGGCGCACCAGTTCAGCCGCATGAGCCTTGAGACGCGGATGCTCAGCCTGGGCCTGGCAGAGCTTGTGGATCAGCCTGGTGAAGCCGCGCAGCAGCTTGCCCTGGCTGCCCAGCACCTTGCGGCCGAGCAGGTCCAGCGCCTGGATGCCGTTGGTACCTTCGTAGATGGGGGCGATGCGGCAGTCGCGCACCAGCTGTTCCATGCCCCATTCGCGGATGTAGCCGTGGCCACCGAACACCTGCATGCCGAGGTTGGTGGCTTCCAACCCGGATTCGGTCATGAAGGCCTTGCAGATAGGGGTGAGGAAGGCGAGCAGGTTGTCGGCTTCCTCGCGGGCGGCGGCATCCTCGCTGCGGTGGGCGATGTCCAGTTGCTGGGCAGTGAAGTAGGCCAGGGCGCGGTTGCCTTCGTTGAAGGCCTTCATGGTCAGCAGCATGCGGCGCACGTCGGGGTGCACGATGATTGGGTCGGCGGCCTTGTCCGGCGCTTTCGGGCCAGTAAGGGCGCGCATCTGCAGGCGGTCGTTGGCGTAGCGCACGGCCCCCTGGTAGCTGGCTTCGCCGAGGCAGAGACCCTGCATGCCGGTGCCGAGGCGAGCGTGATTCATCATGGTGAACATGCAGTTCAGGCCCTTGTTGGCTTCGCCAATGAGGTAGCCCGTGGCGCCATCGAAGTTCATCACGCAGGTGGCCGAGGCCTTGATCCCCATCTTGTGCTCAATGGAGCCGCAGGACACGGCATTGCGCTCACCCACTCCCTCTCCGACGGGAAGGAATTTAGGCACGATGAACAGGGAGATGCCCTTGGTGCCGGCCGGTGCGTCGGGCAACTTGGCCAGCACCAGGTGCACGATGTTCTCGCTCATGTCGTGCTCGCCGGCGGAGATGAAGATCTTGGTGCCGGAGATCGCATAGCTGCCGTCGGCCTGGGGCACTGCGCGGGTCTTGATGATGCCGAGGTCGGTCCCGCAATGGGGCTCGGTGAGGCACATGGTGCCGGTCCAGCGGCCTTCGGTGAGGCGGGTCAGGTAGGTCTGTTTCTGTTCTTCACTGCCGTGGGCGTGGATGGCCGACATGGCGCCGTGGGTCAGGCCCGGGTACATGGCCCAGGACTGGTTGGCCGAGGCGACCATCTCGCTAATGATCAGCCCGAGGGAATGGGGCAGGCCCTGGCCACCGTAGGCCGGGTCTGCGGCCAGGCCGTTCCAGCCACCTTCGACGTACTGGGCGAAGGCTTCCTTGAAACCCTTGGGCGTAGTCACCACGCCGTCCTGCCACTGGCACTCCTCTTCATCGCCCGAGCGGTTGATCGGCGAGAGCACCTGCTCGCAGAACTTGGCGCCTTCTTCGAGGATGGCGGCGACCATGTCCGCGGTGGCATCACTGGCGTTCAGGGCCGCGTAGGTGGCCGGGTAATCGAAGACTTCGTCGGTGAGGAAGCGGATGTCGCGCAACGGGGCCTTGTACTCGGGCATGGCAGGTCTCCTTGAGGGGGTATCCAGCGACCCTACTTTGCCCCCGTTCGCCCGACAACGACGCTGCCGCTGCTGAATGGAGCGTCATAACCACCCGTGTCAGCCAGTGGCGCGCTTGACCCGCACCGCGCCGCGACGGTTTTCGCCATGGCGGAAGACCCGGTTGCGACCTGCGCTCTTGGCGCTGTAGAGCGCCTGGTCGGCGGCCTTGATCACCTCTTCCGGGGTGCGCTGCTCGGTGTCGCGCCCGGCCACGCCAATGCTGACGGTCACCGATACGGTCTGCCCGCTCGGAGCACCGCGTCTGGCCCTGCCGGTTTCGTCATTCTTCGGTCGGCTACCCTGGTCGCGCAGGTGCATCTGGTACTGCTCGATGGCCTGGCGCACGGTTTCCAGGTGGAGCATGCAATCCTCCACCGACTTGCCCGGGAAGAGGATGGTGAACTCCTCGCCGCCATAACGGTAAGCCTTGCCGCCGCCGCCCACCTTGCGTAGCCGGCTGGCAACCAGGCGCAGCACCTGGTCACCGACGTCGTGGCCGTAGGTGTCGTTGAATTTCTTGAAGTGATCGACATCGGTCATCGCCAGCACGTAGTTGCGCCCGAGGCGCCGCAGCCGCTCATTCAAGGCGCGACGCCCGGGCAGACCGGTGAGCTCGTCACGGAAGGCCATCTGGTAGGCCTCATGGGCCACCGAAGCGGTCAGGGCAAGCATCACCATACTGCTCATCACATGCAGGGCGTGGGGCAGCAGGAATGCCTTGGGCAGCATCCACAGCAGGCCGGCCAGCCCCAGCAGCTGCGCGGCATGCTGCGGTCGCGGCTGGCGCAGGTAGGTGACCAGCAGGGACACCAGGGCCACGACGAATGCGAGGTAAGCGAGCTGCACCAGGGTCATCCAGCTGCCGTGCAGCAGCGGCCAGTGAACCTTGCCGATGAAGCCCAGTACGATGTCCGGGTAGCTGGTGCCAAACGCCACCACCACACCGAGCACCGCGATCAGCACAGCACCTCGGGCGACGAAGTCCTGCAGCAAATGGGTGCGCTCCTCCCAGCAGCCATACAGGCCATAGAGCATGGGCAGCAGCAGGCAGGCCGGGTGGAACACGAGCCCGACGTCTTCCCGCACCACGCGCTCGGCCTGGTAGTAATCGACCTGGGTATCCAATTGGTAGTACGCGAGGTAGACCACCAGCAGCAGCGCCACCTGGCGCACCCGCCCGTAGGCCGAGCAGAAGGCGCCGCCCAGCAGCAAGAGCAAAGTGGGCAGCACGTTGAAGAGCGAGGTGAAGAACTCGTTCATTTCCGACAGCGAGCCCGCCACTGCGCCCCCGACCACCAGCAGCAAGGGAGGCAGGAAATGACTGGGACGATAGGACGCACGAGGCCGCACGGAATCTGATCCTGGGGTTCGAATGACGGGGAAAAGTCGAGATGGCGATATGATTGCACAGGTGCGAATCGCAAACACGGGGGCCTGTGCGAAGTCCTCCACAACCCGGCGGATGGGGCACACCGGAAACGAAAAAGCCCGCCGAAACGGCGGGCTCTTCGTGTTGCGTTGAACCTTAGTAACCCAGGTCGAAGTCTTCTTCGGCCATGTCCATCAGGTTGCTGGCACCGGACAGCATGGTTTCCACGTGGGTACGGGTACGCGGCAGGATGCGCTTGAAGTAGAAGCGCGCGGTCTGCAGCTTGGCCTTGTAGAAGGCGGCATCGCCTTCTCCGGCAGCCAGTTTCTCGGCAGCCAGGCGAGCCATGTCGGCCCAGAAGTAAGCCAGGCAGGCGTAGCCGGAGTACATCAGGTAGTCCACCGAAGCGGCCCCGACTTCCTCGCGGTCCTTCATGGCGGCCATGCCGACCTTCATGGTCAGCTCGCCCCACTCCTTGTTCAGCTTGGCCAGCGGCTCGACGAACTCCTTCACGGACTCGTTGGCTTCGTTGGCCTGGCAGAACTTGTGCACGATCTTGGTGAAGCCCTTGAGCGCTTCGCCCTGGGTCATCAGGATCTTGCGGCCCAGCAGGTCGAGCGCCTGAACACCGGTGGTGCCTTCGTACATCATCGAGATACGGCAGTCGCGCAGATTCTGCTCCATGCCCCACTCGCTGATGAAACCGTGGCCACCGTAGATCTGCATGCCGTGGGAAGCGGATTCGAAGCCCACTTCGGTCATGAAGGCCTTGGCGATGGGGGTCAGGAAGGCCAGCAGGCCGTCAGCAGCTTTCTTCTGCTCTTCGTCCTGGCTGTACTTGACGATGTCCACCTGCTTGGCGGTGAAGTACACCATGGCGCGGTTGCCTTCGGCGAAGGCCTTCATAGTCAGCAGCATGCGACGCACGTCCGGATGGACGATGATCGGGTCGGCGGCCTTTTCCGGCGCTTTCGGGCCGGTCAGGGAACGCATCTGCAGACGCTCGCGAGCGTACTTGATACCCCCCTGGAAACCGATCTCGGCGTGGGCCAGGCCTTGCAGCGCGGTACCCAGGCGAGCGGTGTTCATGAAGGTGAACATGCAGTTCAGGCCTTTGTTCGCCGGGCCGATCAGGTAACCGGTGGCGCCGTCGAAGTTCATCACGCAGGTCGCGTTGCCGTGGATGCCCATCTTGTGCTCGATGGAACCGCAGGAAACGGCATTGCGCTCACCGGCCGAACCATCGGCGTTCGGCATGAACTTCGGAACGATGAACAGGGAAATACCCTTGGTGCCGGCCGGGGCATCAGGCAGGCGGGCCAGGACGATATGGACGATGTTGTCGGCCATGTCGTGTTCACCGGCGGAGATGAAGATCTTGGTGCCGGAGACTTTGTAGGAACCATCAGCCTGGGGCTCGGCCTTGGTGCGCAGCATGCCCAGGTCGGTACCGCAATGCGGCTCGGTCAGGCACATGGTGCCGGTCCACTCGCCGGATACCAGCTTGGTCAGGTAGGTGTGCTTCTGCTCGTCGGTGCCGTGGGCGGACAGGGTGTTCATCGCGCCGTGGGACAGGCCGGGGTACATACCCCAGGACCAGTTGGCCTCGCCAACCATCTCGCTGATGGCCAGGCCCAGGGATTCCGGCAGGCCTTGACCGCCGTGGTCGACGTCGTGAGCCAGGCTCGGCCAGCCGCCTTCGACGAACTGCTTGTAGGCTTCCTTGAAACCAGTCGGGGTCTTAACGCCGGACTCGCTCCAGGTGCAGCCTTCGGTGTCACCCACACGGTTCAGGGGAGCGATCACCTGCTCACAGAACTTGGCACCCTCTTCGAGGATGGCGTCGACCATGTCCGGGGTAGCGTCCTGGCAGCCAGGCAGGCTCTGATAGTGCGCTTCGTAGCCGAGCAGCTCGTCACGAACGAAGCGGATATCACGCAAGGGGGCCTTGTAATCAGGCATAGCGGTAAACCTCTGCAGTGGGTTCCTGGTTCAGCTGACCGGAGCGCCGGTCGCTAACGGCATCTTGTGGTGATCGCAGGCGCAATCAAACAGGCGTTTGAAACATACGTTTACGCCAAAACCTTGTCAAGCGCTCCGCCGGACCGGCCGGTCACGTCCCTGGCAGGCAGCACGAAGCCCTGCCTCCAGACAGTAAAGATCAAGAAGCAGCACAGGAGTTGGGGGAGGAAACAGGAAGGAAGAATGCGAAAGGGCCGCTTGACGCGGCCCTTGAAGGATCAGGCGAAGGTGTCGATCAGGCTGCCGATCATCTGGTCGGTGGCCTTGGCGACCATGCTGCCAGCCTCGGCCTGGACCTTGCCGGCCTCGAGGGCGAGCAGAATGGTGGTGAGGTCGGCAGGCTGCTGCGAGTCCGCGCCAGCGACTGTGTTGCTGGCTATTTCACCGGCTGCCTGCTGGATCATGCGCTGGCCGGACTGAATGGCGCCAAGACCGGCGCTGAAGCCACTACCCTGGATTTCCATGGCGGATACCGAAGCTCGAAGGAAGACGCCGGCAATTGAAGCAGCCCGCCACGCGCTGCGCAATCAGCGCGGGACGAATGTGCCCAGCGGCGACAGGTCGAGATGACGCGCCACCGCCGCCGGGGTCGCGTCGGCCAGGCGCGGCACGCGGCCGAGGCAGGGGGCTGGCAGTCGCTCGGCCAGGGTGGAGAGGTTCTCGTCCAGGCGCGAGGTCTGCGGATCGACCACATTGGCTACCCAGCCCGCGAGAGTCAGGCCATCCCGCTGAATGGCCTCGGCAGTCAGTACCGCATGGTTGATGCAGCCCAGGCGCACTCCGACGACCAGGATCACCGGCAGCCCAAGCGAAATCGGAAGGTCAGAAAGATTGGCGGAACCCGCCAGCGGCACGCGCCAGCCGCCAGCACCTTCCACCAGGCTGATATCAGCGCCCCTGGCCAGCACGCTGCGCACTGGTGCCGCCAGCGCGTCGACATCCAGCACAACACCCGCTTCACGTGCTGCGAGGTGCGGGGCGATGGCTGGAGCGAAGGCCAGCGGGTTGACCTCGTCATAGCTCAGCGGCAACGAGCACTCACCCAGCAACGCCAGGGCATCGCTGTTGCGCAGGCCGTCAGGGGTCTCTTCACAACCGGACGCGACCGGCTTGGCAGCCGCAGTGGATAGGCCCTGCATCCGCGCAGCGTGAAGAAGGCCGGCAGCGATGGTGGTCTTGCCGATCTCGGTGTCGGTGCCAGTGACGAAGTAAGCCGCCGCCATATCAGTCTTCCTTTTTCAGTACGCCGTAGACCACTTGGTACGTAGCCGGTAGGCCCTGGGGCTGGCGGAAGCGCTCATAGGCCTCCACCAGCGCGAGGATGCGCGCCCGCCCAGTCAGCCCACCCGGCCGGCCGGGATTGAGATTGTGCGCGCCAAGGGCCTTGAGTTCGTGGGTCAGGGTGCGCAGGTCAGCGTAATGCAGCACCTGGGGTTCGCTGCCCAGGTCCAGTGGCAGTAGGCCGCTGGCGGCACAGAGGTCCTGGTAGTCCTCCAGACGACGGAAGCGATTGACGTGGACGAAGCCGTCCACAGCCTGCCAACTGTCGCGCAGTTCCTGCAGGGTGCCGACGCACAGGCTGCTGAAGGCGAACACGCCACCCGGCTGCAATACGCGGCGCGCTTCGGCGAGCACGGCGGCGAAGTCGGCGCACCACTGCACGGCGAGGCTGGAGAAAATCAGTTGCTGGGTTCCACTGGACAATGGCAGATGCTCGGCGTCTCCGGCAATGAAGCGCCGGGCGCCACCCAGTGGACGGGCATGACGCAACATGCCCTCGGCGATATCCACCGCCAATCCATCGCTCTCCGGGAAGCGTCCAGCCAGGGCCCGTGAGAAGTAGCCGGTGCCGCAGCCCAGGTCGAGCCAATGTTGCGGTACGAACCTTTCCGGTAGTCGACGCAGCAGTTCGTTGCCGACCGCCCGTTGCAAGGCGGCGACGCTGTCGTAGCTATCTGCAGCACGAGAAAAGGAAGCCGCCACCTGGCGCTTGTCCGGCAGATGGCCTTCGGCTTCGGCGGCGATTCGCGCGTCAGACATCGTCACCCTCGCGCATGAATCGGAGGATGGCCGCTGCGACCTCATCGGGTCGTTCCAGCGGCAGGCCGTGACTGGCGTCATCGACCACCTGGACTTCCAGGTCGGGAAGCCACTCCAGCAGCGCGGCGGCGGCCGTGGCTGGCACCAGTGCATCGCGCCCACCGAACAGGTGCAGTTGCGGACCGCCGTAGCCCTGGACGGCCGCGCGGATATCCAGCACGTCCAGCAGACGCAGGCCGGCATCCAGCACCTTGGGCTCGGTGGGCAACTGGGTGACTTGCAGCTGCCGCGCCAGGGTCCGGGCATCCCGCGCGCCCTGGGCCACCAGCATGGTGAAGCGCCTCAGGGTCTGTGCGTGATCGAGACGGCAGGCCTCGTGGAAGGCCGCGAAAACTTCCTGGGACATGGCGCAGGGCCAATCATCACGGTCGCGAAAACTCATGTTGCTGCACAGGCCGATCAGCCCTCGGCAGGCATCGCCACGACGTGCAGCCAGTTGCGCAGCCAGCATGCCGCCGAGGGACCAACCCGCCAGCCAGCAGTCCTTGGGCAGGCGAGCGTCCAGCTCGTCCAGCCAGGCGCCGGCCTGCTCCAGGGCGGGCAACGGTTCGATCTCCACCAGCAGGTGTGGCGCGCGCTCCAGCAAGGCATCGCGCAGGGGCTCCAGAGCGGCCGGGCCGATAGCCCAGCCCGGCAGCAGAATCAGGCGTTCACGCATCAGAGACTTCCTCCTTCGCAAGGCTTGCCCAGCATTCGGCCAGGGCACTCAGCAAGGATTCAAGCTGTTCTTCCGTGTGGACGGCGGAGAACGTGATACGCAGCCGCGCGCTACCCGCCGGCACAGTGGGCGGGCGAATGGCGCCGACCAGGATGCCGCGCTCGCGCAGCAGGGCGGAAAGTCTGAGGGCGCGGGCACTGTCGCCGACCAGGATCGGCTGGATGGGCGTCGGGCTGTCCATCAGGGTCAGGCCGATTTCGGCCGCGCCTTCACGGAAGCGTCGGATCAGCGCGTTCAGGTGCTCACGGCGCCAGCTTTCGCGCTGCAGCAGTTCCAGACTCTTCAGCGTGGCGCAGGCCACGGCCGGCGGCTGGCTGGTGGTATAGATGTAGGGGCGGGCGAACTGGATCAGGGTTTCGATCAGTTCCTCACTGCCGGCGACGAATGCACCGGCGGTGCCGAAGGCCTTGCCCAAGGTGCCCACCAGAACCGGCACGTCCTCCAGGCCCAGACCGAAGTGTTCGACGATGCCGCCGCCTGTTGCACCCAGCGGGCCGAAGCCGTGGGCGTCATCCACCATCACCCAGGCGCCACGGGCCTTGGCTGCAGCGCATATGGCGGGCAGCTCGGCCAGGTCGCCGTCCATGCTGAACACGCCGTCGGTCACCACCAGAGTGTTGCCCTCGGCTTTCCCCAGGCGGCTGGCCAGGCTGTCGACATCGTTGTGCAGGTACCGCGAGAAGCGCGCTCCGGAGAGCAAGCCGGCGTCCAGCAGCGAGGCGTGGTTGAGGCGGTCTTCCAACACCGTGTCACCCTTGCCCAGCAACGCGGTGACCGCCCCCAGGTTGGCCATGTAGCCGGTGGAAAACAGCAACGCGCGGGGCCGGCCAGTGAATTCGGCCAGGGCCAGTTCCAGATCGTGATGCGGACCGCTATGACCGATCACCAGGTGCGAAGCACCGCCACCGGCACCCCATCGCTCCACGCCACGCTGCAGCGCGGCCTTCACTTCAGGGTGGTCGGCCAGGCCCAGGTAGTCGTTGGAACAAAAGGCCAGCATTCGCCGGCCATCCACCACGACTTCGGGCCCTTGCGGGCTCTCCAGCAGCGGCCGCTGACGATAGAGGTTGTCCGCATGGCGGGCGGCAAGACGCGAGGCGAGATCAAAAGGCATGGGCGGTTCGGTTGTTCGTAGGAGCCAGCTTGGTGGCGAACCTGCAGGAGCCGCCCTCGCGAGCAAGCTCGCTCCTACAGGGGTCGTTGACGGGGTGTCAGGCGGATGCGGCGTCGTAGAACAGCTGCGAATCGCGTTGTTCCACCAGGGCCTGCTCGATGGCAGCCTGGTGCACTTCATCGGCGTGCTCTTCACGCTCTTCCGGCTTGATCCCCAGGCGAGCGAACAGTTGCATGTCCTTCTCCGCCTGCGGGTTCTTGGTGGTCAGCAGCTTCTCGCCGTAGAAGATCGAGTTGGCGCCCGCCATGAAGGCCAGTGCCTGCATCTGCTCGTTCATCTGCTCGCGACCGGCGGACAGGCGCACGTGGGATTTCGGCATCATGATGCGGGCGACCGCCAGGGTGCGGATGAAATCGAACGGGTCGACGTCTTTCTCTTCCGCCAGGGGCGTGCCCTTCACTTTCACCAACATGTTGATAGGCACCGATTCGGGGTGTTCGGGCAGGTTGGCCAGTTGGATCAGCAGACCGGCGCGGTCGGCCACCGACTCACCCATGCCGAGGATGCCGCCGGAGCAGATCTTCATCCCCGCCTCACGCACGTAGGCCAGGGTCTGCAGACGCTCGCTGTAGGTGCGGGTGGTGATGATGTTGCCGTAGTACTCCGGCGAGGTATCCAGGTTGTGGTTGTAGTAGTCGAGGCCGGCTTCGGCCAAAGACTGGGTCTGCTCCTGGGTCAGCTTACCGAGGGTCATGCAGGTTTCCAGGCCGAGCTTCTTCACGCCTTTGACCATTTCCAGCACGTAGGGCATGTCCTTGGCGGAAGGGTGCTTCCACGCGGCGCCCATGCAGAAGCGGGTCGAGCCGATGGCCTTGGCCTCGGCAGCGGCCTCGAGGACCTTCTGCACTTCCATCAGTTTTTCCTTGTCCAGGCCAGTGTTGTAATGGCCGGACTGCGGGCAGTACTTGCAGTCTTCCGGGCAGGCGCCGGTCTTGATCGACAGCAGGGTGGAAACCTGTACCCGATTCGGGTCGAAGTTCGCGCGGTGAACGGTCTGGGCCTGGAACAGCAGGTCGTTGAACGGCTGCTCGAACAGCGCCTTCACCTCGGCGAGGGACCAGTCATGACGGGTAGCGATGGATGCGGTTGCACTCATGGAGGTTTCCTTCGACGCTTGCAGGGGCGCCTCTTGTCAGGGATACCCGGAGTCGGACTCCGGGAATTCAGGCTTAGGGCATCATAAGTTGAGCTGTGACGCTGTCAACCAGTCTTGCGACACAGGTCAACATCTGATCGTTTTTTAACCACCAATTCCACTGGACCAGATTTCCCCGTCAGGCTCAAATCCCTGGCAGCCTGCCGCTGAAGGAGCAACACACTGCAATGCGTACAGAAGGATTTTTCGAGTGGCTCGGCCGGATCATCGGCACCGCCATCCGCTTCATCGTCGACCTGCTCTCTGGCGTGCTTGACGGTATTGGTCAGGCTATCGACGACTTTCTCAACGGCCTGGCACGGGCCATCGGCATGGACGTGTCCTTCTTCAGCCTGATCCTGCTGCTCGTCGGACTACTGCTGCTCTACAGTGGTGTCCGCGCCTTCATCCGCAAGTCCATCATCGGCGGCCTGGTCCTGACCTTTCTCGGTCTGCTGGTGATGAGCTGGCTGATCGCCTGAATCCTGTCCCAGGGAGGGGACCATGCTTTCCATGCTCGCCCGGTTGCAGCCGGCCTGGCTTCGCCACACACCCACCTGCCAGCTTTGTCGCGCGCCGGGTAGCGACCTGGCCATCTGCGCAGGCTGCGAGGCCGAACTGCCCTGGCTCAGCGGACACTGCATCGTCTGCGCCCTGCCCTTGCCCACCCATGGCCTGCCCTGCGGTGAGTGCCTGAAACGGCCACCGCCCTTCACGCGGGTCGAGGCGCCTTGGCGCTACGGCTTCCCGGTGGACAGCCTGATCACCCGCTTCAAGCACCAGGGCCGCTGGCCAATTGGCCGTTTGTTGGGAGAATTGCTCGCCCGCCACCTGGAGCACGCGTTCCATGAAGGGCTGCCCCGTCCCGACGCCCTGCTACCAGTTCCCTTGAGCGCACAACGCCTGCGCCAGCGTGGCTTCAACCAGGCACAGATGCTGGCGCGCTGGCTGGGCAACGAACTGTGCCTCCCGGTGCAGGACGACTGGCTGCATCGCATCGAGGACGTCCCGCCCCAGCAGGGCCTGGATGCTGCCGCCCGGCGCCGCAACCTGCGCCGTGCCTTCGCATTGCCCTCGCGGGTTGAGGTGAAAGGCCTGCACCTGGCCCTGGTGGACGACGTGCTGACCACCGGCACCACCGCACATGTCCTCGCTCGCCTGTTGAAGCGCGCCGGCGCGACTCGGGTGGACATCTATTGCCTGGCACGCACGCCCCGGCCGGGAGAATCCTGAAAGCTTGACGCAGCGAACAGGCGGGAGCAGCCTGCGCGCCAGATCCCCCGACGAACCCGTCCGTTCATGAGCCTGACCAGCGCCCTCACCCAGCAACTCACCCGTCGCCCGCAGCGCCTGGCGCTGCTGGAGCAGATCGCCGTACAAGGCTCGATCACCCGCGCCGCCAAGGCCGCAGGCCTGAGCTACAAGGCGGCCTGGGATGCCATCGACGAACTGAACAACCTTGCCGAAAAGCCTCTGGTGGAACGCTCCGTGGGTGGCAAGGGCGGTGGCGGTGCGCGACTGTCCGCCGAGGGTGAACGCCTGCTGGCCCTCTACAAGCGCTTGGAAAGCCTGCAGGCGCGCCTGCTGGAAAGTGCCGAAAGCGAGCAAGACCTGGAGTTGCTGGGTCGTCTGATGCTGCGCACCAGCGCACGCAACCAACTGAGCGGCCGAGTGCTCGGCATCGAATCCAGGGGGCGCAACGATCTCGTGAGCATCGAACTGGCCGGCGGTCCCTGCCTCTTGGCGCAGATCACCCACGACAGCACCGAAAAGCTGGAACTGGCGCCAGGCCGCAGCGTGGTGGCACTGATCAAGGCGGGCTGGCTGCGACTGCAGCCCATATCAGAACCGGCAGATGACGCGCTGAACCAGTTGCAGGGACGGATCGAGGAAATCCTCGACGCGGCCGACAGCCCCAGCGAAGTGCGCATCGCCCTGGCCAGTGGCCAAACGCTCTGCGCCCTGGTCGAGCCCGAGCGCTTGGCGCATCTCGGCGTCAAGGCCGGCGACAGCGTTCGCGTGCAGTTCGCGCCCGGTCAAGTGCTGCTCGGCACCGCGCTCTGAGGGCCGTCAACCGTACGCTGCGCGACCATTGGGGATAGACTGGGCGCCTGACTGCCGGAGCTGCCCATGTCCCACCCCTTCGATGACCTCACACCCGACCTGGTACTTGACGCCGTGGAAAGCCTCGGCTTTCTCAGCGATATGCGCATCCTCGCGCTGAACAGCTACGAGAACCGCGTTTACCAGGTGGGCATCGAGGACGCCGAGCCACTGATTGCCAAGTTCTATCGACCGCAGCGCTGGAGCGACGAAGCGATTCTCGAAGAGCACAGGTTCAGCGCCGAACTGGCCGAATGCGAAGTGCCGGTAGTAGCGCCGCTGCACCGCGACGGAAAGAGCCTGTTCGAGCACGCCGGTTTCCGCTTCGCCCTGTTCCCCCGTCGCGGAGGCCGCGCACCGGAGCCCGGCAACCTCGACCAGCTCTACCGCCTCGGCCAGTTGCTCGGCCGCCTGCACGCCGTCGGCAGCACTCGCCCCTTCGAGCACCGCGAAACCCTGGCGGTGGACAACTTCGGCCACCAGTCCCTGGCGACTCTGCTGGAAGGCGGTTTCATTCCCCGCAGCCTGCTGCCGGCCTACGAGTCGGTCGCTCGAGATCTGCTCATGCGCCTCGACAAGTTGTTCGCCGAAGTGCGCTACCAACCGATTCGCATGCATGGTGATTGCCATCCCGGCAACCTGCTGTGCCGTGACGACGTCTTCCATGTGGTGGACCTCGACGATTGCCGCATGGGGCCGGCGGTGCAGGATCTATGGATGATGCTGGCGGGGGATCGCCAGGAACGCCTCGGCCAGCTCTCCGAGTTGATGGACGGCTACCAGGAGTTCCACGACTTCGACCGTCGCGAACTGCCGCTGATCGAAGGCCTGCGCGCCCTGCGCCTGATGCATCACAGCGCCTGGATCGCACGCCGCTGGGACGACCCGGCCTTCCCCATGCACTTCTCCTGGTTCGGCAGCGAACGCTACTGGGGCGACCAGATCCTCACCCTGCGCGAGCAAATTTCGGCGTTGGACGAGGAACCGCTGAAGCTGTTCTGAACCTATCGCCTCCTTGTAGGGGCCAATTCATTCGCCCCTACAAGGAGCAGCGCTTGTCAGCTGCCGTAAAGAACGCCTTACGCGTTTCGCTTGCACAGCCTTGCGGAAAAACCTGAGCACACAGACAAGCCACGACGCCGCCCACTAGAATGTCGCACCACTCGTTAGCTGCCTAAGCAAGGACATTCCATGGCAACCGCCGACCCGCGTCGCGGGTACATCCTGGGGCTCACCGCCTACGTCATCTGGGGCCTCTTTCCGCTCTACTTCAAAGCCATCCAGAGCGTTCCGGCGCTGGAGATCATCGTTCACCGCGCGCTGTGGTCGGCCCTCTTTGGCGCCGCCTTGCTGCTGGTCTGGAAGCACCCGGGCTGGTTGCGCGAGCTGCGCGAGAACCCCAAGCGCTTTGGCGTACTGGCCGCCAGCGGCATGCTGATCGCCGGCAACTGGCTGGTCTACGTATGGGCGGTGAACAACGGACGGATGTTGGAAGCCAGCCTGGGCTATTACATCAACCCGCTGATCAATGTACTGCTGGGAATGCTGATTCTCGGCGAGCGCTTGCGTCGTCTGCAGTGGATCGCCGTACTGCTGGCGGCCATCGGCGTCGCGCAACAGATTTGGCAAGTCGGCGCGCTGCCTTGGGTGTCCCTGACCCTGGCGCTGACGTTCGGCTTCTATGGACTGATCCGCAAGCAGGCCCCGGTAGCGGCCCTGCCCGGGCTGGTCGTGGAAACCTGGCTGCTGCTGCCCCTGGCCGTTGGCTGGTTGCTGCTGACCCCGAGCGCGACTTCCTCCCAAGCGAGCTTCTGGTCAACGCCTGAGGCGCTCTGGTTGATCGCGGCGGGCCCCATCACCCTGGTGCCCCTGGTGTGCTTCAACGCCGCCGCGCGCCACCTGCCCTACACCACCCTGGGTTTTCTCCAGTACCTGGCGCCGACCCTGGTGATGCTGCAGGCGATATTTCTCTTCGGCGAACACTTCGACCCCAGCAAGCTGCTGGCTTTCTGCTTCATCTGGGCCGGCCTGGCCATCTACAGCGTCGACGCCTGGCTGACCCTGCGGCGCAACAGCTGATCGCCAGGGTGGAAATCCGCGCCGCGGATTTCCACCCGATCGCCACTCATTTCTCCTGGTGCAGATTCAACTCAACCATCAGGTCATCGGCCAAGGTCTCCAGCTTGGCCTGCAACACATCCAGGGACAGAGTCAGCGGCACCGCCAGCACGGCCTCGGCGTGGAACAGCGGTTCACTGCTCATGGGTGCCGGCACCACCTCGGTGATCAGGCTTTCCAGGTTGACCCCCAGTTCGGCCAGCAGCCGGGTGATGTCGCGGACGATGCCCGGCCGGTCATTGCCCACCAGATCCAGCAGGATCGGCTTCCAGGTGCAGGACGGCTCGATGCCGCTCTGCGCCAGCATCACGCGGATGCCGTGGGCACTGAGGCCTTGCAGCCCTTCTACCAGTTCGTCGTAACCCTCGGCCGGCACCGCTACCCGCAAGATCCCGGCGAACTGCCCGGCCATGCGCGACATGCGGCTCTCCAACCAGTTGCCACCATGGGCGGCAATGCACTGTGCGACGCGCTCCACCAGCCCGGGCTGGTCCGCTGCAATGACGGTAAGTACCAGATGATCCACGCTCGACTCCTTATGTTGGCAACCGGCGCCGGGCTTCAGGCCAGGCTCAGCCAGTAGGTATAGAAGACCTCATCGCGCACGTAGCCCAACCGCTCGTAAAGCGCCTGGCCAGCGAGGTTGGTCTTCGCGGTTTCCAGCTGGATGCCGCAGGCGCCGGCCGCTACGGCATGGGCACGGGCGGCGTTCATCAAGTCCTCCCCCACGCCCTGACGCCGGGCAGTGGGCACTACATAAAGATCGCTCAACAACCAGGCCGGTGCCAGCGCCAGCGACGAGAGAAAGGGATAGAGCTGGGTGAACCCCAGGGGCGCGCCATCGACACCGCGGGCGATGAGCAGCGTCGAGTCAGCGCGATCCAGGCGCTGTTCGAGGAAAGCGCGGACCTCCGCCAGGGGTCTGGGCACCTGATAGAACTCCAGATAGCCGGAGAAGAGCCGAGACAGATCATCAAGATCGCTGAACGTGGCGGCATATACGGGCATGTAAGGACTCCAGGGCGAATTCGCAGGAGTATAGGAAAACCCCGGAAACCCCGCGCACCATCTCGTGCGACGGCCTGTCGCAGTTCCATCGAATAATTAATCGTGTACATTTTTCAGATTTAGCTGGAACAATGTGCCAGTTTTTTGAGAACATTCTGCCCGCCGTTGTGACCGTAACGCAGCTTTTAGTCGCATAGCGACGCGACCCCACTGATTTTCACAACGGCTTCATGTAGTATGCCGCGCTTCGGACTACAAGAAGGGAGACCCCCAGTCCGAACGGATATTGAGCAGAGTGAGGCAAGCAATGACTGAGCGCGTTCAAGTCGGTGGCCTTCAGGTCGCCAGAGTCCTGTTCGACTTCGTGAACAACGAAGCCATCCCCGGAACCGGCATTGCCGCCGACACCTTCTGGGCCGGTGTGGAAGCCGTCATCAATGACCTGGCTCCGAAGAACAAAGCCCTCCTCGCCAAACGCGATGAACTGCAGGCCAAGATCGACGCCTGGCACCAGGCACGTACCGGTCAGGCTCACGATGCCGTGGCCTACAAGGCGTTCCTCCAGGAGATCGGCTACCTGCTGCCGGAACCGGCCGATTTCCAGGCCACTACCCAGAATGTCGACGAAGAAATCGCCACCATGGCCGGCCCGCAGCTGGTCGTGCCGGTGATGAACGCACGCTTCGCCCTGAACGCGGCCAACGCCCGCTGGGGCTCGCTGTACGACGCGCTGTATGGCACCGATGCCATCAGCGAAGAAGGCGGCGCCGAAAAGGGCAAGGGCTACAACAAGGTTCGCGGTGACAAGGTGATCGCCTTCGCCCGCGCCTTCCTCGATGAAGCCGCGCCGCTGGAAGGTGCTTCCCACGTCGACGCCACCGCCTACACCATCAAGAACGGCCAACTGGCCGTGACCCTGAAGAACGGCAACGACGTCGGCCTGAAGAATGCCGCTCAGTTCATCGCCTTCCAGGGCGAGGCAGCCAAGCCCACCGCCGTTCTGCTGAAGAACAACGGCCTGCACTTCGAAATCCAGATCGACCCGAGCAGCGCCATCGGCCAGACCGATGCCGCCGGCGTGAAGGACGTGCTGATGGAGTCCGCGCTGACCACCATCATGGACTGCGAAGACTCCGTCGCCGCCGTCGATGCCGACGACAAGGTCGTGGTCTACCGCAACTGGCTGGGCCTGATGAAGGGCGACCTGGCTGAAACCGTCAGCAAAGGCGGCCAGACCTTCACCCGCACCATGAACCCGGACCGCACCTATACCAAGGCCGATGGCTCCGAGCTGACCCTGCACGGCCGCTCCCTGCTGTTCGTGCGCAACGTCGGCCATCTGATGACCAACCCGGCCATCCTCGACGCCGCTGGCAACGAAGTGCCCGAAGGTATCCAGGACGGCCTGTTCACCGGTCTGATCGCCCTGCACAACCTGAAGGGCAACACCAGCCGCAAGAACACCCGCACCGGCTCGATGTACATCGTCAAGCCGAAGATGCACGGTCCGGAAGAAGTGGCCTTCGCTACCGAAATCTTCGGCCGCGTGGAAGACGTGCTGGGCATGCCGCGCAACACCATGAAAGTCGGCATCATGGACGAAGAGCGCCGCACCACCATCAACCTCAAGGCCTGCATCAAGGCCGCCGCCGAGCGCGTGGTGTTCATCAACACGGGCTTCCTCGACCGTACTGGTGACGAAATCCACACCTCCATGGAAGCCGGCGCCATGGTGCGCAAGGGCGCCATGAAGACCGAGAAGTGGATCGGTTCCTACGAGAACAACAACGTCGACGTCGGCCTGGCCACCGGCCTTCAAGGCAAGGCGCAAATCGGCAAGGGCATGTGGGCCATGCCGGACCTGATGGCCGCCATGCTCGAGCAGAAGATCGGCCACCCGCTGGCTGGCGCCAACACCGCCTGGGTTCCGTCGCCGACTGCCGCCACCCTGCACGCGCTGCACTACCACAAGGTCGACGTGTTCGCCCGCCAGGCCGAACTGGCCAAGCGCACCCCGGCTTCGGTGGACGACATCCTGACCATCCCGCTGGCGCCGAACACCAACTGGAGTGCCGAAGAGATCCAGAACGAACTGGACAACAACGCCCAGGGCATCCTCGGCTATGTGGTGCGCTGGATCGACCAGGGCGTCGGCTGCTCCAAAGTGCCGGACATCAACGATGTCGGCCTGATGGAAGACCGCGCCACCCTGCGTATCTCCAGCCAGCTGCTGGCCAACTGGCTGCGCCACGGCGTGGTCAGTCAGGCGCAGATCGTCGAGAGCCTGGAGCGCATGGCCTCGGTGGTCGACCGCCAGAACGCCAACGATCCGCTGTACCGCCCGATGGCGCCGAACTTCGCCGACAACGTGGCCTTCCAGGCCGCGCTGGAACTGGTGGTAGAGGGCACCAAGCAGCCTAACGGCTACACCGAGCCGGTCCTGCACCGTCGTCGCCGCGAGTTCAAGGCGAAGAACGGTCTCTAAGACCTGCCCATGAAAAACCGCCCTTCGGGGCGGTTTTTCTTTTTGGGGAAGTCGGCTGAATTCGCCAGACATAAAAAAACCGCCTGTCCCTGGCGGTTTCTTCAGGCGCTTTTCAGCGCAATGACCTTCGCTTTGGTTTTCGCTTTCGCCGGCCTGGGACGCACCTCGGGTGGCGGGGCCTTGGGTGCGGGCGGGGTGCCGATCTCGTTGCGCACCAGATTGGAAAGACGACTCATGTCCACCGGCTTGAGCAGGAAATCCACGACCTTCATATGCATCGCCTCGATGGCATCCTGCACGTCGGCGTCGCCGGAAATGATGATGACCGGCAGAGTCGCCCGGGCCGACTCGCGCACCTGACGCACCAGTTCGAGACCGCTGCCGCACTGCATGTGCAGTTCGGTGATCATCAGGCCGATCGAAGGACGGGTGACCAGCAGCGCCAGCGCCTGCTCGCCGCTGTCGGCGGTTATGCACGGGATGCCCTTCGCGACGAGTTCGTCGGCCAGGGCGTCGCGCCCGGTCTCGTCGTCGTCCACCAGCAGAACACTGGGCGGGGCGCTGGGTACGCGCATTATTTCTTCAAGCGCTTGCAGCTCGGCTTCGCTCAGCAGGTCACCGTAACTCATGGGGTCGTCCTCGAAAGGGGCCTCCCTGGCAGGCCCAACTCCCCTCACTAGTAGCTTTAGCACGGGGCACGCAGGTCCGATACGCAAAATGCACGCAAGTTCCCGTGCAAAATGCAGCATCCGCCGAACGGTAGCGGCCTACCCGTTTTTCCGACGACCCGCTTGCCCGCCTTTAGACTTACGTCCAATTTGTGTCCCCCGTTGCCGCGCGCAGCATGGTTCCTCTAACAAGAACAGCAGGCATCAGCATGAACAAGGCAGACGCCTTCGCCCACGCCGGCAAACAGGCGGTGATGCAGAACATCCACGGCACCATGGAGTTCCTGCAGAAGTATCCGCCGTTCAACCAGATGGAAAGCGCCCACCTCGCCTTCCTCGTCGAGCACTGCCTGCTGCGCTTCTATGCTGCTGGCGACTCCATCATCAAGCCCCAGGACGGGCCGGTAGAGCACTTCTACATCGTCAAGCAGGGCCGCGTGGTGGGTGAACGCCCGCACTCGGCCCGGCGCGGCACTGAAACCACGTTTGAGATCGCCAGCGGCGAATGCTTCCCGCTGGCCGCCCTGCTCGGCGAGCGTGCTACCCGCACCGAACACCTCGCTGGCGAAGACACCTTTTGCCTGCTGCTCGGCAAGGCAGCCTTCGTCAAGCTGTTCGCCCTCTCCAATCCCTTCCGCGACTTCGCCCTGCGCGGGGTCAGCAGCCTGCTCGACCAGGTCAACCAGCAGGTCCAGTTGCGCGCCGTAGAGACCCTCGGCGCCCAGTATTCCCTGGACACCCGCTTGGGCGAACTGTCGGTGCGCCAGCCCATCGCCTGCCTGCCGGAGCTGCCACTGCGCGACGCCGTCCGGCTGATGCACGAACAGCAGGTAGGCAGCATCGTGATCGTCGACACTCGGCAACGACCGCAGGGCATCTTCACCCTGCGCGACCTGCGCCGGGTGATCGCCGATGCCAGCGCCGACCTCTCCCAGCCCATCGCGGAAGTCATGACCCAGGCTCCCTTTCACCTGCCGCCCGAAGCCAGCGCCTTCGACGCCGCCCTGGCGATGACCGAACGACACATCGCCCACGTCTGCGTGGTCGGCGGCGAGCGCTTGCTGGGGGTGGTATCCGAGCGCGACCTCTTTTCCTTGCAGCGGGTCGACCTGGTGCACCTCGCGCGCACCATTCGCCACGCAGGCCGCGTCGAGACCCTGGCCGCCCTGCGCGGCGAGATTCAGCGCCTGGTGGACAACATGCTCGCCCACGGCGCCAGCTCCACCCAGATCACTCGCATCATCACCTTGCTCAACGACCACACCGTGTGCCGGGTGATCGAGCTGACGATCGAGGAAATGGGCGACCCGGGCATTCCCTTCACCTGGCTCTGCTTTGGTAGCGAAGGGCGCTCCGAACAAACCCTGCACACCGACCAGGACAACGGCATCCTCTTCGAAGCGGTCGACGCAGTGGACGCCGCCGCCATTCGAGGGCGCCTGCTACCGCTGGCCGAACGCATCAACCAATACCTGGCCCAGTGCGGATTCGAGCTGTGCAAGGGCGGCATCATGGCCGGCAACCCGCAACTCTGCCTGTCGCGCAGTGAGTGGAGCCGGCGCTTCGCCAGCTTTGTCCGCGAGGCGACGCCGGAGAACCTCTTGGGCTCTTCCATCTATTTCGACCTGCGCGCCGTCTGGGGCCCCACTGAGGGCTGCGAGGCGCTGCAGCGGGAGTTACTGGTACTGGTCGCCGACAACAGCCTGTTCCAGCGCATGCTGGCCGACACAGCCCTGCGCCAGCGCCCGCCGGTGGGGCGATTCCGGGATTTCGTGGTGGCCCGTAAAGGCGCCGAGAAAGACACCCTCGACCTCAAGGTGCAAGGCCTGACGCCTTTCGTCGACGGCGCCCGGCTGCTCGCACTGGCCCATGGCATCAGCGCCTGCGGCACCCTGGAGCGCCTGCGCCAACTGGTGGAGCGCGAAGTGGTGGACGCCCAGGATGGCGCCGCCTATGAAGAGGCCTACCATTTCATCCAACAGACCCGCATGCAACAGCACCAGCATCAGGCGCGGCAGGGGCTGCCCTACTCCAACCGGCTCGATCCGGACACACTCAACCACCTGGACAGGCGCATCCTGCGCGAGTCCTTTCGTCAGGCCCAGCGCCTGCAATCCAGCCTGGCGCTACGTTATCAACTATGAACGGTTTCCCCTGGTTCTCCCGCCGCACGCCCCTGGACCCGGTCATCGCTGCCCGTCGCGATAGCCTCCCCGCCCCCCAACCACTGGACGAGCGCCCCCTGCGCCAGCAACGCTTCGTAGTGCTGGACCTGGAAACCAGCGGTCTGAACATGAGTCGAGACCTGGTGCTGTCCATCGGCGCAGTGAGCATTGACGAGGGCGCCATCGACCTCGGCAACCAGTTTGAATGCACCCTGCAGCGCGACACCGGCAAGCTCAACGCCAGCGTGCTGATTCATGGCATCGCACCGAGCGAGCTGGCCGCCGGCGTGGAGCCGGCCGAAGCCCTGCTGAACTTCATGGAGTTTCTCGGCGACAGCCCGCTGCTGGCCTTCCACGCGACCTTCGACCAGCGCATGCTGAGCCGCGCCCTCAAGCAGGACCTCGATCACCGCCTGCGCCACTGCTTCCTGGACATCGCCGAACTGGCCCCGATGCTGTGTCCGGAGGCTGGCATCCGCAACGGCGGCCTGGATGAGTGGGTGGAACACTTCGGCCTGCATGTGCAGCAACGCCATAACGCCAGCGCCGATGCCATGGTCACCGCCGAAATCGCCCTGATCCTGTTCAGCCGCGCCCGCCGCCAGGGGCTGGAGAGCCCCGCCGCACTGGCCTCCGCCCTGTCCCGCTGGCAGCGTCGGCAGCACGCCCCCGCGCTCTGAGCCACGCCGCCCGGTCATTTTGTTCGAACCCCGCCGACCTTTCGGCGTCGATTGAAGACCACCCAGGATGCGGAGGTCTTCCCCATGATCCGCCCATTCGCTCTCGCCCTGTGCGCAGCCCTGCTCTGCGGGACGGCCACGGCAGCGGATATCACCTACTACCCGGTGCCACCAGGCACTGGCCCGCGTGACGTGGCTCCCGCCACCGATGGGCGTGTCTGGTTCACTGCCCAACGCCTGGGCGCAGTCGGCCTGCTCGACCCTCTGACCGGCCGGGCACAACTGATCCCCCTGGGCACGGGTGCCTCGCCACGCGCCCTAGTGGTCGACCCGGAAGGCGCAGCCTGGGTCGCCGATCCCGGCCTGGACGCGCTGGTCCGGGTCGATCCCGAGGATCTCGCGGTCCGCACCTTCCCCCTCAAGGGCACGGCAGCCGGCACTGGCCTCGAAGGTCTTGCCCAGGATCGCAACGGCGACCTCTGGTTCACTGGCCAGCGTGGTTTCTTCGGGTGCTTCAGACCCGCCAGCAGCAGTGTGCACGTCTGGCCTGCACCAGGCGGCCCCGGCCCCAACGGCATCACCGTGACGCCCAATGGCGAGGTTTGGTACGCCAACGAAACCGCACGCCATATCGGCCGCATCGACCCCAGCACCGGACATGCCACCCTGGTGGACGTGCCGGACGCTGGGGCCAGCCCTCGCCTGATCTGGAGCGACTCGCGCGGCACTCTGTGGGTGAGCGAGGCCGGCAGCGGTCGCCTGAGCCGCTTTGATCCGCTGGGCGAGACCTGGAGCAGTTGGAGGATCCCAGGCGGCAACGCCGACGCCCATGCGCTCTATGTCGATGAGCAGGAGCGGGTCTGGCTGAGTGACTACAGCGCCAATGCCATCCTGCGTTTCAACCCCTTCAGTCGTCTGTTCGCCAGCTTCCCCAGCAACCGGCCCGGGGCTCAGGTGACCCAACTCGCCGGCCGCACCGGCGAAGTCTGGGGGGCCGAATCGGCCCAGGACCGGCTGGTGATGATCCGGTATTGAGCGAGCGGGACTGCTCGCTTTGAGGACACGATTTCGGCCGCAAGACTGCCTGGCAACATTTCCCGGGCAGCGAAGCGGCCCAATGGCGAATGCATTCGCTATGTCCGCGTTGGTTGTTGCGAGCGATTGACCACCGGACCAAGAGCCTTGTAGGAGCTGGCTTGCCACACGTCATACAGACAGAGCCAATGAATTCGCCCCCCACAAGGAGCATTGCGCCTCTGCGCTGCCAAAAACTCACGGCAACTCACACGTCTGCCCGGCTGCAATCCAATGCGGTATAACTGCGCCATTACACCGCTGCAGCCGCCGAGGTCCCCGCATGAGCGCCGCCCTGACCCTGTTCTTCTCCCCCACCTCCCCGTACGTCCGCAAGGTCATGGTGCTGCTGCATGAAACCGGTCAGCTGGACGCGGTCAGCCTGCACGGCGTGACCCTGACCCCGGTGAACCCCAGCGAGGAGGTGAACGAACACAACCCCGCAGGCAAGATCCCCGCCCTGCAACTGGCTGACGGCAGCGTGTTGCACGACAGCCGGGTGATTCTCGACTACTTTGACCACCAGCATGGCGGCGAGCCGCTGATCCCCCGCGACGGTGCGGCGCGCTGGCGGCGCCTGACCCTGGCCTCCCTGGCCGACGCGGTGCTGGATGCCGCCATCCTGGTGCGCTACGAAACCTTCCTGCGCCCCGAAGACAAACGCTGGGACGATTGGGTCATGGGCCAATGCAGCAAGATCGACCGCGCTCTGGAAACCTTCGAGAAATCCGCCGACGAGCTGGACGAACGCTTCGACGTGGCAGCCATCAGTGCCGCCTGCGCACTGGGCTACCTGGACTTTCGCATGCCCGACCTCAACTGGCGCCGAGACTGCCCGAAGCTGGCGACCTGGTACTCAGCCGTCAAGCAGCGTCCTTCGCTGCAGGCCACCGCGCCGGCACCCTGATACCTTTCGCGGAGGCGGCAGACAGGCGCTGAACAGCCTGTCCAGCTCCGCCGCCAGTTTCGCACCCCGTTCTTGATCCTCACGCAGCCCCAGCAGTCTCATTGCAGAACGCCCGCACGCCGGTACCAGAACCAGAAGAAGCCCGCCGCCATCAGCAGCGCGCCCTGCCCCAGTGCTGCACAGAGTTCGAGGAAAGAACGCACTGCCGGGTTGTGGGCGGCGTCCAGTACGCCGGTCAGCCCTTGCCAGAAGCTATCAGGCAGCAGCCACAGGGCGAGGCCCGCCAGGGGCTTTCCGGTGAACAGCCAAAGGTCGATGAAGCCGAAGGCTCCGGCGAACATCAGGCTGCCCAGGACCAGCACCGAAATCACCAGGCCGAGCAGGAAGCAGCCGCCGAATTGCATCAGTACGCGCATGACCGTCCTCCTCAGTTGCCGCTGGCCGGCTGGACGCGGCCAACGCCGTACCAGTCCAGCTTGCGGGTCAGCACCATCACGCAGGCGAGCAGGCCGAACACCAGCAGCGAGCCCATCAGTAGCGCGTAGTCCTCGGCGCTGAGCAAGCCGTAAAGCATCCCGTAGAGGGCAGCCAGGCCCAGGGTGAAGCCGCCACCGCGCATCCAGCTGCGCAGCACATGGCTGACGTAGAACCCCACCAGTGCCACGCAGGAGGACGCCGAGATGGCGTAGGCCAGTGCGAACTCCAGGTGCTCGGAGAGCGACAGCAGTAGCAAGTAGAAGAACGCCAGGGCCAGGCCCACCAGGCCGTACTGCACCGGGTGCACCGCCAGGCGCTTGAGCACTTCCACCAGGAAGAAGCCGGCGAAGGTCAGGGCCAAGAACAGCAGGGCGTACTTGATCGCGCGGTCGGTCTTCAGGTACTGGTCCACCGGATCGACGAAGCTCACGCCGAAGTCTCGCGAGTAGAAGGCGTTGCACTGCTCCTCGCCGACGCACTCGGCCAAGGCCTCCTGCAGGTTGGTAGCGAAGAAGCTGGTCTGCCAGGTCGCGGAAAAGCCTTGGGCGCTGATGCTGCGCTCACTGGGGAGGAACTCGCCGATGAAGCTCGGGTGCGGCCAGGTCGAGCTCAGCTCCACCCGCGAATCGCGGCCCACCGGTGTCACGCTCAGGCTGGAGGTACCTTGCAGCTTGAGGTCGAAGGCGAAGTCGAGGCTCTGCACAACCCCGGCCTGCAAGGCGGCCAGCGGCACATGCACGCCGCCATTGAGCAAGCGGTCGCCACTGCCCGGCTGGAAGTCCATGGGCTGGCCGTTCAGACGCAGCTTCAGGGCGTTGCCGATGCCGCGGATATCACTGATGCCCACCGCCAGGAAAGGCTGCTCGAAGCGGTAGTCCGCCAGCTCCTCGCCAATACCGTAGTTGGCCGGCACCAGGATCTGCCCACTGATCTGGCTGTCGCTCTTGTACAGCCGCGCCTTGTAGATGCCACGCGCGCGCAGCTCGGTATCGACGGTGCCGGTCAGGTTGAAGCGTTCAGGGAGAAAGTACAGTCGGCTGCTCACCTCACGCTCTTCCAGGTGGCGTTGGCCGGTCTGCTCATAGGTCTTCCACTCACGCACCGTGCGCTTGTAGGGCACCACCAGGATCGGCCCGGTGATCCGCTGGCTGTAGCTGGAACTCTGGGCGATGTTGGCCAACACACCATCGCGCGCCACCTGGCGCTCGCTGATCAGGCCATCGATCAGCATCAGCGGAATCATCAGTAACAGCATCAGCAGGGCGATGGTGCCCAGCTTGAAGCCCAGGGTACGGGTCATGGCGACTCTCCTTGTGTTGTGGTGGGGAGAGTCTGCAGAGCGCCTGAGGCCGGCTTATGGGGGAAATGTGGAGATTGTGTGGGGAATGGGGGCGGAAGAATCTCCCTGGGGGGCGAACTCATTCGCCAAGGGCAACACAGTTGCCCCTGCAAGGTCGAGGGAAGGACTGCGCCCTGCTTGGCGAATGAACTCGCCCCTACAAGGTGTCCGCGCCAGGCCGAATGAACTAAGCGCCGCGAATGTACTGCTCCAGATGCTGGATCAGGCTTTCCTGCTCCGCGGTGATGTCGCGCACCAGGTCGCGGATGGAGAGCAGGCCCACCAGCTTCCCGTCCTGCAGTACCGGCAGGTGGCGCAGGTTCTTCTCGGTCATCAGTTGCATGCAGTACTGGTTGCTGTCACGCGGGGTCACCACGAAAAGGTTGGAAGTCATCACCTCTTCGATGCTGGTGGCGTAGGCAGAGCGCTCCATGGCCGCGACGCGGCGTACGAAGTCACGCTCGGTGACGATACCTACCAATTCGCCGCCCTGCATCACCACCAACGCGCCGATGTCTTTGTCGGCCATCAGCAGGGCGGCCTCCAGCACAGTGGTGGTGGGATCGACGCTGAACAGCTGGGTGTGGGATTTGGCTCTGAGAATTTCGGCGACTGTTTTCATCTGGCAGCTCCTGAAGGGCCTGTGTTTCTTGTAGTCGAAGGTCGGCGCTGTGCATAAGAGCCGCATCAAGAATCAAGCCAAAACCTGGTTACAGGGTGATAACGCCCGCCGAAAGTGTGGGCGCCCCTTGGTCAATTTATAGCCGATAGCGGAAGCGGCTGACGCTGCTTGGCGGCGGCCGCGTGTCAATCCGCGACAGAGGGAAGTCGCAGGCAGGCCAAAACGCCGTTATCGATATTCCGCACCAGGAGTTCGCCGCCATGGAGTCCGGCGACTTCCTGCACGAAATTGAGGCCGAGACCAGTGCTCTTGCGCCCCGTTGCGGGGCGCGGCAGGGAATAGAACCGCTCGGTGAGCCGCGGCAAGGCGAACTCGGGGATGGGCTCGCCCTGGTTGAAAAACCGGAGTTCCAACGAGGCACCTTGTGGCGCCGCGTCCAGCCGCAGCAGGCCACCGGGCGGCGTGAAGTCAAGGGCATTGTCCAGCAGGTTGGCCAGCGCCTGGCTGATCAGGAAGCGCTCGCCCACCACGCACAATTCCGGTGCAATGAGGTTTTCAACCTTGAGCGCGGCCGCCTCGATGCGTGCCGCCTGGGCCTGCAACAGCGCGTCGACGAGATCGCGCAACGGCACCGGAACCCGCTCCTCCAGGCCCTGGCGCTGCTCCACCTGGGCCAGGTTGAGCAGGCGCTCGATCAGTTGCTGCAAGCGTGCGCCCTCGTTGCCGATGTTGGCCACGAAACGCTGCCGCTGCTCCACCGGCATCTCGCCTTCCAGCAACTCGGCGGCACCACGGATGGCAGCCAGGGGGCTCTTCAGTTCGTGTGTCAGCGTGTGTACGTATCGCTCGACGTACGCCTTGCCTTCCAGTTGGGTGCGCATGCGCTCCACCGCCGCCGCCAATTGCCGCAGCTCGCCGCCGCTCATGGCTGGCAGTTCTGCGCGCTGCCCCTCGCTCACGGCCTGGGCATAGTCGCGCAGGCGCCGCAGTGATCGGCTGAGCCACCAGGAGAGCAGCCCGCCCACCAGCAGGCCGAGGCCGATCAACCCGGCACCGAGCCAGGCCAGGCGCGTCTGCGAGCGCTCGATGTAGGGCTGCAGCGAGGCGTTGGGCTTGGCTACGGAGACGACACCGATGATCCGTTCGCCATCGCGAATCGGCGCCGCGACATACATGACTGACGAATCCGGGTCGTTCGGGTCCTCGCGGGAGGAGCGGGCGCCGTACTGGCCGCGCAGGGTCCGGTAGACGTCGTTCCAGCGCGAGTAGTCCTGACCCACGGCCGCGCCGGTAGAGTCGAGCAGCACGATGCCCTTGTCATCGGTGACGTAGATGCGGTGGTTCACCTGCGTCTTGCGCACGCCCCAGATGTCCGCCCCCGGCTGGCGCTGACCGTAGGCACGCAGCAGCTCGGGCAGACGGCCCCGGTTCAGCGTGCCGGCGCGCACCTCGTCTCGGAGGACTTCCGCCAGCAGGTTGGCCGTGTCCACCAGGGTCTCCTCGGTGGACTGGCGCACGCCGGGACGGATCTCGTCCATCACCGTGCTGAGCACGAACCAACTGGCCAGGCCGACGAAAAGGAAGTAGGCCAGGAAAATGCGAATGCCCAGCGGCATCAGGCGTGGTCCGGCGCGTAGCTGTAGCCCAGGCCGCGATGGGTCTGGATGGGTTCGGCAGCCGGCGCCACTTGGCGCAGCTTGGCGCGCAGGCTTTTTATGTGGCTATCGATATTGCGTTCGTAGCCGGCATCGGCGGATACGCCGAGGGCGTCCAGCAGCTGTTCACGGCTGAACACGCGCTCGGGCTGCTCCAGCAGGGTCTGGAGCAAGCGGAACTCGTGGCGGGTCAGCCCCAGGAGTTGGCCGTGGTAGTGGATGCGCACGCGCTCGCCGTCCACCCGGAAGGGGCCGTCGGCAACCAGTGCGGGGGTTGGGTCACGCGGCGCTGTGCGCTTGAGGATGGCGCGGACCCGCGCGGCCACTTCGCGAGGGCTGAAGGGCTTCACCACGTAGTCGTCGGCGCCGATCTCCAGCCCCACTACGCGGTCGATCTCGGCATTGCGCGCGGTAAGGAACAGCACCGGCACCTCGGAGAAGCGCCGCAGCGTCTTGCACAGCTCGAAGCCACTGGTATCCGGCAGCCCCACGTCGAGGATGACCAGGTCCACCGCCTGCTGGCGCAACAGTTCCAGCGCCGGGCCGCCGAGGCTCAGCCAGGTGGTGGCGTTGCCATCGGCTTCGAGGGCGTAGATCAGGGTGTCGGCGATGGCGGCTTCATCTTCGACGATGAGGATGTGCGGCATGGGCGTCCTGGCTCATGGAAATGCGCCGACGTTGCCCCATGCCACTTGCCCCGTCAATCCGTGCCAATCAGCACTGGGGCTTGCCGGCGGTGAACTTGCGCCCCGCGTAGATCGCGGCCTTGAATTCGCGCAGGGCCTTGGCGCCGATCAGCAGCGGGTAGTTGAAGCTGGAACGGTCGGTGAGGTTCACCTCTACCGTGCGCTTGACGCCACCCAGGCACATCTCCATGTCGACTACCGGGCGCTTGGAAATCTCCGCCGTGGGCGCTTCGTCTTCGTCGCCCAGTTCGTCGGCGCGGTTCTTGATCTTGCTGATCCGCGACAGGCGATGTTCGAACAGCGTGTCATCGGCGTCCTTGGTGGCCAGGCGGAAACGCACCCATTCCTCGCCGTCACGCTTGAAGCGCTCGATATCCCTGGCCGACAGGGACGCCGTGAGGGCGCCGGTGTCCATCTTGGCTTTCAGGGTCTGGCCGATTTCCGGCAGGCGCACATATTCGTAACGGCCGTAGAGTGTGGGTTCCTGGGCGGCGATAGCGGGTAATGCCACCAGCGCAAGCAGGGCAATCAGGGGTTTCAACGCAGCATCTCCTGGTTGAGGGGTACGGTTCTGGGACTGGCCGAAAGGGAAAATGGTTCGCCGTCGACGCGCCAGCGAGTGCCCGAAGCATACTCGCCCCCTTGCCGGTAGCAAGGCGCCCGACCGCTCGTCGCATTGGCGTCGACTGGTTATGATGGCGCGCACACCAGAGGACAAGGAGCCGAGGACTCATGCAGGTACTGTTGACCGGAATCGCCACCACCCTGCTGCTCTTGCTCAACACCCTGATCCTGATTGGCCCGATGCTGGCCATCGCCCTGCTCAAACTGATCCTGCCCGGCCAGGCCCTGCACGACGCCTGTTCCCGCGGGGTCATGTGGGTCGCCGAAGCCTGGGCCGAGAACTGCAAGCGCATCTTCGCCCTCCTCACGCCCACCCGCTGGGAGATCCGTGGCGGCGAAGGGCTGCGCAACGACACCTCCTACCTGGTCATCAGCAACCACCAGTCCTGGGTGGACATCCCCGCGTTGGTCCAGGCGTTCAACCGCAAGGCGCCCTACTTCAAGTTCTTCCTGAAGAAAGAGCTGATCTGGGTGCCCTTCCTCGGCCTGGCCTTCTGGGCCCTCGACTACCCCTTCATGAAGCGCTACAGCAAGGCCTTCCTCGACAAGCACCCGGAGATGAAAGGCAAAGACCTGGAAATCACCAAGGCTGCCTGCGAGAAGTTCAAGCGCATGCCGGTGACCGTGGTGAACTACCTCGAAGGCACCCGTTTCACCCCCGTCAAACACGCCAACCAGAACTCGCCCTACCAGCATCTGCTGAAACCCAAGGCCGGCGGCGTGGCCTTCGTCCTGGCGGCCCTGGGCGAGCAACTGGACGCCATCCTCGACGTTACCCTCGTCTATCCCGGCCAGGGCGTACCTGGCTTCTGGGCGCTGATTTCCGGCCAGGTGCCACGGGTGATCGTGGACATCCAGACCCGCGAACTGGACCCGGCACTGTGGCAGGGCGATTACGAGAACGACGGGGAATTCCGCCAGTACGTGCAGGCCTGGGTCAGCCGCCTCTGGCAGGAGAAGGACGCGCGCATCAGCCAACTGCGCGCGGAGCTGCAGGGGTAGGCGCGGGCGCCTGCCCCCTCTCGCATCAGGTGGACAGACCGCTAACCGGAACCGCCTGCCCGGCCGGGTTGACCGGGCTGGAGGGCACCGGAGGCGTGGTCCACTTCCACAGATTGCCGAGGCTCTGCAGCAGCGTGTCGGCCAGGCCCTGCTGGCCAAGGAAGGAGAGGATCAGCGGGGCGAACTGGCCGATCAGACCGCTATCCATCCCCAGGGAACCGAAAGCCTGGCTCACATCCGCCATGTTGTTCATAGGCTGGCCAGCGAGCACGCCGGCCTGGTTGCCGAGACCGCCACCCGCGATGCTGCCCGCCTGCTGACCCAGCAGACCACCGAGACTGCTGAGCAGGCCCTGGGTGTTGGGGTCGGTGAGCATGCCCACGCCCGGCACCGCCTGGTCCAGTTGGGCGAACTGGTCAGCCGGCAAGTTGTTGCGCGCCAGGCCGAACAGCGCTGCGGCGCCGCCAAGGGCCTGCTCCGGTGTGATCTGCAACTGGCCGCCCAACTGCTCCAACAACGCCGCAGATTCCGCCGGCTCGATCCCCGGCGCCTTGTGCTCCTGGCTACCCGCGCCGCTTGCGGCGGCAGCAGCGACGACATCGCCCAGGGAAACGGCGAACACCGGGCTGGCGGCCAGACTGAGCAGGACGGCCAGGGTCAGGCTTCGGGAAGTGTGCATAGGTCGACCTCAAGGAAGAATCCGTGCCGGAACACTGCGTACCGGCCGGTGAGCGGAGGCTCAACCCTATGACTGCGCAGGAGCGGGCCGTGTTCCCGGCGTTCTGTCGGGTAAGTTCTCCGCCCTCCCGAAGCGCGAGCACGCTTGGCCGCGCAAGCAATGAGCCAGCCTGAAATGACCGATTTCCTGGCCAATGCCCATGAACGAATCCCGCCTGGCCGAACTCGATGCCCAAGGTCGAACTCGCCCCGCGGGACCACAGGGCTGATATAGAGGCGCTGGAAGGGCTCGCCCACCAGTGCGACCCCGGCCACCCGGCTGGCGTTTTCCTGGCTGCAACAACTGCGCTTCGTGCCACCCTGGGCCACCGACCTGCGCCCTCTTGCGGCAGCGCTGGCATTCTCGGCCTTCGTCGGGCGGATCAAGCTGGACGTGGTGGACCTTGGGCGGTTCGTGGAGCTGGAAGAAGAATGACCGGCGGAACATCCCGTAGGATGGCGTAGAGCGAAGCGAAACCCATCTTTCGCGGTAGATGGATAGCACGCCGTCTCCCCTCATCCCCGGCTCCTCTGGCCACAAACAAAAAAAGGAGCCCGAAGGCTCCTTGAGGGACAGACGCCGCGGCTGTCACATCACGGCGTCGGGGGTCTTGCAGTCGATCACGCGGCGCTGAAGGTCTTGTGCGGGTCGATGACGAATTTCTTCGGCACGCCGGCATCGAACTCGCCGTAGCCACGCGGGGCGTCGTCCAGGCTGATGACCTGCACGCCGACCACTTCGGCGATGTTGATGCGGTCCCACATGATGGCCTGCATCAGCGCACGGTTGTACTTCATCACCGGGGTCTGACCCGTGTGGAAGCTGTGGGATTTCGCCCAGCCGAGGCCGAAGCGGATGCTCAGGCTGCCGATCTTGGCCGCGGCATCCACCGCGCCCGGGTCTTCGGTGACGTAGAGGCCGGGAATACCGATCTTGCCGGCCACGCGGGTGATCTGCATCAGCGAGTTGAGCACGGTGGCCGGGGCCTCGTGCTTGGCGCCTTCGTGACCATGGCCACGGGCTTCGAAGCCCACGCAGTCGATGGCGCAGTCCACTTCCGGCTCGCCCAGCAGCGCCGCGACCTGCTCGTGCAGCGGGGTGTCCAGCGACAGGTCGGCGATCTCGAACCCCTGGGCCTTGGCGTGGGCCAGACGGGCCGGGTTGAGGTCACCGACGATCACCACGGCGGCGCCGAGCAGGCGCGCCGAAGCGGCGGCGGCCAGGCCGACCGGGCCGGCACCGGCGACGTAGACGGTGCTGCCCGGGCCGACACCAGCGGTGACGGCGCCGTGGTAGCCGGTGGGCAGGATGTCGGAGAGGCAGGTCAGGTCACGGATTTTCTCCATGGCCTTGTCGCGGTCCGGCAGCTTCAGCAGGTTGAAGTCGGCGTACGGCACCAGCACGTATTCGGCCTGTCCGCCGGTCCAGTCGCCCATGTCGACATAGCCGTAGGCGCCGCCGGCGCGGGCCGGGTTGACGGTGAGGCAGACGCCGGTGTGCTGTTCCTTGCAGGAGCGGCAACGGCCGCACGCGACGTTGAAGGGTACGGAAACCAGATCGCCGATCTTCAGGTTCTCGACGTCGCTGCCCTTCTCGATCACCTCGCCGGTGATCTCATGGCCGAGCACCAGGCCGACCTGGGCGGTGGTGCGGCCGCGCACCATGTGCTGGTCCGAGCCGCAGATGTTGGTGGAGACAACTCTCAGGATGACCCCGTGTTCGATCTTCTTGCCACGCGGGTCCTGCATTTTGGGGTAGTCGATCTTCTGGACTTCGACCTTCCCCGAACCGAGATAAACGACACCACGATTACCAGACATGCGTAATTCTCCGTTGTTGTTGTGAATACAAAGGCGCGACCGACGGCCACGCGGCCTTGCACTGGAGCTTGCGTCTGTTGCCGGAAACCGCCGGTGAAACCTGGCAGGGCGGTTTCCTCAAGTAGGGTGGGCTTCAGCCCACCAATAGAACTTTACGTAGCGACTGGTGGACTGAAGCCCACCCTACAGCCGGGTAGCCACGTGATCAGGCGTTGAGCACCACCGTGCGGTTGGCGTTGAGGAACACGCGGCGTTCGATGTGGTAGCCCACGGCCTTGGCCAGGGTCAGGCACTCGATGTCGCGGCCCTTGGCGATCAGGTCTTCGGGGTAATGCGCGTGGTCCACCGCTTCGACCCCCTGGGCGATGATCGGGCCCTCGTCCAGGTCGTTGTTGATGTAGTGCGCCGTGGCCCCCACCAGCTTCACGCCCTTCTGGTACGCCTGGTGGTAGGGCTTGGCACCCTTGAAGCCTGGCAGCAGCGAGTGGTGGATGTTGATCGCCCAGCCATCGAGCCTTTTGCACAGTTCGGGCGACAGCACCTGCATGTAGCGGGCGAGGACTACCAGCTCGGCGCCGGTCTCCTCGATCACCTGCATCACACGGCGCTCCTGCGCGGGCTTGTCGTTGGGATCGAGGGGGAAATGGTGATAGGGAATCCCGTGCCAGCGCGCGAGCGGCTCCAGGTCTGGGTGGTTGGACACCACTGCGACCACATCCATGGCCAACTGGCCGATACGCTGGCGATAGAGCAGGTCGTTCAGGCAGTGGTCGGCCTTGGACACCATCAGCACCACCTTGGCGCGATAGCCCGGCGGCGTCAGCTCCACCTGCATGTCGAAGGGCGCCAGGCGCTCGGCCAGGCCAGCGCGGAACGACTGTTCGTCGAAGTCGTCCGGCTGGCGGAACTCGACCCGGATGAAGAAGCGCGAGGACAGCCGGTCATCGAAGGAATGGTGTTCGGTGACGTAGCAACGCTGCTCGAAGAGAAAGCGCGTCACCGCATCCACGGTACCGAGCACGCTCGGGCAGTGGGCGGTGAGAATCCAGGTATCGGGTGTGCGGCTCATATGCGGACTCCGATGTTTGTCTCCCCTCTCCCAAGGGGAGAGGGGATTTTCCGTTTTCCCGTCAGGCCTTCACCGCCAGTCCGAACTCAGCACTGGCATCTTGCAGCCAGAGCCAGAAGTAGTCGGAGAAGCTGCGGCGGATCAGCAGTTCCCAGGTGTCTTCGCCGGTATGGCGAATCACCAGAGAAGCCTTGGCAAAGGTGCTGCCCACGGCCTTGCCCACCGGGAAGTTGCTCGGGTGCACGTCGTAGGGGGTCGACTTCATCAGAACCTCGCGGGCTTTGGGCCCGGAGAGCTCGAGAATGGTCTGGCCGCCGCTGACGTTGACCACGGCGATGTGCTGGCCATCCAGCGCCTTGCGCAGACGCTGTTCGACCTCGAACTCCTGGCCGCTCGGCACGATCAGCAGCCACTCGTCCGGCCCCAGCCACTGCAGCGAGGTGTCGCCGCTGGCCACCAGGGTCAGGGCCACCGGCAGCTCCAGGCCCAGAGCGCTGTGCACGCCACCGGCGAAGGCCGGGTCCTTGGCGTCGCCACGGATCACCAGGTGACCGAGGAGCTTCTTCTCGCGCAGGGTCACCCCTGCGCTGCTCTTGCCTTTGCGCGCCAGCTCGTCGAGGCCGGCGTGGTACAGCGGCGATTCGGCATGGGCGGAGTCGGGGCGCTGCTTGTAGACGTTCACGTTAGACATTCTGGCGATCCCCTTTCGGGTCATAGAACACGGAGCTGCAGATTTCGGCTTCGATCACACTGCCATCGGCCAGCGGTGCGAACACGCGCTCGCCCATGCGCTTCAGGCCACCCTTGACCACAGCCATGGCGAAGGAATAACCCAGGGTCGCGCTCATGTAGCTGGAGGTGACGTGGCCGACCATCTTCATCGGGATGGATTGCTTGGGATCGAACACCAGCTGGGCGCCTTCCGGCAGCACCTTGTTCGGGTCGATGGGTTTGAGGCCCACCAGTTGCTTGCGGTCTTCGCGCAGGCAGTCCTCGCGGTTCATGCCGCGCCAGCCGATCCAGGAGAAGGCCTTGCTGCGGCCAACGCACCAGCCCATGTTCAGGTCGTCCGGGGTCACCGAGCCGTCGGTGTCCTGACCGATGATGATGAAGCCCTTCTCCGCCCGCAGCACGTGCATGGTTTCGGTGCCGTAGGGGGTCAGGTTGTACTTCTTGCCGGCCTCGACAATCTTCTCCCACACGCCCAGCGCGTAGTCGGCCTGCACGTTCACTTCGTAGGACAGCTCACCGGTGAAGGAGATACGGAACACCCGCGCCGGCACGCCACCGACCAGACCTTCCTTCCAGCTCATGAAGGGGAAGGCGTCCTTGTCCAGGTCGATGTCGGTGACCTCGGCCAGCAATTTGCGGCTGTTCGGGCCGGACAGGGTCATGGTGGCCCAGTGGTCGGTGACCGAGGTGAAGTACACCTTCAGTTCCGGCCATTCGGTCTGGTGGTAGATCTCCAGCCACTCCATCACACGGGCGGCGCCGCCGGTGGTGGTGGTCATGACGAAATGGTTCTCGCCGATGCAGGCGGTCACGCCGTCGTCGAAGACCATGCCGTCTTCCTTGCACATCAGGCCGTAGCGGGCCTTGCCCACATCCAGCTTGGTCCAGGCGTTGGTGTAGACACGGTTGAGGAACTCGCGCGCATCCGGGCCCTGGATGTCGATCTTGCCCAGGGTCGAGGCATCGAGGATGCCCACGCTGTCACGCACGGCCTTGCATTCGCGATCCACGGCGGCGTGCATGTCTTCGCCGCGCTTGGGGAAGTACCAGGGGCGTTTCCACTGTCCGACGTCCTCGAATTCCGCGCCCTGCTCCAGGTGCCAGCGATGCATGGCGGTGTAACGCTTGGGCTCGAACAGGTGGCCGCAGTGACGGCCCGCAACAGCGCCGAAGGTCACCGGGGTGTAGTTCGGGCGGAACATGGTGGTGCCCATCTCGGCGATGCTGATGCCCATCGAACGGGCGGCGATGGCCAGGCCGTTGATGTTGCCCAGCTTGCCCTGGTCGGTACCGAAGCCCAGCGCGGTGTAGCGCTTGACGTGTTCGACCGACTCGAAGCCCTCGCGGGTAGCCAGTTCGATGCCGGCGGAGGTGACGTCGTTCTGCAGGTCGACGAACTGCTTCGGCGCACGGGAGGTGGACTTGTCGTGCGGCACCTGGAACAGCGCCACGGTGGCCTCTTCCTTGCGCTTCTCGGTCTTCGGCAGGCTGCCTTCGACCACTTTGAAGCCCGCCTCGGCACCCGCCTTGGCACCGGCTTCGAAGCCATCGGCCAGCGCATCGCCCAGGCCGAACACGCCATTCACGGCACCAGCGCAGTAACGCTTCTGGAAGCCTTCGCCGGGTACGAATGCGAGGATGTCTTCACGCCAGGTCGGCTTGCCGCCCAGGTGGGAGGCCAGGTGCACCACCGGGCTGTAGCCGCCGGAGCTGACGATCAGGTCGCAGTCCACCACTTCGCCGGGGCTGGTGACCTTGTGGCCTTTCAGGTCGATGGCGCAGATGCGGGCACCGGTGACACGCTTGCTGCCACGGGCCTCGACCACGGCGCTGCCGGTGAGGATGCGCACGCCACGGGCACGGGCTTCTTCCACCCAGGCACCGCGCGGGTTGCTGCGGGCATCAGCCACGGCCACCACTTGCTGACCGGCATCGAGCCAATCCAGCACCACGCGGTAGGCGTAGTCGTTGTTGGTGGACAGCACCAGCTGACGGCCAGGGGCCACGCCGTAGCGGTTCACATAGGTGGAGACGGAGCCGGCGAGCATGTTGCCCGGCACGTCGTTGTTCGAATACACCAGCGGACGCTCGTGGGCGCCGGCGGCCAGCACCACGCGCTTGGCACGGACGCGATGCACGCGATGACGGGCCTGCCCATGGGGCGCGACCTCGCCCAGGTGGTCGGTCAGGCGCTGGTGGATGGTGAGGAAGTTGTGGTCGTGATAGCCGTTCACCGTGGCGCGCGACAACAGGGTCACTTCCGGCAGTGTCTCCAGCTCGGCGATGACCTTGGCCACCCACTCGGCCGCGGGCTTGCCGTCCAGGGTCTCGCGGGTGTCCAGCAGGCTGCCGCCGAACTCTTCCTGCTCGTCCGCCAGGATCACGCGGGCACCGCTGCGGCCAGCGGCCAGGGCAGCAGCCAGGCCAGCCGGGCCGGCGCCGACCACCAGCACGTCGCAGTACTGGTTCATGTGGTCATAGATGTCAGGGTCGACTTCGAGCGGCGCACGACCGAGGCCGGCGGCCTTGCGGATGTACTTCTCGTAGGTCAGCCACAGGTTTTGCGGGTACATGAAGGTCTTGTAGTAGAACCCGGGCGGCATCATGCCGCCGCCGACCTTGCCGAGGATGCCCATCACGTCGTTGTTCACGTTCGGCCAGCCGTTGGTGCTGCTGGCCACCAGGCCGGCATACAGGGCCTGCTGGGTGGCGCGCACGTTCGGCACCTGGGAACTCTCGGTAGAACCGATCTGCAACACGGCATTGGGTTCTTCCGCACCGGCAGCGACGATGCCGCGCGGACGGGAGTACTTGAAGCTGCGGCCGATGATATCGACGCCGTTGGCCAGCAGGGCGGCGGCCAGAGTGTCGCCGGAGAAGCCCTGGTAGTTCTGGCCGTTGAAGGTGAAGGTCAGCGGTTGGCTGCGATCGACGCGGCCACCCTTGGGAAGGCGGTTGACCTGGCTCATGCCGTTACTCCTGCGGTCGCGGCTTTCTTGTCGCCGACGTTGGCCTCGGTGACAGTGGGCTTCTCACCGATCTTGTAGGTTTCGAGGATCTCGTAGCTCACGGTGTGGCGCGTGGCGTTGAAGTACTTGCGGCAGCCGGCGGCGTGCACCCACAGCTCGTGGTGAATGCCGCGCGGGTTGTCGCGGAAGAAGATGTAGTCGCCCCACTCCTCGTCGGTGCAGCCGTTGGGGTCCAGGGGGCGCGGGATGTGCGCCTGGCCCTTGGCGTGGAATTCCTCTTCGGAGCGCAGTTCGCCACAGTAGGGGCAGAAAATGTGCAGCATGGCGATTCTCCTTAGTGAGCCACGGCAGCGGCGCCGTGCTCGTCGATCAGTGCGCCGGTATGGAAACGGTCGATGGAGAAGGGCTTGGCCAGCGGGTGCATCTCGCCACGCGCCAGGCTCGCCGCGAAGACGTGGCCCGAACCCGGGGTGGCCTTGAAGCCGCCGGTACCCCAGCCGCAGTTGAAGAACAGGTTCTTCACCGGGGTCTTGGAAATGATCGGGCAGGCGTCCGGAGTGGTATCCACGATGCCGCCCCACTGACGGTTCATGCGCACGCGGGAGAGGATCGGGAACATCTCCACGATGGCCTGCAAGGTGTGCTCGATGGTCCCGTAGGAACCGCGCTGGCCGTAGCCGTTGTAGCCGTCGATACCGGCGCCGATCACCAGGTCGCCCTTGTCGGACTGGCTGATGTAGCCGTGCACGGCGTTGGACATGATCACGCTGTGGATGACCGGCTTGATCGGCTCGGACACCAGGGCCTGCAGCGGGTGGGATTCCAGCGGCAGGCGGAAACCGGCCTGCTTGGCCATGTGCCCGGAGTTGCCGGCGGTGACCACGCCGACGCGCTTGGCACCGATGAAGCCGCGATTGGTTTCCACGCCGATCACCGCGCCATCCTGCTTGCGGAAGCCGAGTACTTCGGTGTTCTGCAAGAGGTCGACACCCAGGGCGTCGGCGGCACGGGCGTAGCCCCAGGCCACGGCATCGTGACGGGCCACGCCGCCGCGACGCTGAACGGTGGAGCCCATGATCGGGTAGCGGGTGTTCTTGCTGCAGTCGAGGAAGGGAATCTCCTCGGCCACCTGGCGGGCGTCCAGCAGTTCGCCGTCGACGCCGTTCAGGCGGTTGGCGTTGACCCGGCGAGCCGAGTCACGCATGTCCTGCAGGGTGTGGCAGAGGTTGTAGACGCCGCGCTGGGAGAACATCACGTTGTAGTTCAGGTCCTGGGACAGGCCTTCCCACAGTTTCATGGCGTGCTCGTACAGTTGCGCGGACTCGTCCCACAGGTAGTTGGAGCGGACGATGGTGGTGTTGCGCGCGGTGTTGCCGCCGCCCAGCCAGCCTTTCTCCACCACCGCGACGTTCTTCACGCCGAATTCCTTTGCCAGGTAGTAGGCGGTCGCCAGGCCATGGCCGCCACCGCCAACGATGATCACGTCATAGACCGGCTTCGGCGTCGGGTTGCGCCACATGCGTTGCCAGTTTTCGTGGTGGCTCAGGGAGTGCTTGAACAGGCCGAAGCCGGAATAACGTTGCATGTTCGGACTCCTGGATCAGCGGTAGACGGGGAAGTCGGCGCAGAGGCCGGCGACCTGTTTGGCCACCTGGGCTTCGACGTCGGCATCGCCGAGGTGGTCGAGGATGTCGCAGATCCAGCCAGCCAGCTCGATGCTCTGCGTTTCCTTGAAACCACGGCTGGTGATGGCCGGGGTACCGATACGCACGCCCGAGGTCACGAAAGGCGACTGCGGGTCATTCGGCACGGCGTTCTTGTTCACGGTGATACCGGCGCGACCGAGGGCAGCGTCTGCCTCTTTGCCGGTCTTGCCCTGCTTGATCAGGCTGACCAGGAACAGGTGGTTGTCGGTGCCGCCGGAGACCACGTCGTAGCCGCGATCGATGAACACCTTGGCCATGGCCTTGGCGTTCTTGATGACCTGGGCCTGGTAATCCTTGAAGCCGGGCTCCAGCGCTTCCTTGAAGCACACCGCCTTGGCGGCGATCACGTGCATCAGCGGGCCACCCTGGGCGCCGGGGAACACGGCGGAGTTCAGCTTCTTCTCGATCTCTTCGTTGGACTTGGCCAGGATCAGGCCACCACGCGGACCGCGCAGGGTCTTGTGGGTGGTGGTGGTGACCACGTCAGCGTAGGGCAGCGGGTTCGGGTACAGGCCGGCGGCCACCAGGCCAGCGACGTGGGCCATGTCGACGAACAGCAGTGCACCGACCTTGTCGGCGATGGCGCGGAAGCGCGGGAAGTCGAGGGTCTTGGAGTAGGCGGAGAAGCCGGCGACGATCATCTTCGGCTTGTGCTCAACGGCCAGGCGCTCGACTTCGTCGTAATCGATCAGACCGGTGGCGGTGTCCAGGCCGTACTGCACGGCGTTGTAGAGCTTGCCGGAGGACGACACCTTGGCGCCGTGGGTCAGGTGGCCGCCATGGGCCAGGCTCATGCCGAGGATGGTGTCACCGGCGTTCAACAGGGCCAGGTAGACGGCGCTATTGGCTTGGGAGCCGGAGTGCGGCTGGACGTTGGCGTAATCGGCACCGAACAGTTGCTTGGCGCGGTCGATGGCCAGCTGCTCGACCTTGTCGACGAACTCGCAGCCACCGTAGTAGCGCTTGCCCGGGTAGCCTTCGGCGTACTTGTTGGTCAGGCCGCTGCCCTGGGCCTCCATCACGCGCTTGCTGGTGTAGTTCTCCGAGGCGATCAGCTCGATGTGGTCTTCCTGACGGTGCTCTTCTTCCTGCATCGCGCTGAACAGTTCGTCGTCGTAACCCTGGATCTGGTCTTGCTTGCTGAACATCGATGATCTCCTGCGACAACCTGCTGTCGTCTCTGTTGTTTTGGGGGCTCTGCACCGACCGCTTAAATCCTGTCGGTACCTACCTGTTGCGGCCGATTGTGCGAAATAGCCCGACACCCCGTTTGCCTGTTTGCGACGTGTAAATGCCCAAACCTACCCAGGCAGAGAAGTAAAACCGTTCGATTACCGGAGACCGCTTCGCTGGCCCCCCGGATTTCGCGCCGGACGCCGCTGATGCCGGGTTGGAATGGGTGTAAGCTGGACCCCGGCGCAGGCCCGCTCCCGCGCTGCAGAACAATAAAAAGACAGAGCTGCATTTCGACGTCTGCCTCACCCACCTATACCCAAAAACGACAGTCGAAGCAGTGGAGGAAGAACCAGATGGCTGTTGCGAACCTTGCGGCGCCGCCCGTCGACGAAACATCAGGCCAACCCCGGCCGGCCGGGGTGAAGACCTTCGGCTTCCTGTTGATCCCCAACTTCACCACCATCGGCTTCGCCTCGGCGATCGAGACCCTGCGCATGGCCAACCTGGCCGCCAAGCGCAGCCTGTTCCGCACCCTGCTGATCGCCGCCGACCATGAGCCGGTTCAGGCCAGCAACGGCATGCGCGTGGTCCCCGATCACAGCCTCGACGACGCCCCCGAGCTGGACGCCCTGTTCGTCGTCGGTTCCAACCCCATGCCTCTGCGCTACGACCGCCGCCTGCTGCACTGGGTGCGCAAGCTGGCCCAGCACGACGTACCGCTGGGCGGCATCTGCACCGGCAGTCACCTGCTGGCCAGTGCCGAGCTGCTCAAGGGCTACCGCTGCACCATGCACTGGGAAGACATCGAACAGGTGAAGGACAAGTTCCCCGGCATCATCATCTCCAACCAGCTGTTCGAGCTGGACCGCGACCGCTACACCTGTTCCGGCGGCACCGCCTCCATGGACATGACGCTGCAACTGATCGCCCGCGAACCCGGCGGCGTGGAGATCGCCACCCGCGCCGCCGAGCTGCTGCTCTGCGACCGCATGCGCGGCGCCCGTGAGCAGCAGCGTGTTCCCCTGCGGCAGAAGCTCGGCCATGCTCAGCCGAAGCTGAGCCAGATCGTCGCGATCATGGAAGCCAATCTGGAAGAACCGCTTGAGCTGGAAGAACTGGCGCAGCTCAACGAAGTGTCGGTACGCCAGCTGGAACGGCTTTTCCACAAGTACCTGGACCGCACGCCCAGCCAGTACTACCTGGAACTGCGCCTCAACCGCGCCCGCGATTTACTGCTGCGCAGCGAGTCCCAGGTCCGCGACATCGCCATGGCTTGCGGTTTCGCCTCGCCGGCGCACTTCTCCAAGTGCTACAGCCGCTTCTTCGGCCACTCGCCGCGTGGCGAGCGCAAGCAGAGTCCCTTGCACTCCTGATGGGCGCCCCTGCAAGGGAGCCGCCTTGAACCTCGCCGAAAACAAAAACGCCGCCCTCCTCTTGGGGGCGGCGTTGCCATTTCCGTACCTCGCGTGTCAGGCGTCCTGCTCAACACCTCCGCTCAGGGCCACTGCCGGCTTCTTTGCCAACAGCCAGTAGGCCAGCCCTGATACCAGGATGGCGGGGAAGCTCGCGGTGATCTGCTCGGCTATGTCCTTGAACACATGGGCCAACACGAAGTACACCGCAAAGCCCAGCACCAACGCGGCGATACCCGCGGGGTTCCAGCCATTGCTGCCGTAATAGGTGCCGCCGGCTTCGGCAAAGAGGTCGCGGTCGCTGATGCGCTTGCCGCGCACGCAGAAGTAGTCGACCAGGATGATGGTCCAGAGCGGGATGAACAGGCCGCCGATGACGCCGAGGAAGGTCTCGAAGTAATGCAGGAAGGAGTCGAAGGCCATGGGCACGAAGCACAGCGCCAGCTGCAGCACAACGATGATCGCCAGGGCCTTTTTCGGGGTCAGGCTCTTGAACGCTCCCAGCAGCCCCATGCCGGAGCCGTAGAGCACGGTGACGTTGGTGCTGACGGTGGCGAAAATCAGCACCAGGAAGGACACCAGGCCCAGCCCCAAGGTAGCCAGGGTGGAGCTGGGGTCGGAGTTGTTGGGGTCGATGCTGCCGGTTTGCAGTGCCACCCCGATGGTGCCGATGGCGCCGATCAGCATGAACCAGCCCTGCCCTACGTTGAGCCCCAGCCAGCTGCCCACGGTGGCCGCCTTGCCGGTCTTGGCGAAGCGGGAGAAGTCAGCCACCTGGGCCCAGGTCCAAGAGAAACCGAAGGCCAGGTCGATGTAGAAGGCTACCGAGTGGGCCGGATTCGCCACCTTGAACGCCATCAGCTCACCCAGGTCCCACTGCGACAGCACGATGTAGCTGACCCAGACACCCAGCACCAGCAGCAGCACGCCGGCCACGCGCTCCAGATAGCGAATCGCCTCATGGCCGAGGAAGGTGATGACACCCTGCGCCACGGCGGTCAGCAGAATGCCGAGCACCATCGGTCCCGCCGAGCCGGGCTGGCCGAAGGTCGGCCAGCCGAACGCCGCACCGAACACGTGGGTGAGGGAAATGGCGGCAATGAAGCTATTCACGCTGGGCCAGCCGATCAGCACCAGGAACTGGGCCACGCCGGTCAGGCGCGACCCTTTGGTACCCAGGGCAGGACGGGCCACCACGGCCGTACTGGCACCGTAGCGGTAGCCGATATAGGCCACTGCCGCCCAGGGAATCATCATCAGTGGCAGCCAGAGAATGCTGTACTGCAGGACGAAGACCATGCCCAGTGAGGCGGCCATGCCGCCGAAGAACCAGGAACCGGTGTTGATGCCGGAACCGAACCAGGTCCACACGGTGTCGCCGAAGCCGTAGCTACGCTCCTCCGGTTTGACCTGATTGAGCCCGTACTCTTTGTGCGCGTCTGAATTCGACATAGCTGAAACTTCCTCGCGAACCGCCGCAGCGGTCACTTGTTGTAGTTGTGAAGTCGCTTGTTCTGTTCGGGTTGACGCAATGCCTGGTCAGGTGGGCGGGAACTCCTCGCGGATAGCGTCGGCGATGCCCTGGACACAGACCTCCAGGATCAACTCGCCCTTCTCCCGGCTGGCCGTCTTCGCCGACGACAGGGTTCCCGGCGCCGGCGTGCGGGCCGGGTCCACCGGAAACACGTCATAGGGCGGGAAGGTCGCAGGCGGGTGATCGACGACGCGGTCCAGGTCCACAAGTTCCGGGTAGAGGGCGAGCATCAGCGAGGTCTCGAAGACGCCACCGTGCTCGATGTCCCAACCGAGGAACCCCTCGGGATAGAGGCGCTGGATCACCGCCGGGTCCTTGACGAAATCCCAGTAGGAGAGCACCACCACCTTGAAGTCGTGGATGCCGGCATAGCGCAACTCGCGCAGGGCGAGGTCGATGCCTTCGACGATGAACATGGAGTTCTCGTAGTGGCCGTTCATCAGCACCAGCCGGCGCGCACCGTGGCGGGCCAGCTCGCGGATGATGTCCTGCACCGTACCGGTCAACGTGGCACCGTCCAGGCTGGTGGTTCCGGGGAAGTGATTGCCGCCGCCGGACTTCTGCTGGGACTTGTAGCCGTACTGCAGGCCCGGCAGGACCAGCGCGCCGGTACGCTCGGCAACCCGTTGGCACACCGCCGTGGGCAGCAGCACATCCACGTTCATGCACATGTGATGGCCGTGCTGCTCCAGGGCGCCGACCGGCAGCATCAGCACACAGTCGCCGCCTGCGACACGCGCCTCGTACTCCTTCCAGGTCAGCTCACCTACGAAAACACTCTTGCTCATCGAAATACTCCAGGGATTCTCGGCGCCAGACGGACTTCCGCTAATGGCATTGCATCAGAAGTGCGTGGGCGACTTTTGTACGTATCCGACCCGAAGTTGGCAGGATCGCCAGGGGCCAGCCGTCAGTCGTCCGCCAGGGCCTTATGCGCCGTCTCGCGGATGGTCAACATCGCCAGCAGCGCCACAGCCGCCGCGCCCACCAGCATCCAGGCCGGCGCCATCTTGTCGCCGGTCTGGCTGATCAACCAGGTGGCGATGAACGGCGCGGTGCCGCCGAACAGGGCGTTAGCGGTGTTGAAGCTGAAGGCGAAGCCGCTGTAGCGCACCCGCGTCGGGAACACCTCCGCGAGGAAGCACGGCAGGGTGCCGTCGTTCATCGCCAGCATCAGGCCGAAGGCGATCTGGATCAGCAGGATGAAGGCAAAGCCCTGCCCTTCCAGCAGGCCGAACAGCGGCAGCGTGAGGGCGAGGAACAGCAGCGACGCGGCAATCAGCATGGTCTTGCGGCCGAAGCGATCGGACAGCTTGCCCATCAGGAAGATGAACCCGATGTAGGTCGCCAGCGACACGGTGGAAGCCAGGAAGGAATCAGTCTCGGTCATGCCCATCTCGGTGGAGAGGTAGGTCGGCATGTAGCTGAGGATCAGGTAGAAGGCCACCGCGTTGAGGCAGGTGACGCCGATGGCCACCAGCACTTTCTTGCGGTGCATGCCGAGGAGTTCGCGGATCGGCACCTTGTGCTCGGTTTCCTTCTTCGCCATCGCCTGTTCCATCTCGCGGAACTTGGGCGTGTCCTGCAGGTGCAGGCGGATGTAGCGGCCGATCAGCCCGAGGGGGGCCGCCAGCAGGAAGGGAATGCGCCACCCCCAACTGTGCAGTTGCTCGGTGTCCAGCTGCGAATAGAGCAGTGCCGCGAACAGCGAACCGAACAGCAGCCCTGCCGCGGTACTGGCCGGCACCAGGCTGGTGTAGAAGCCACGTTTGTTGTCCGGTGCGTACTCGGCGAGGAAGGCCGCCGCGCCCGCGTATTCCCCGGAAGCGGAGAAGCCCTGCACCAGGCGAATCAGCAACAGCAGCAAAGGCGCGAGCATGCCCACCTGGGCGTAGGTCGGTAGCAGCGCAATGCAGAAGGTGGCGCCAGACATGATGAGGATGGACAGGGACAGGGCGTTACGCCGGCCGTAACGGTCGCCGATGTGGCCCCAGACGATGCCGCCGATGGGGCGGATGATGAAGGAGATGGCAAACACCGCGAAGGCCGCCAGCAAGCCGGTGGTCTTGTCGGTGGCGGGGAAGAACACGACGGCGATCACCGCTGCCAGATAGCCATAGGCGGCGTAGTCGAACCACTCGACGAAGTTGCCCATGAAGCTGGCCGTCGCCGCGCGGCGGAGCGTGCTGCGCTCGCTGCTGGACATTGGGCTCGCGGCCTGGCCGTAGGCCAGGGACTGGTTGGATGTGCTCATCGGACACCCCCTTCACACGGGAGGTGCACCTGTAAGCCTGGAGTATGGACGGGAGCGCCCCGACCGCTGTTGAAAGACACACTGTCGGCCGCTCCCCGAAGGAGCGTTCCTGCAATAAACCTGACCATCGCCTGTACCTCTATTGTTATGTCGTGCTAGTTCGGCAGCGGTTAGTCAAAAGGCGGCGCGTGCGCAGGGTCTGGACCCTGTGAATGCCGCGCGTCGATTCTTGTTGTGGTGGTGCGTGAAACCGGGGCCCGCGCAGGAGGTCGGCTCTGCGCGGGCGTGGACGGGGTCATTTGCGGATGATGTTTTTCTCCGGCCCGTAGGGGAATTTAGTGATGTTCTCGGCACCGTCCGCGTTGACGATCAGGATGTCGTGCTCGCGGTAACCGCCAGCGCCCGGCAGGCCTTCCGGCAGCATGATCATCGGTTCCATGGACACCACCATGCCCGGCTCCAGAACCGTGTCGATGTCCTCGCGCAGCTCCAGGCCAGCTTCGCGGCCGTAGTAGTGGCTGAGCGTGCCGAAGGAGTGGCCGTAGCCGAAGGTGCGGTACTGCAGCACGTCGTGCTTGAGGAAGATCTCGTTCAGCTCGCGGGCGATGTCGCTGCAGCGCGCACCGGGCTTGATCAGCTTGAGGCCGGCCTCGTGCACCTCGACGTTGACCTGCCACAGGCGCAGGTGGTCGTCGGAGCAATGGTCGAGGAACAGGGTGCGCTCCAGGGCGGTGTAGTAGCCGGCGATCATCGGGAAGCAGTTGAGGCTGAGGATGTCGCCCTTGTTCACCTTGCGGGTGGTCACCGGGTTGTGCGCGCCGTCGGTGTTGATGCCGGACTGGAACCAGGTCCAGGTGTCCATCAGCTCCACGTCGTCGAAGGTGTCGGCGATGGCGCGAACCATGGCCTGGGTGGCATGCAGCGCCACTTCGTATTCCGGCACCTGGTCACGCAGGGCTTCCACCACCGCCGCGCCACCGATGTCGGCGATGCGCGCACCATGGCGGATCATCACATGCTCTTCGGCGGACTTGATCATGCGCATGCGCATGCAGGCGGCTGCCACATCCACCAGCTCGGCTTCGGGGTAGCGGGCGGCCAGCTTGTCGCGGTTCAGAAGGTTCAGGTGATCGTGCTCGATACCGATGCGGCGTGCTTTCGGTAGGGCCTGCTGGATGGCGACGAAGTAGTTATCGCGCTGCCAGTCGGTGTAGACGATGTTGTCGGTGCCGACGGTGCGGCGCCACGGCTGGCCGCCGTCGATGTTGGCGCTGATGCTGATGACATCGTCCTGGGTCACCACCAGGGCGTAGGGACGACCGAAGGAGCAATAGAGGAAGTCGGAGTAGTAGTTGATGTTGTGATACGACGTGAAGATCGCGGCGTCGATGTTCTCCGCCGCCAGGTGCGCGCGCAGTTTGGCTTGGCGGCTGGCGTATTCCTGGGCGGAGAAGGTGGAGCGAACCTTGTCGCCGTTACGGATGCGGAGCGTCTTGGGCATTTGCATGGCGGTGAACCCTTGTTGTTATCCACTGACTCGACACACCGGATTGGTGGGCCGTTGGACAGCATTGCAACAGAAGCAACCGGCCACTTTTTGTACGAATCCGACCCCAAGTTGGTCAGATCCGCTGGGGTGAACATGAAAGCCCGAGAGTCGCTCAGCCACCCTCACCCCAACCCTCTCCCAGAGGGAGAGGGTTGGGGTGAGGGAAGGTGGGCTGAATCGGACCTCTACGGCCGGCACGGGTTGCTCTTCTGTGGGGGCGAATTCATTCGCTGAGCAGGCCGAAGGTCTGCCCAAGAAGTTGGCCGGGGCAGCTGCGCTGCCCATTGCGAATGAATTCGCCCCCACAAGAGAAAGGGAAAGGTCAAACACCGTGCCCACCAAAAAAACAGGCCCGAACCATGCTGCCAGGCACGGGCGGGCCCGAAGTGGTGCCAAGGGTGCTCAGTGCATCGCGGCGCGGCAGAGCTGCGGCTTGTCCAGCCGTTCGTTGCTGGGCGGAATGCCGAAGTGCTCGCGGTAGCACTTGGAGAAATTCTGCGCGGAGAGGAAGCCGCAACCGAAGGCCACCTGCACCACCGGCAGGGCGGTCTGTCGCAGCAGTTGGCGGGCACGCAGCAGGCGCAGCTTGAGGTAGTAGCGTGATGGCGAGCAGCACAGGTACTTCTGGAACAGCCTTTCCAGTTGGCGCCGCGACAGCTCGATGAAGCTGGCCAAGTCATCCAGGTCGATGGGCTCTTCCAGGTTGGCCTCCATCAGCGCGATCACTTCCTGCAACTTGGGCTGCGCGCTGGCGAGGGCATCGCGCAGGGTCAGCCGGCTGGCCCAGGCCGGGATGCTTTCATCGTCCTGAAGCAGACCGGCCTCGGCCAGCACAGCGCGGGCAGACTCCAGTGCGCCCAGCTTCACGCCGAGGGCGGACAGGTCGCGGAGTTGCGCGAGCAATCCGGCGTCGGCGAGTGGCGCGCCGTCGCCGCCACAGAGAATCAGGGCGTCCAGTTCACGCGCTTCGGCGAGGCTGCCTTCTGGCGTCAGTTGCATGCCGTTGTCAGCGCGCACCGGGGTGCCGTCGCACGTCAGGGTGCACCAGTGATAGAGGACCGTTCCGGATAGCTGGTTGGCCAGGCGCAGCGGCTCGAGGGCGCCGGCCAGTGCGATCAGGCTGAAGTCATCCAACAGCAGGAAGCCGATGGATTCGAAGCGGGTTTCAGGCTTGCGCAGGCCTTGATAGGCGCTCATGGCATCAGCACTCCACGGCGCTCACGGCCAGACCGCCGCGGGAGGTTTCCTTGTACTTGTCGTGCATGTCGGCGCCGGTGTCGCGCATGGTGCGGATCACCCGGTCCAGCGAGATGAAGTGCTCGCCGTCGCCGCGCAGTGCCATCTGCGCCGCGTTGATCGCCTTCACCGCAGCAATCGCGTTGCGCTCGATGCACGGCACCTGCACCAGCCCGCCCACCGGGTCGCAGGTCAGCCCCAGGTTGTGCTCCAGACCGATCTCCGCCGCGTTCTCCAGCTGCGCCGGCGTCGCTCCCAGCACTTCCGCCAGGCCCGCCGCCGCCATCGCGCACGCCGAACCGACTTCACCCTGGCAACCGACTTCGGCACCGGAGATCGAGGCGTTCTTCTTGCACAGGATGCCGACGGCCGCCGCCCCGAGGAAGAAGTTCACCACGTCGTCTTCGCTGGCCTCGGGGTTGAAGCGCATGTAGTAGTGCAGCACCGCCGGGATGATCCCCGCCGCACCGTTGGTAGGCGCGGTGACCATGCGCCCGCCGGCGGCGTTTTCCTCGTTCACCGCCAGGGCGTAGAGGTTCACCCATTCCATCGCGCTCATGGTCGAGCCGATGACGTTGGGCTTGCCCAGCTCCTGCAGGCTGCGGTGCAGCTTGGCGGCGCGCCGGCGCACGTTCAGCCCGCCGGGCAGGATGCCTTCGTGGCCGAGGCCGTTGGTCACGCATTCCTGCATGGCGTCCCAGAGCTTCAGCAGCCCGGCGCGAATCTCCGCTTCGCTGCGCCAGGCCTTTTCGTTGGCCAGCATCAGTTCGGCAATGCGCAGGTTGTGCCGCTGGCACAGCTCCAGCAGTTCTTCGGCGCTGGAGAAGTCGTAGGGCAGTTCGGTGTGGTCCTGGTCCAGTTGCCCAGACTTGGCCTGGGCTTCGTCGACCACGAAACCGCCACCGATGGAGTAGTAGGTGTCGCGGTGCAGTTCACCGCCTTCGCCTTCGACGATCAGGGTCATGGCGTTGGGATGGTAGGGCAGGTTCTCGTCCAGCAGCAGCAGGTCGCGCGACCAGTCGAAGACCACCGGGTGGCTGCCGTCCAGCAGCAGTTCGCGGGACGCCTGCAGCGCTTCGATGCGCGGGGCGATCTGCTTGGGGTCGACGCGGTCCGGCCATTCGCCCATCAGCCCCACCAGGGTGGCGCGGTCGGTGCCGTGGCCAACGCCGGTGGCCGACAGCGAGCCATACAGGCGCACCTCGACCCGTCGCACCTGCTCCAGCAGGCCGCGCTCGCGCAGCGCCGTGGCGAACAGCGCCGCCGCCCGCATCGGGCCCACGGTGTGCGAGCTGGAAGGGCCGATACCGATCTTGAACAGGTCGAACACGCTGATAGCCA
>NZ_SSOK01000053.1:0-314845 GCF_029871195.1 Pseudomonas sp. BN415
TGTAGTGACCGTGTTTCTATCCCAATGGGCCGCGGTGCGCCGGGGAGGCGGTTTTTTAGGATCGCTTTCTCCCGCTCCAGCCGGCTGATCCGGGCCTCCAGCTCCTGGATCTTCTGCTGCTCGGGCGTCAGCGCCTTGCTCTTCGGGGTCACGCCTTGGCGTTCCGCCTGGAGCTGTTTCACCCAACGGCGCAAGGCCGAATCCCCCCCCCAGCGAAGGGCAGGCTTCGATATGGCTGTAGCCTTGGTCCAGCACCAGGGCGGCGGCCTCTCGCTTGAACTCGGCGGAAAACGTACGTTGTTGCTTGCTCATCAGACACCTCTCTCACGGCGAGGATTCTCGCCTAAATCGGTGTCTGGGATCAGTAGACCACTACACCTCAAGGTGAGGCGCGTTCCATTGCTTCTGGATTCAGGTCGCCGCGACGATCCGCTTGACCACTGAAATTGACGACCAATCCAACTACGCCACAGTAGGTTGCCAACCTGGAACCCGCAGGCTAGAGTGCGCCCGTCATGGTCAATCCCATGACCGGGCGTGAGAACCCGAATGTTGTCCAAGGCGCGGTAGCGCTGTAGAGCAGAGCCAATGTTTACGCATTGTGCTACTGCGTTTCTATGGCGGACCGTGTGAGGCGGGCTTTTGCCTGGCCGGTTTCCTTGGACGCCGGATTCTCACCCTTGCACGGTCCGCCTCCTATGCTCGTGAGAAGGCTGGTAGGCGGCTCCTTAATCCGTCCAAGGAGCATAAGGAAAATGCGCTACCTCCTTTTTACCCGAGAGCTCCGCCTTGGGATTCTGGTCTTGTTCACCTCTGTTCTGGAGGTGTGCCATGGCTGAGTTCGAAACCTGCGTTATACCCTTTCCCAGGCGGCCAAGCCCGCTGCATGAATCCGAGCGTTCTCCCCTACCCGTCGAGGCTGCAGCTGAACTGCGCGCAACCATGCTCGGCAATCTGCTGGACCAAATGGCCGGGCCGGATGGATTCCAATCAGAGAATCTGCGCTTACGGATTGCGGCCTACTCGGCCCAGGATCTGCTCGACGAGATGGTCGTGCTGTTCCGCCGTGCGCTTTCTGAAGCACGAGGAGGTGCCCGATGAGCGAGGGCGTCATGACTTGCCTCCCGCCACACGATGGTCATCCAGGCATGGAGATCATCTGGGCCGCGGACTGCCGACAGGCATTCAACCAAGGCGTGGGATTGGCCCAGACCTGGCTCGACAACGCTCGCAGCGGCTGGCTCTGGGCGATCATGATCGCGGAGCGTGATCTTCTTCCCTGCGCAATGGAAAGGCGTGCCTTCGAGGTCGGCTTTCTGAGCCGTATTCACCAGCGGCTGAGTTCACTGCAGCGCAATGAGCAGCGGATCAAGGATCTGCCTTTGACGCTGTAGGCTGGAAGCGCGAGCCGGTTCAGCCGGCTCGAGCTTTCTGCTTAGCGATGGGCTTTCTTGGGGGACGCGCATTTCCTCTCCGGCCCCTTGGGCCTGCGCGCTTCGCTTGCCGTTGGTGCCACATGAAAGTCCGGAGGGCGGTCTTGCTGTTTCCCTTCACCCTATCACGACGTTCTCGCCGTCAAGGGCTGCGCGTGCGGAGCACGCTTGCGGCCAGGCCGGCTTTCGCCCCCTGACTGCTGCGCTGCGCCGTGCTGGTCCGGGATCGGGCAATTCCGCCCGAGTAACCGGAGAACGACCATGTCGCAACCTATCCCAGCTATCGCCGCTACCCTGCTCGTGCGTGACGACCAAGGGTGCTATCTGCCGGCATCAGCCGATCAGATCCTTGAAGCCGCGCGCCAGGCCATCGATTGCAAGCTGCAGCGTGGTGCCAGCTTCACTTCGCCGGATGTGGTCAAGGACTATCTTCGCGCCAAGCTGGCCAGCTACGAGCGCGAGGTGTTCGCGGTATTGTTCCTGGACGCCAAGCATCGACTGATCCAGTACGTCGAGCTTTTCCAGGGCACTATCGACAGCACAGCGGTCTATCCACGTGAGGTCGTCAAAGAAGCTCTGCACCTGAATGCAGCCGCGGCGATCATCGCTCACAACCATCCCAGCGGTAATCCAGAGCCCAGCGAAGCGGACAAGTCGATCACCCGGCGCATCAAGGAAGCATTAGCACTGGTGGATGTGCGCACGCTGGATCACATCATCATCGCAGGAACCCGGTCAGTCTCCTTCGCGGAGCATGGGCTCATCTGAGCCAAGGGGGCCTGGCCCCCTTTTTTGCAAGATGCGGATCAGTTGATGACTTCGGGCGCGGCTTCTTCGCGTGCGGCAAGGCTCACGCTCCAGTGGCCACCGTTTTCTTGGACGAGCTGTAGCAGGTCGTAGGTCTTGATCATGTCGAGCAGGCCCGAGTGACCGTATGCGCTGGGTGAAAATGCTGGATCAGTTCGTTTCAGGTATTGCCCCAGAGCGCTCAGCGTAACCTTGCCCTCGCTGGTCCTAGCGGCAAGTAAGGACACTGCATCCACAACGAACCTCGGCCTGCGTTTGACGGCAGGCTTTGCGGAGTCAGGCTTCGCGGGCTCAACTTTCAGACCGGCATCAGGCTTGGCGGCAGGTTTCTCGGTCTGCTCCGCGGGTTCTTCGGCGTGCTCGTCACGACTCCATTCGAAGAACTGATCGCTGGCATTGCGAAGTGCGGCGGGCGTTTTGGACTCACCGACAATGCAGACCGTGGCTCCCCGCTCACGGAGCTTGCGGCAGAGGTAGGCAAAGTCCGAGTCGCTAGTGACCAGGCAGAAGGTGTCGACCCGATGGTCGAAGAGCGCTTCCAGGGCATCGAGCGCCAACGCGATATCCGAAGTATTCTTGCCCGCTGCGTACTGGTACTGAAGGCATGGCGTGAATGCCAAGCGAACCAAGGCTTCCTGCCATTTGTTGGCCAGCGATCCGTGGTTTCCATAACCTCTGCGAAGCACCACACGCCCGAACTGGGCAACGACACGCAGCGCGTGTTCCAGAATCTCGGGAGATACGTTGTCGCAATCGACCAGGACCGCGACGCGTGTTTCTCCAGCGGGAGTGAATACGCCCATCCCTGCTCCTTCTGCTATCTATCCCTTTCCAGGATTTGTGAGTGACGCGGAGGACCCAGGCCATTCCCAGCCATCCTCAGGCCAACCGAGTATGCCCAATGGCGAGAGTAGTAGGTACACCCAGCCATCTCTTGAGCAACAAGCTTGCCATTGAGCGGAGTAGCCGCGTCGGATCAACGTGGCAGGTCACCACAGGGTGCTGACGCTTCTCTTTTCCCAGAGCAGGGGTTCTTGCCCCCTCAAACTCAAGAAAAATAGACGGTTTCCACCCGGCCGCTGCGCTGGGTGGAGCCTCCGCGATTTTTCTGGATTTTTTCACGACGGCCTTAGTCGCCCTAGTCGGCAGGGGTTCATGCGCGACGCAAGCGCAGAACCCTGAAGACGAAGGAGCGAAAACCATGAACGAAGAAATCAGGATCTACGTTGCCGACCTGGCCGCCTACAACGCCGGTCATCTGCATGGTGTCTGGATCGATGCAACCCTGGACATGGATGACATCCAGGCGAAGGTCGACGCGATGCTGGCAGCCTCGCCCGTCGAGGGTGCAGAGGAGTACGCCATCCACGACTTCGAGGGCTTCGACGGCTACCGCCTTGGCGAATACGAGGGGCTGCACGCCGCCCACGAGATCGCCTGCTTCATGGAGGAGTACCCCGACTTTGGCGGCGCCCTGCTCTCCCATTTCAACGATCTGGAGCAAGCGCGCAAGACCGCCGAGGAGGACTACTGCGGTTGCTACGCCTCGCTGGCCGACTATGCCCAGGAACTCACTGAGCAGACCACCAGCATTCCTCAACATCTCGCCCACTACATTGACTACCGAGCCATGGCCCGCGACATGGAGATCGGCGGCGATCTGTTCACCCTCGAAACGAGCTTCGAGCAGGTGCATGTGTTCTGGAACAGGTAGCACAGGCTGAGGGTACCGGGATTAACCCGGTGCCCTTGTTTTTTGCGCCCCTGTCCGTTCGGACACCCGCGCGCCCCACCCTGGAGGCTGATCGGGTGCTGCACGCACCCAGCCATCAGCGAGAAGCAGGCGAGCAGTATCTCAGCCCTCATCAGGCGTCCCATGGCGCTCCTCACTATTCACCGAGTCTTGAGCCATTACGTCGTAATGACGCCGTTTCGAAAATACGGTGTGCCCACATGTCGTCACCAGCGACACGAAAACAAAACATGTCGCCAGAATCCAGAAACGGCGACACGTTGTGCATACGGGAAGATTCGATCTGAAGCAGCCGTGGCGCTAAGCAGCATTCATGAATGCCCCTGGCGGTGTGCTCCGGGACCTATCACCCTTCATAAGAGTGAAAATATTGCTTCATCTTTTTGGTAAAAGTTAAGTAATAGTTTTACCCTAGAACCCTGTCCTAGAGAAAAATGAGAGGGCAGGTGCTATTATTCCTTCATCATCAGACTTTTTCTGAAAGAATATTTTCCAAATGGCAAAGCGCACCGCCCCACTGCTGCCCGGATCTGATCGACTGCTCGCAGAGCTTGGCGAGCGTCTGATACTCGCGCGCAAGCGTCGCAAGATCACGGCCAAGCAAATGGCCGAGCGGGCCGGCATGTCTCTGCCGACCCTCAGGTCTCTTGAGCAAGGCAGCGCCGGCGTGACCCTTGGTGCCTACATGGCCGTGCTGCAGGTCCTGGGGCTGGAAAAAGACATTGCTCAGATAGCTTTGCATGATGAACTTGGTCGCCACCTGCAGGATGCAGCCCTGTCACCGTCGAGGACGACTGCCAGCAAGAACAAGCCGGCCCCGCCACGCCAGCCCACTTCTCAACGAAGCGCCTCAAAACCGGCTGCGGGAGAGCTGATCAAGTCGACAGTCGGTGAGCCCCAGCGTCCTGCGACGACACATTCCAAGACCATTGAGCAAGTCTCCTCCAAAGCCAAATCAGCCCGGAAGAAAGTCGTTACCGGCGCCGACCTGGCAGCCCAGTTGATGGAGGAACTCAATGGCTAGCCAGATCCTGGTCTTCGCCGATTGGGTGGGGCTCGATGGCCCGCAAAGCTTGGGTACCCTGCATTGCCAGCGCACACGCGGTACCGAGCGGTTCGAGTTCGAATTCGCCGACGCGGCATTGGCTGGCCTGGCGCAACAAGCGCTGCTTGATCCGCGGCTCCAGCCATTCGCGGGGCGCCAGTTCTCCGCCCAGGGTGCAGCCACTTTCGGTATCTTCGCCGACGCATCGCCTGACCGCTGGGGGCGTTTGCTGATGCGGCGCAGGCATGAACGGGACATGCGAGCTGGGGCCGCCGTAGAGGGCTCGAAGCTATTCGAGTCCGACTATCTGCTGGGCGTCCACGATAGCTTCCGAGCAGGAGCCATACGCTTCAAGACGGATGTGGATGGACCGTTCCTAGATGACCACCACGACATGGCGGCACCGCCCATGACCAGTATGCGCGAGCTTGAAGAGGCCTCCAGGCGCTTCGAACAGGGCGAGGACATGAGTGACGGCCGAGACTGGTTGAAGATGCTGATAGCCCCGGGCGGCTCACTGGGTGGCGCCCGGCCCAAAGCCAGCGTGGTAGATCCGGACAACAGCTTGTGGATCGCCAAGTTCCCCAGCAACAACGACGAATACGATGTCGGCGCCTGGGAAATGGTGGTCAATATCCTGGCCAACGCCTGCGGCTTGCGCGTGGCGGAAGCCACCGCGGGGAAATATGCCAGCAACCATCACTGCTTCATGGTCAAGCGCTTCGACCGCACCGCCACGGGCAAGAGATTACACTTCGCCTCTGCCATGACCATGACGGAGCATGTGGATGGCGATGACCACTCAACCGGCGCCAGCTACCTGGAAATCGCCGAAGTGCTGATACGGCACGGAGCCACGCCAGAAGCTGATCTTCAGGAGCTGTGGAAGCGCATCGTTTTCAACATGCTAGTCAGCAATACCGATGACCACTTGCGCAACCATGGTTTTATCCTCTTCCCAGGCAAGGGATGGCAGCTTTCCGCGGCCTACGATATGAATCCGGTGCCCTACTCCGACGGGCTGAAGCTGAACGTCTCGGAGTCCGACAACGCTCTCGACCTGGACTTGGCTATTTCTGTTGCCGGCTACTTCCGGCTCAAGCAGCAGGAAGCTCTGGAAATCATCGAAGACTTTCAGGCAAAGGTTCGACTGCTCTGGCGACCTGCGGCCAAAAAGTTGGGCGTCAGCGCGAAAGAACAGGAAAGAATGGCCTCGGCATTTCGCCTCGCCGAGTAGATCCAGATCACCACTGGATACCGGTCGCCACCACCCATGGAGATCGGCGGCGACCTGTTCACCCTGGAGACAGGCTTCGAGCAGGTGCATGTGTTCTGGAACAAGTAGTGTGAGCTGCGGGCACCGGGATTGGCCCGGTGCCTTAGTTTTTTGCGCCCCTTTCCTGTCGGCCACCCGCGCGCCCCACCCGGGAAGCTAATGCACGGGTACCGGCACCAGGCACGCCCCCTCGAAGCAGACGCCCTGTGGGGCTGCTGATTCAGACCGTTACGGACTTACGTCTTTGCACAAATCCGCCGATCCGCTTCTACGGATTTACGGATGTGTGGAGAAGCGGATTTACGCTTTTACGGATTTACGGAAATCCGCCGATGCGATTTTCCGGTTTTGCAGAAAGCCGTAGATCCGCCAATCCGTAGTGCTGCAAGCACGGAGCTCTGTGCGTTTGTGCATCACGGACGGTCACACGCATAGATGGGCGTGCTAGGTCAGCGCCCAGACCTTTCGGGTATCAATCCACGCCGCTCTTGCCTTCGCATTCGCCCAGACCCAACCCGGCATGATCGAGCGCGACGGCTGTCGCACGGTGCACCTCCCACGTCAACGGAGGACACACCATGTCGCACTCACCCGATCTTTCCCGGCATTCGCATCACGTCGATCTCGACTCCCCCCTGCACCGCAAAGCCGGGCCGACGGCCCATGCCATGAGGCCCGTTGCGAGCGCTAGTGGCCCGCATGCGCCACAGGCCTCCCCTGCCCCTCGCTACCTCACCAACAGCGAAGCAGCGGCCTTTCTGCGGCTTTCGCCGCGCACGCTGGAGAAGCAGCGCGTGATCGGCGGCGGGCCGCGCTTTCACAAGTTCGGTCGCCGGGTGATGTATGCCCTGACCGATCTCGAAACCTGGGCCAGTGAGCGCAGTTTCGAGACCACCTTCGATCCCGAGTACCTCGACCGCCACCCGGGAGCTGCGCGTGATGAACAGTGAAGCCCTTGCCCATGAATCCTGGCGTGCTCGATCAACCCGTACAGAGCGAGCAACTGGATCTGTTCCGCGCCCTGCCGGGCGACATCGCACCGCGCGACGCCCAGGACCTGATGGCGCATCCGTTCTTCTCGCTGGCCAAGTCGCGGCGCACGGTCCCCATCGACTTTCGCTCCGGCGAGGTGACGGTACGTGTGGAGGGCACGCTGGAACATGGCATCGCCACGATCTGGGATGCCGACATCCTGATCTGGGCGGCCAGCCAGATCGTCGAGGCGCGCGATGCGGGTATCCCCACGTCGCGCCTGATGCGGGCGACGCCCTACCAGATCCTGCGCTTCATCGGCCGTGGCACTTCGCTCCGCGACTACCAGCGCCTCAAGGCCGCTCTGGATCGGCTGCAGTCGACCAGCGTGGCCACCTCGATCCGCGAGACCACCGGCCGGCGCCTGCACCGCTTTTCCTGGATCAACGAGTGGAAGGAATTGGCCGCGGCAGATGGCCGTCCGCTAGGCATCGAGCTGATCCTGCCGGACTGGTTCTACAGCGGGGTGCTCGACCAGGCCCTGGTACTGACCATCGACCCGGCCTACTTCCGCCTCACCGGCGGCATCGAGCGCTGGCTGTACCGCCTGGTGCGCAAGCACGGCGGCAAACAGGAGGACGGCTGGCAGTTCGACTTTCGCCACCTTTACCGCAAATCGGGGAGCACGGCGCGCTACTCGGACTTCGCCCTCGACCTGCGCACCCTGGTCACTCGCCAATCGCTACCGGGGTACCACCTGGACATCGTCCGGATGCCGCCTTCGATCGAGCTGCTGGCCTTTCGGCCCGTGCCGTAGACGGCACGGGGATAACCTGCGGAAAAGCTGTGAATTCACTCGTGCTATCAGGCGCAACCGGGCTCGTGCTATCAGGCGCACGACTATCGTGCTATCAGGCGCACAAACTGCTCTGCAAGCCACGGCTGGCGGGGCCTCCAGCCTCCCTTAACTTTACTAACTTAAAAGCTCTAACTTGTTATTGGGCCAGCGCTCATCTGTGGACAGGCGTTGATCAGGGCGACTTGGCTGGGGAGATCCGGCCATGATCATCGCCCTGCTCAACCAAAAAGGCGGGGTCGGCAAGACCACCCTGGCCACCCACATCGCTGGCGAACTGGCCCTGCGCGGGCTGAACGTGATCCTGCTCGATGCCGACCCTCAGGGCTCCGCCCTGGACTGGACCCAGCGACGCAGCCAACAGGGGTTGCCACGGCTGTTCAGCGCGGTTGGCCTGGCACGCGAGACGCTGCACCAGGAGGCCCCGGAGCTGGCCCGACGCGCCGACCACGTGATCATCGACGGCCCTCCCCGCATCGCCGCCCTCGCCCGCTCGGCGCTGCTGGCGGCCGATCGTGTCTTGATCCCGGTGCAGCCCAGTCCCTATGACCTCTGGGCCAGCGCCGAGATGGTCAATCTGATCCGCGAGGCGCAGGTGTTCCGCCCTACCCTGCGCGCGGCATTCGCCATCAACCGACGCATCAGTACCACGGTGATTGGCCGGGAAGCCCGCGGCGCCCTGGCCGACCAGCCACTGCCCGCCCTGCAGGCCGAGGTGCGCCAGCGCATCGTCTTCGCCGAGAGCGTGGCAGCCGGTCGCCTGGCACGCGAACTGGCCCCGGATAGCGCCGCCGCACGCGAGGTCAGCAGCCTGGTGGATGAGCTGTTGAGGTGGTCGCCATGAGCGGCAAGCGCATCGGCATCGGTGCACGCCCGTTGGCCGATCCACAGGCCGAGGCCTGGATACGCCAAGGCGCGGCCATCGACAACGGCAAGGTCGAACGCTATACGGCACGGCTGACACTGGATATCACGCCGGCACTGCGTACGCGCATCAAGCTGGCGGCCTTCGACCGCGGCGTGACGATGGCGGAGATGCTGCGCGAGGTGCTGGAGCGGCAGTTTCCGGAGGCCACGCCATGACAGCGGGTACGCGTGGTGCGTGGCAGCCACTGGCACTGGTTGCTGGCAGCCTGATCTTCCTGGGATGGGCAGCGTGCGCGACATCGCCGCCGCTGCTCGTCTACAACGCCTCCGACAGCGTGCCCATCGGCTGTTACCGCATCGGGCCTGCCAGCTCGATTTCAGTTGGCAACCTGGTGCTGGTCCACCTGCCGCCCGGGGTGATGAGGCTGGCGGTACGACGGGGTTACCTGCCAGCGAACGTACCGCTATTGAAATCTGTGGCGGCCAGGGCACCGCAGCAGGTGTGCGTGCAGGGCAATCAGGTGCTCATCGACGGCGCGTTGGTCGCCAGGCAACTGCGCAAGGATCGACAAGGTCGCACGCTGCCGGCCTGGCAAGAATGCCGGCGCCTGACTGGCGATGAACTCTTCCTGCTAAGCACCAACCTGGAGTCATTCGACAGCCGCTACTTCGGGCCTGTCCCGGCCAGCACGGTGATCGGTCGGGCGCAGCCGTTGTGGATGGAGTCGCGTCGATGAGCGGGTCGTTCCCATGTCGACCCGACCGCAGATGGTGTGTGCTCGGGGTGCGCAGCCGAGCGCCGCCACTGTGCCGTTGGTCATGCCCTCGCCTGCCTGCTCAGACCTGCGCCGAGGTCTCCTCCGTCCTACCTGATCACCGAGTCCAGGAGCGCCAAGGCCGGGAAAAAGCGGAGGGCAAGATAAAAGGGGGCGGCACTTCGTTGGCCCAGGAAGCAGTCTGCACGGGGGTTGGCGGCGACACAGCGCCGGTGTCGCCAGGTGCCGAAATCGTGTTCGCACCACAGCGGCAACGGCCTGGGAGCGTGCCTGATACGCCGTACCGCGATCAATTTGGAGGAGTCTTAGATATGAGCAAGGGAAGTCGTCAGGACGACGAATTGCGCTTTCGCCCGCAGCCGGGCAAGCCGCAGCAACGCGGCCAACCCTTCGTCAACCAGGTGCTGCGCCAGGCCAACAAAGCCGGTACCGGCAAGCCGCGCAAGGCCGGCCAGCAGCCCGGCGCCCGCCTCGGCCGCGGGCATGTCGCCGCTCGTTTCAGCGGGCAGCAACTGCCGTCCAACGCCCGCCGCGTCACCATCAAGACCCGCCTGGTGAACCTGCGCCAGGCAGGCAAGCGCTCGACGCTCAGCCACCTGCGCTACATCGAGCGCGACGGCGTCAGTCGCGAGGGCGATCCGGGCCAGGCCTACGGGCCGCTGACCGACCAGGCCGACCTCAATGCGTTCGAGGAGCGCGGCCGGGACGACCGCCATCAGTTTCGCTTCATCGTCTCGCCCGAGGATGCCGAGCAGCTCGACGACCTGCGCACTTATACCCGCCACCTGATGAGCCGGATGGAGGCCGACCTTGGCACCCGCCTCGACTGGGTAGCAGTCGACCACTGGAACACCGACAACCCGCACACCCACATCGTCCTGCGCGGCAAGGACGACACCGGCAAGGACCTGGTGATCGCCCGCGACTACATCGCCGAAGGCATGCGCAACCGAGCCGCGGAGCTGGCCACCGAATGGCTGGGGCCGCGCACCGAGCTGGAGGTCCAACTAAGCCTGCAGCGCGAGGTGCAGCAGGAGCGCTGGACCCACCTGGACCGCACCCTGGAACGTGCGCATCGGGCAGGCGAGCTGCGCCTGAAAGCCCTCGCCTACCACCCCCAGCGGCAATTTCTGATCGGCCGCTTGCAGCATCTGCAACAGCTGGGCCTGGCCCACGAGGATCGCCCCGGATACTGGAGGATGCACAACCGCGCCGAGGCCACCTTGCGCGCCATGGGCGAGCGAGGCGATATCGTGCGCACGATGCAGCGGGCCATGGGTAGCGTGCAGCGAGAGCTGACAGTCTTCGAGCCGGGCAAGGATGGTCCCGAAGTGGTCGGTCGAATCATGGCCAAGGGGCTGGCCGACGAGCTACACGACCGCGGCTACCTGGTGGTCGACGGTCTCGACGGCAAGGCGCATTACCTGACGCTGCCGGCCCGCGCGGAACTGGCCGACTACCCCATCGGCGGTGTGGTGGAAACACGCAGTCTGAGCGAGCCGCGCGCAGTGGATCGCTCGATTGCCGCGCTGGCTGCCGATGGCCTGTATCGCCCCGATCACCACCTGGCCCTGGCGCGATCACAGGCAGTCGCAGGACGGGATCCCGAAGCATTGGTCGAGCGCCACATCCGGCGCCTGGAAGCCTTGCGTCGGGCTGGTATCGTCGAGCGGCTGACCGAGGGGGTCTGGCGGGTGCCAGCCGATCTGCCAGAGCAAGGCCGGCAGCATGACGCCCGCCGCCTGGGCGACGTCGCCGTCGAGCTGCGCACGCCGCTGCCCCTTGAGCAGCAGGTGCGCGCCGTCGGCGCGACCTGGCTGGACCAACAGCTGATCGGCGGCAACCGCGAGCTGGTCGACAAGGGCTTCGGCAAGGAGATGCGCGAAGCGTTGCGACAGCGTGCGGATTTCCTGGTGGAACAGGGCCTGGCAGAACGCCAGGGCCAACGCGTGGTGCTCGCACGCAACCTGCTGGCCACCCTGCGCGGGCGGGAGCTGACGGCAGCGGCGCGCGAGATCTCAGCGCAGACGGGCCTGCAGTACCGCTCGGCGGTCGAGGGCCAGCGCATCAGTGGGATCTACCGGCGCAGCGTGCAACTGGCCAGCGGCCGCTTTGCCCTGCTCGACGATGGCATCGGCTTCAGCCTGGTGCCGTGGAAGCCGGTGATCGAGCAGCGGCTCGGGCAGAGCGTGTCGGCGGTGATCCAGGGCAACAGCGCGTCCTGGCAACTGGGTCGCCAGCGCGGGCCGTCGATTAGCTGAGCAACAGGCGCCGGGGCTTATATCAGCGCCGGCTCCTGCAGCAGCCACTGCTCGAACGCACGACTCTGCGGCATGCCCTCCTTGGCCGCGTAGTAGACCAGGCGCAAATGGCGATCCTCGTCGATGGTCAGCGTGGTGTGTTCGAACACCACCTGGCCGACCGCCTCGATCTTCAGATGACGGATCCCCTGGCAAGCGCCATGGATGTCCTGCTGCCGCCACCAGTCCCTAAAGTCCGGCGAGGCCTTCTCCAGGTCCTTCACCAGCGCAGCGATATCCGGATCCTGGGTCGCCCGCACGAAGTCGCGGCGGAAGCTGGAGAGGATCTGCAGTGCTTGTTCATCCCATGGGTCGAACAGCGCGTACATGGCCGGGCTGGTGAACAGCATCCACAGCAGATTGCGGCGATCGGCGGGCAGCGCGGAGAAACCGAACACCCGATCCGCTGCGGCGTTCCAGGCCAACACATCCCAGCGCAGGTTGAGCACGTAGGCCGGACGTGACGGCAGGTCGGCCATCAGCCGGTGAATCAGCGCCGGCACCGTGCACCAGGTCTTCCCCGGCTCGGGCGGCAGGCGCTGGTGAGCGAGCAGGAACAGGTGACGACGCTCGGTGGCATCCAGCTTGAGAGCTCGGGAAAGGTTGTCGAGGAAGCTGGAGGACACGCTGATGTCCCGCCCTTGTTCGAGCCAGGTGTACCAGGACAAACCTACTCCCGCCAACGCGGCCACCTCCTCGCGGCGCAACCCGGGCGTGCGCCTTCGGCTGCCGGCGGGTAGCCCCACCTCTTCCGGCGAGATGCGCTCGCGGCGACTACGCAGGAATTCGGCCAGCTCTACCCGAGTGCGTTCGGCTGTGCGGGGCGCGCTCATCCGGTTACCTCCAGTACTAGGATAAACAGTCAAATTGTAACCCCTATAAATCCCGAGAAGAATACCTCGACCTGGCCGCAAATGCCCGGGCCAGGGCTCTCGCTAGATGAGGAAGTCAGCAGAGACGTGTCACCCATTTGCTAAGGAGATAAACGGATGTACCAAGCACTTCTTCGGGAACAACTGGAGACATTGAAGTCCTCCAACCAGTACCGCACCTTCACCACCCTCAGCCGCATCTGCGGCCAGTACCCACTGGCCAAGCTGGACGGTCGCGAGCAGGATCCGGTGGTGGTCTGGTGCAGCAACGACTACCTCGGCATGTCGCAGCACCCAACCGTGCGCGAGCAGATGCACGACGCGCTGGAGACCTACGGCGCCGGCTCCGGCGGCTCGCGCAATATCGGCGGCTCGCACGAGCTGTACGCCAGCCTGGAGGCGAGCCTGGCCGACTGGCACGACAAGGAAGCGGCGCTGGTCTTCCCCACCGGCTTCGGCTCCAACGATGCCACCCTGCAATGCCTGCTGCGGCGCATCCCCGACTGCGTGGTGATCAGCGACGAGCTGAACCACGCCTCCATCGTCAACGGCATCCGCTCCACGCCAAACGAGCGCCAGATCTTCCGCCACAACGATGTCGCTCACCTCGAACAGATCCTCGCCAGCTACCCGCAGGGCCAGCCGAAGATCGTGGTGTTCGAGTCGGTCTACTCGATGGACGGCGATATTGCCCCTATCGCCGAGATCGTCGCGGTAGCCAAGCGCTACAACGCCCTCACCTATCTCGACGAGGTGCATGCGGTAGGCATGTACGGCCCGCGCGGCGCCGGTATCGCCGCCGAGCTGGGCGTGGCCGATCAGGTGGACATCATCCAGGGCACCATGGCCAAGGCCATCGGTGTGATCGGCGGCTATATCGCCTCGACCCAAGTGATCGTCGATGCGGTGCGCTCCTTCGCCACTGGCTTCATCTTCACCACCTCGCTGCCGCCGGCGATCACCGCAGGCTGCCTGGCCAGCGTCGAGCACCTCAAGGCCAGCAGTACCGAGCGCGATCACCTGCATGCCCAGACCACCAAGCTGCGCGAGCGCCTCAAGCATTACGACGTGCCGGTGATGCCCTGCTCAAAAACCCATGTGCTGCCGGTACTGGTAGGTGAAGCCAAGCGCTGCAAGGCAGCTGCCGAGCGCCTGCTGCATAACCATGGTGTGTACCTGCAGCCGATCAACTATCCATCCGTGCCGGTAGGGACGGAGCGCTTCCGCGTCAACGCTACGCCGAACCACAGCGATGCGCAGATTGAACACCTGGCACGGTCGCTGCGCGAGACCTTCGAGCATTTCAGCATTCCGCTGGCCTCCCGGGCGTTCGCTGCGGAGGTGGCCTGAGATGGAGCAATCCTTCCTCACCGTGCGCCCGGCGACCCAGGCCGACCTGCCCAGGCTGGTGGATCTGCGCGCGTATCTGCTGGACGGCACCACCGCCAGCTATTCGAGCAGGACGCTGGAGGACGCGGTGCGCTGGCGGGCGGCCTACCGCACCTGGCTGAGCAGCCGCCTGAGCGAGAGCGATTGCGTGCAGATCCTCGCCGCCGAGCACAAGGAGTCCGGTCAGGTGCTGGGCTGTGTGACCGCCATTATCGACCAGCGTGCGCCGGCGCCGGGCTGCCTCAATGGCCTGTCCGGCTGGGTGCAATCAGTGGTGGTGGAGCCGCAGTGGCGGGGTCGCGGCATCGCCCGGCAATTGATGCAGCACCTGCTGCGCTGGTTCGCCAACCGCGGCGTCGGCTGCGTGGTGCTGCAGAGCACTGAGGCCGCCGGCACGCTGTACCAGACCCTGGGTTTCGCCGTCAGCGACGAGAGCCTGCTGATCCGTCAGGAGGCCTCGGCATGAAGATCCTGATCATCGGCCTGGGATACGCCGGCACCCGCTACCGCCGCGCCTTCGAGCATATCGCCACGAGTACCGGCCTGCCGCTGTCGCTGGCCTATGTGGGGCGCCGACAGAAGACGACCGAGCTGCCCTACTTCGACAGCGTCGGCCAGGCGCTGCAGGTGTTCGCGCCAGACATCGTGGTGGTCAGCGTCAACGACCACAGCCATGCGCCCGTGCTCAAGCAGCTGGCCGGCTACCGGGGCTTCGTGCTCTGCGAAAAGCCGCTGGTCACGCCGAGCGACGACCTGGACGAGCTGCTAGGTGAGCTGGATCAGGTCAGTGGCTTTGCCCTGGATCTGGTGGAGCGCTACTCGGACGCGACCCGGCAGTTGCGCGAGTGGGTCGAGCGCCATGACTGGCAGTTGGTGCGTGCCAGCTTTCATTGGGGCAAGGATCGCATCAACGACTACCGCCCCACCTGCGGCGTGACCAGCGAGGTGATCCACGCCCTGGATCTGCTCGGCTGGATTTGCCCACGCGCCGGCCAGCTCCGGCTCGATGGGGTGCTCGGCGTGCGCTCGGATTTCTCCATCTCCGGCGCAGAGGTGCTCGATACCGTGCAGCTCACCGCCAGCCTGGGCGAGGCGCGGGTCACTGGCTACGCCAGCTTCGTCAACATCGCGCGTCAGCGCACCGTGGACTTCAGCTTCGTCGACCGCGACGCCCGGCTGATCCATGCGCGCCTGGTTTTCGACACCCCGCGCTGGGATCACGACCAGTTGCGCATCTGGACGCGCGGCACCAACGGCGCCGAGGAGTTGCTGCACGAGTTCGCCACCGCCCCCGAAGAGCCAGGGCTGGACACCCTGCACAAGCTCTCGCGGCTGTGCCGGCAGGTGGTGCGCGCCGTAGCGCTCAAAGAACCGCCCCGCCAGCCCTTCGCCGGCCTCGACACCGCCGTGGCGCTGCAGCGCCTGCTCAACGACCTGGAAACCCATGCCCAAACCCCAGCACCGACGCGCTACGTCCATGGCGAGACGCGCGTGCTGCTGGCCGAGGACAGCGACCTGGAAAGCCTCGGGTAACCCAATCACAAGGAGAACGACTATGTGTGGAATCGCTGGATGGCTGTCCTACAGCCAGAACCTGGAAACGCAACGCGACACCCTGCAGCGCATGACCGAAACCATGGCCCTGCGCGGGCCGGATGCCGGCGGGCTGTGGATCGACGGGCCAGTCGGCCTGGGCCATCGGCGCCTGTCGATCATCGACCTGAAGGGCGGTCGCCAGCCGATGACGGCGATGCACGGTGGCCCGCGCGAGGTCGCTGCCATCACCTACAGCGGCGAGGTCTACAACTTCCGCGAACTGCGCACCGAGTTGCAGCGACTCGGTCATGAGTTCAAAACCCGCAGCGACACCGAGGTGGTGCTGCACGCCTATGTCGAATGGGGTGAGGCCTTCGTCGAGCAACTCAACGGCATGTATGCCTTTGCCATCTGGGATCTGCGCTCACAGGAGCTGCTGCTGATCCGCGACCGCATGGGCATCAAGCCGCTGTACTACTTCCCCACTTCTGACGGCGTGGTGTTCGGCTCCGAGCCCAAGGCACTACTGGCTAACCCGCTGGTGCCGCGCAAAGTGCGTGCAGACGGCCTGCGCGAAATCCTGGAGATGGTGAAGACGCCAGGCCATGCCGTGTTCGATGGCATGCGCGAGGTGATGCCCGGCGAGATCGTGCGCATCAACCGCCAGGGCCTGGGCCGTCGCCACTACTGGAAGCTAGAAGCACGCGAGCACGAACACACGCTGGACGACACCATCCGCCATACCCGCGACCTGCTGGAGGACATCGTCGGCCGCCAGATCGTCGCCGACGTGCCGCTGTGCAGCCTGCTCTCCGGCGGACTTGACTCCTCGATCATCACCGCGCTGGCCTCGAAGAAGCTGCTGGCCGCAGGCAAGGAGAACATCCGCTCCTTCTCCGTCGACTTCGTCGACCACGGCAGCGGCTTCACCGGCGATGCCGTGCGCGGCACGCCGGACGCTCCCTTCGTGCGCGACCTGGTGGAGATGATCCGCTCCAGCCACCAGGAGATCATCCTCGACAGCCGCGAGCTGGCCGACCCGGCGCTGCGTGCGCAGATCGTCCGCGCCCTCGACCTGCCACCGGCTTTCTGGGGCGACATGTGGCCGTCGCTCTACCGGCTGTTCCAGGAGGTCCGCAAGCACTCGACGGTGGCGCTGTCCGGCGAGAGCGCGGACGAGGTGTTCGGTGGCTACCGCTGGTTCCACGATCCGGAGGCGATCCAGGCCGACACCTTCCCCTGGCTGACATCGGTCACCGGCAAGTACTTCGACGGCAAGACCCTGTTCGACCCGGGCCTGCTGGCCCAACTGGACATGCACAGCTTCCTGCGCGACAGCTACGCCCAGGCCATCGCCGAGGCGCCGGTACTGCCGGGCGAAAGTGCGGTCGACCAACGCATGCGGCAGATGAGCTACGTCAACCTGACACGCTTCGTGCAGACCCTGCTCGACCGCAAGGACCGCATGAGCATGGCCGTCGGCCTCGAAGTGCGTGTGCCCTTCTGTGATCACCGCTTGGTCGAGTACGCCTTCAACATCCCCTGGGCGATGAAGGCCTTCGATGGGCGGGAGAAAAGCATCCTGCGTGCGGCGACCCGCGACCTGCTGCCGGCGTCGATCAGCGAGCGGGTCAAGAGCCCCTACCCCTCGACCCAAGACCCGGCCTACGAGCAAGCCCTGCGTGATGCCCTGGCCGCCATCCAGGCCAATCGCAACGCCCCGGTGACGCCCCTGCTCGACAGCGGCCGTATTCAACAAACCCTGGCCAAGCCGCTCGGCAGTGTCTCGCCCATGTACGAGCGCATGGGCATGGAGCTGGCGGTCGGCCTCAACACCTGGCTGAACGAGTACGACGTCAGCCTCGGACTCTAGTCCCCAACCGGATGTGGCCCCGGTGCGGGGCCATATCCCTTCGTTGTACCACCCACGCGTTCCTGCAACGCAAGCGAGTCCGAGCATGCACACACCCAACCAATCACCCATCTACCTCATAGCGCTTGGGGCCTTCGCCCTTGGCATGGCCTCCTATGTCACCGCCGGGCTGATCCCGATGATCGAGGCCTCGTTCGCGGTCTCCGTCGCGGTGGCCGCCCAGCTGGTTACCGCCTTCACCCTGGCCTACGGCCTGGGTTCGCCGATCTTCGTCGCCCTGACTCCGGCGCATCGCCAGCGCGCCGGCCTGCTGCTGGCCCTGGGCCTGTTCGTCATCGCCAACGCCGCCAGCGCGCTGGCCGAGAGTTTCACCGCACTGATGGTCTGGCGCGCCATCGCCGGTATCGGCGCCGGCGTCTACCTGGCCATGGGAATCGGCGCCTCGGCCGCCGTGTCCATCCCGGAGCGCCGCGGCAAAGCCATCGCCATCATCATGGGTGGCATGGCCAGCGGCGTGGTGCTCGGCGTGCCACTCAGCCTACTGATCGCCGAACAGCTCGGCTGGCAGGCCGCCCTTTGGCTGGTCACCCTGCTTGGCATGGTGGCCTTCTTCGGCCTGCTGCTGAAGCTCCCTTCACTGCCAGCGGCCACCGCCACCACGCTGGGCCAGAAGCTGGCGATCATCGGCGACGGCCATGTGCTGGTCATCCTGCTGGTGTCGCTGCTGGCCGCCATTGCCAGCCTCGGCATGTATACCTTCATCGCCCCGCTGCTGGCTGACCCGGCCTACGGCGAAGTGCGTTCGGTCACGCCCTATCTGTGGGTCTGGGGCATCGGCGGCGTGCTGGGCAGCTTCCTGATCGGCCCGCTGGTGGATCGAATCAAGGGACCGGTGCTGACCTTCGCCATCATGCTGATCCTCGCCGTTTCGCTGTTCGTGCTGCCGCTGACAGCGGCCCTCAGCACCTGGCTGGTGATACTGCCCATCACCCTGTGGGGCGCGGTCGGCTGGGCGCTGCAGGTGCCGCAGAACAACGAACTGATCTTGGCACGCCAGGCCCAGGGCGACGGTAACCTGGCCATCGCGTTGAACGAGTCGGCGCTCTACCTGGGCAGCGCCATCGGCGCCGCGGCCGGCGGCTTCGTGCTGCTGTTGCAAATGCCCACCTGGACCCTGGCCGCCAGTGCCGGTGGTGTCGCCGCCCTGGGTGCCCTGCTGCAGATAGTCAACCTGCGTCGTCCGCCAACCTGGAATGGCGGCGTGCAAGCCGAACCCTACAACTGACGGAGGAAAGGCCGTGGAACTGCGCCACCTTCGCTGTTTCATCGCCGTCGCAGAAGAACTGCACTTCGCCCGTGCCGCCGCGCGCCTGCATATCGAACAGTCGCCCCTGTCGCGGATCATCAAGGAGCTGGAGTACCGCCTGGGCGTGCAGCTGTTCGAACGCACCACGCGGCGCACGCGCCTGACCTGGGCTGGCAAGGTGCTCTTGGAAGAAGCGCGTCGGGTGCTGGCCGTGGTCGACCAGGCCAAGGCCAGCGTCAAGAGCGCAGCGGCCGGCTACCGCGGGCGCATTCGCGTCGCGCTATCAGATGGCATACCCCAGGCACGCCTGGCCGCCTTGCTCGCCCAGTGCCGCGAGGAAGAACCAGAGGTCGAGATCTGCCTGTCGGAGGTTACCTTCAGCGAACAGGTCAGGGGCCTGAGCGATGACCTGTTCGACATCGGGCTCGCTCAATCCAACGAAGTGGGCGAAGGGCTGGTAGCCGAGCCGGTCTGGTTTGATCCGCTGGTGGTGGCGGTGCCGGCCCGCCACCCGCTGCTGACCTATCGACGCGTGCCGCTCGACGAGGTGGTGCGCTACCCGCTGGTGCTCTGCGATCCGCAGGTCTGCGAAGGTTTCTGGCAACAGCTGCAGCGGGTACTGAGCACCGTAGACACAGGGCTGACCATCGCCGACCGCGTCCCCACCCTGGACCTGATGATGGCCTTGGTAGCCGCGGGATATGGGTTGGGGTTCTCCAGCCTAGCGCGGATCACCGAACTCAACAACCCGGACGTCGTGGCCCGGCCGCTGGCCGGCTGCCCCGCAATGCTGACCACCTACCTGATACGGCGCGAAGGAGAGCCGGCCGAACAATTGGCGCGGTTTATCAGGCGGGTGAGCCCGGCGGAAAGCCAGGCGTTGCTGCCGGATCACACATCACAGAAGGAAATTGCCTGATCGCCCCAGGCACAAGATCTACCCTCGCGGCGAGCCCTCTCAGAAAAACGTCTTAGCGGCAGCCCAGCCAGGTTGCCGCATTTCTTGTATCTGGCCACCTGCTCATTTCTTGACAAGAAGACACCCACCATTAAATATACGCAAATAGCGCACATATATGAAAGCATTGTTCGTTGAGCTGTCACCCTTTGAGCGCAATCGAAAAGCCCACCTGGATGACGACGAGTACTCTCTATTCCAGCAGATGCTCTTGGCCAACCCGGAGGCTGGCGCAGTCATCGCCAACAGCGGTGGTCTGAGGAAGGTCCGCTTCGGATCGATCAGGCGCAACAAAGGGAAGCGCGGTGGAGTTCGGGTGATTTACTACTACTGGCACAGCTGTCTGCAGTTCTGGCTCTTCACCCTGTATGACAAAGACGAACTCGATGACCTGAGCAGTGACCAGCGCATGCAGTTGAAAGCGCTCCTTGAGCGCGAAGTGAAGGCGAGGCAAGCACCATGACCAAACGCGATATCTTTTCCGAGCTGATCGAAGGCTTCGACGACCTGGCCGCAGCACGTGAAGGCAAGCGTACGCTGCGCACCCACAAGGTCGAATACAAGCCAATCGAACCCGCGACAGGTGCAGAGATAGTCGCACTGCGCGAAAAGCTACAGATGTCCCAGGGTGTATTTGCGCAGGCCATTCACGCCAAGCCAGCGACCCTCAAGAACTGGGAACAAAACCGCTCAAAGCCCAACGACCAGGCCACCGTCTTGATCCGTATCCTGAGCAAGCATCCAGAGCTCATACGCGAACTGGCGTAGATCAGGAAGCACAGCCGGGCCACTGCGTCCCCCACAGGTAATGCTGAAAGGTAAGGAGTGAAGGCGTCACTGCCAACTTGATCGATCGGAGCCGACCACCGGCGCCATGGGCCGCCCTCATCGACAGAAGCAGCCTCGGGCCTTTCCCGTGGCAGCGGCAACTTAAAGGCACTACGCCCCCACACACCCTGCTTGCCGACTCCACCGTTGATTGTGACCTCTTGGGTTCACAGCCAAATGGAGCAACAGGCGGCTGAAGATCAGAGCCCGGAGCAGGCATGGCCGCCATCAACTATGATTTCGGCGCCACTCATACCCCTCCCAGCCTCGGATGCCAGCAGTAACAGAGCGCCATCGAGATCACTGGGACTGCAGAAACGCCTGGACGGTATGCGCGACCTGAGCCGCTCACCAGCCTCGCCAGCAAGGAATGACTCGTTGATCTCAGTGACTACATAGCCCGGAGCTATAGCGTTAACTCGAATGTCATGACGCGCCAGCTCCAATGCCATGGAACGAGTGAGATGACTCAACCCCGCCTTCGCTGCGCAGTAAGGGCCGACACCACCCCCTACTCGCGCCGCCAGAATGGACGTGATGTTGATCAGACTTCCACCATGCCCGGCATCCACCATGCCGCGCGCCACCTCTTGGGCAGTCATCCACGCGCCTTTGAGATTGGTGTCCAGAATTGCTTGCCAATCCTGATCCTCGTAATCGAGGGCACGCTTGGTATCGCTAATCCCGGCGTTGTTGACCAGGATATCGATACGTCCGAAATCCGCACGAATCGCCGCAAGACAATCGACCACGGACTGACGAGATGTCACATCTAGGCTATAGGCCTTGGCTTCGTACCCCTCAAACTGCAGGTCTCTGACCAACTCCTCCATACGCTCTACCCGCCTCGCGGCCAGCGCGACTCGAGCGCCTGCGGCGGCTAGGGTTCGGGCGAAATGCCAGCCCAACCCACTAGAAGCCCCAGTGACCAAAGCACACTTACCGCTTAGGTTGAACAAATGCGCAGGCGAGCGGCTCACTGCACACCCCCATCCAAGCGGGCCAGGATCTTACGTGCCAGACTCATGCGGTGAACTTCATTGGGGCCGTCGTAAATGCGAAACCCACGAGCATCACGGAAGATCCGGTCAATGATCGCCTCACTGGTCACACCCTGCCCCCCCAGAATCTGAACGCTGCGGTCGATCACCCGCCAGATGCCCTCCGAGCTAATCACCTTGGCCATACTCGACTCAAAGTTACCGCGCTCGCCCTGATCCAGTACCCACGCACAATGCCAGATGGTCAAACGCGTAGTGAGCAGGTCCATTTCATTGTCTGCCAGCATGAAACCGACGCCCTGATGCTCCCCCAACTTGCGCCCGAATGACTCTCGACGGCTGGCATAGCGACTGGCGACGTCATGCGCACGACGGGCTTGCCCGAGCCAACGCATACAATGCGTCAAGCGCGCCGGCGCCAGCCTCACCTGGGCGTAACGGAAGCCTTTACCCACCTCACCGAGCACGTCACTAGCAGGCACACGCAGATTCTCGAACCGCAGTACCGCATGACCGCCGGTAAAGCACGTGTCCAACGAATCCATCATGCGCTCAAGAATGAAACCGGGCCGATCGGTATCAGTGAGAAACATAGTGGCGTTACCGTCCTCGGTGCGCGCCATGATGATGGCGAAACTAGCGCCTTCCGCACCGGTGATCAGCCACTTGCGGCCGTTAATTACGTAGTCGTCGCCGTCGCGCACTGCGGTGGTGGTAAGCATCGAGGGGTCGGAACCCGCCCCCGGCGAAGGCTCGGTCATGGCGAAGCAGGAACGGATATGCCCCTGCACAAGCGGCCGCAGCCAACGATCCTTCTGCGCTTCGGTCGCCACCACTTCCATGAGGTGGATATTGCCTTCGTCCGGCGCGTGGATGTTCATGGCCGTCGGCCCGAGTGGCGAATAGGCTGCCTCCTCGAAGATCACCGCCTTGGCGACATGGGAGAGTCCCAGCCCCCCCATCTCACGGGAAGCATGCGGTGTCAGCAAGCCCTGAACTCGGGCCTTCTCCACCAGCGCCTGGCGCAGCTCCTGGGACGGACCGTGAGCTGTCTGCCGCGGATCCCGCTCCATTGGGATGATTTCATTGGCAATGAAGTCGCGCACTTTGGCTTGGAGGGCCAGCAGGTCATCTGAAAAGGCGAAGTTCATATCAGTCTTCCTATAGTCGTCAAAAACATCAGGACTCAAGAGCAGCGGGCTTAAGCGCGCTGAACATGTTCTCCAGCACAGTGCCGGATAGACCGGTCTTGTGAGGGTTGTATGGGGTGAAATTGAGCGTACGGATGATCCCGCCCAGGACCTCGGGACCGAGGCTGTCGACATCGAGGATGTTGAGGCAGGCAGTGTCTTGCTCGAAGGCTGCAATACCCTTGAGTCCAACACCCGCCGCCCATGCGAGCAGAACGCGATTGACCGCATCGTGGCTAACGATCAGCGCACTCTCCCAGGCCGGCTCCGCGAGCAAGTCAAAAAACTGCGCCAATATCCGCCCCTGGAACTCATCCCAGCGCTCGCCCCCCAGAAAGGTCGCCCCGGGTTTGGCCGCGCTCCGATAGGCACCGGTTATGGTGTCTCGCAGACCTGCCGCAGGGATATCGCGTAGCCGCCCCGCACGGATCTCACGCAACGCAGGCAAAAAGTCGATCGGTGCTTCCCGCCCGACTAACAGCAGATCAAGGGTTTGCCTGGCTCGCGGATAATCGGAACACAGCACCCGATCAATTGGCAGATCCTGCATCACCTGCCCAAGCTGCCAAGCCTGCTGCGCGCCGCGGCGAGACAACTGTACCGCGCGAGGATCGAGTGGCTTGCCCTGCAAGTCGAAGTAGTCAACGTGGCCGTGGCGTACGAGGTAGCAGCGCCGTCGACTCGTAGTTGTCAATTGCTCAGCAGTCATCGGCAACAGCCTTGGGGTTGCTCACAGCCAACCTAGCGCGGGTCATCCCGCGCAAAGCAGCCAGCAACGCTTGCTGTTCCTGTCCCGGCTGGTCGTAAAAGCCTTGCCGGATAAATTGCGTCAGCAACGCGCGGGCGTCACTTGCAGTGAGTCCAGCCAGACTGTGGGTCGCAAGCAGTCGAGCCAACTCGCCCTCCTCGGCCTGTTTGCAGTGCTCTCCCTGCTCGATCTCGCGCACTGCAATCGCAATGGCACTGGCAACCATCCGGCACTCGTAATGCAGGTCACTCGGCAACTTGGCCAGTAGTTGCCCCAGCAGTAGCTCGCGGGCGGTTGCCAGCAGCTCCCTCGCATTCGGACTATTCATCACGCGCCTCCACTCAGACTGAGGATCTCGTACTCCAACTCAGGAACCATCCGCCCAGTCAGTGCCAGCTCAAGGGAGCGCTGCTGTCCTGTCAGGTGACGTTGGGCCTGCTGCAGGGCAACCACTGCCCAACGGAGATGGGCCATGAGTTGCCAGAATTTGAGTTCATTGGCGCTCGGGCGACAGCCAGACACCGACTGGTAGCCGTCTAGAAAGTCGTCGATGCGCCCTACACCGCCCGCATGCCGGTCGGGACGGGCGAATCGCCAACACTTGGCAGTGAACCAACCGAGATCCTCGCGGGGGTCCCCCCAGCCGGCGAACTCCCAATCCAGCACGCCACTTAAACGACCTTGATCAACCATGTAGTTGCCAGTGCGGTAGTCACGATGGATTAGTCGCGAAGAGAGCGGCTCAGGCCGATTCAGCTCGCACCAGCGCAGCCCCCACTCGATGACGGGATGACTACCTGGCAGAGCGTCTAGGTAAAGACGGTACTGATCGATGCTGGCCTGAGCAGGATCAGCCACCGCAGAGGGCAGGAAACCTAGCGCGGGATGATCTGGCGTAATGGAGTGCAAGAAGGCCAGACTACGCCCCAGCTCCCGGCACAGCTCGGCCCGTTGCGGCTCTAGGGTCTGGTCAGTGCTGAGCCGGTATCCGCTGGCGGAGCCGGACAGGGCCTGCATGATGAAGAAGTCGCGGCCAATTACCTTCGGGTCGCGACACAGCCAAAGGGGTTCTGGCACCTTGACACCAGCCATATGGACTGCCTGTAAAACGGCAAACTCCTGCTCCCGACTCATGCTAACCGCGACGGAAGACGCCGCGTCGGTACGTAGCACCCAGTGACGCTCGACTTGCCGGTCGCCATCTTGCAGATGAGCCCTCAGCAGCCAGTTCTCCTGAATGGCGCCACCGGACAGACGTTCACAGCTGTGGACTCGTACTTCCTTGCTTCCGGTTTGCTGGGCCAGGAAAGAGGCCAAGGACTCCAGTGCGTCTGGAATGTCGATCCGGGGATACCCGCCCCCAGTTGATGATGAAGTGCTGTACATCGGCTATCTCTGCTCACAAAGGTTACCTATGTGGCAGAGAGCAAGAGACGTTCCAGTCAGCACAAATTCATATTTTTTCTTTAAAAAACAAAGCTATACACGACACACAAGAGCATCATGGCCAGAGATAACGTGATTCCATCTTTGCAAATTTGAAATATTCGTTTCAACCTAGAAAGCCCTTCTGAGAATGTGTGCCGCCATGCAAGAAGACCGCTATCTACCCAGGATCGTCGCTCTAATCACCCACCTGCGCATGCCCGATGGCCCGAGCCGGATGGCTCGAATCGTCCAGCAGGTGATGCCCGAATATCAGGGGCGCGCCCACATCGAGCTGGTCGAAACTACCGTCACCGAACTCAAGCAGACTGGGAGAGCGCTGGAGGATAAACAGGATGTCGACGTCATCATCTGCTCCGGCGCGACAGCCGACTATTTGCGACGCCACATCTCGACCAGCACGCTGTCGATTCGCATGGGGGAATACGACCTGATCCGCGCACTGGATCTGGCCAGAGCTCAAGCAACCAAAGTCGGCATTGTCAGTTTTCAACGCGGTCATCCCGAACTGGATGCCATGGCATCGCTCTTCACCGTCGATCTGAGACAGGCCACTTACTCCAGCCTTGAAGAGGCACGCCAGCGCATCCTCCAGCTGGTCGACGACGGCTACCGGGTCATCGTGGGCTCATCTGCCGCGGTGGAGCTTGCCGAAACAGCCGGAGCCAAAGGCGTGCTGGCACTCAATGCCGATGCGATTCGCCGAACCCTCGACGAAACACTGGCGATCTCTCGCAGCCGAGCACAGGTGTTGATTCAGCAACAGCGCATGAGCGCCGTACTGCGCAACCTCAGCGACGGAGTCATCGCCGTGGACGCCGCCGGCGTCGTGCAGTCGCTCAACCCTCGCATGGCCAAGCTGCTGGACATCACTGTCGAGTGGGCGCGCAATCGCCCGCTAGCCGAGCTGATACCTGAACTAGACATCGGCGATACGCTGCGCAGCGGCGAGGCTGAGGAGAACCGAATCATTCGGGCCGCCGGACGGATCATAGCGGCCAACATCAGCCCCATCATTGAAAATGGCAAACCCGATGGTGCGGTCATTTCCTGCCAGGAAACCAACGCCATCCAGCGCGCCGATCGACGCATTCGCAGTCAGGCACGCCCCAGGCAATTCATCGCACGCTACCGCTTCGACCAGATTCTGGGAAACACTCCGGGCTTCCGCTCGGTACTGGAACTAGCGCACCGCTACGCTGAAACCGACTCCACCGTGCTGATTACGGGCGAAAGTGGGACCGGCAAGGAGCTATTGGCGCAAAGCCTACATAACGCCAGCCCACGCCAAACCGGTCCTTTTGTCGCGATCAACTGTGCGGCTTTCCCAGAGACACTGCTGGAAAGCGAGCTATTCGGGTATGAAGAGGGCGCTTTCACCGGATCACGCAAGGGCGGCAAGGCTGGACTGATCGAAGCAGCGCATACCGGTACGCTCTTTCTTGACGAGATCGGCGATATGCCAGTCCCGTTGCAGACTCGCTTGCTACGAGTACTGCAGGAGCGCGAGGTCTTGCGGCTGGGGGCATCTGAACCAACCCCAGTGGACATCCGCATAGTAGCCGCCACACATTGCGACCTACCAGGGAGGATCAGCGACGGCCGCTTTCGCGAAGACCTCTACTACCGCCTGAACATTCTGCGCCTGGCGGTTCCCCCTCTGCGCGAGCGCGCTTCGGATATTCCGCTGCTGACCAAAGCCATCCTGCAGCGACTGCCCCCACTCGTGGCGATCGAAGGCCAAGCGCTTTTGGACCGCCTGATGCCGAACCTGCAAGCCCATCACTGGCCGGGCAACATTCGCGAGCTAGAGAACCTGGTCGAACGCGCTGCCCTGTCCGTCCAGGCACTCGGTCACGAAAGAGTCAGCAAACAACAGCATCAGCTATTCCCGGAGCTGTTCAAGGAAAGCACTCAACAGCAACAGGCTGTTAGTGAATCAGCAAGCGCCGAGGAGCTACGTCAAGTCAGAAAAGAACGTGAAATTGCGCATGTAAAGAGAGTGCTCGCGGCCTGTGATGGCAACATGGACGAGGCTGCACAGCGCCTTGGCATAAGTCGCACCACCCTTTGGCGGCGTCTACGGGATGCAGCAAGCAGCTTGCAGAAGTGAAACACCCCCACTAAAACCCAGTTCAATCCTGAAACAAGAATGGGGTCCACCGCACGGCTGGTGCCGTTCAGATCACACCAAAAGAATCCATAAACCATTGTTTTAATGACGTTTTACTAAAAAAGTAAAGCATCGGAAACCTCTGGCACACCCCTTGCTCCTGCCCTACCAAGAGGTCATCGGCCATTTAGCTGGTGACTCAAAGATCTTCTTACAAGAACAAGGCAGGAGGTCACCTGTGCAAGGCATGATGATGAACTTCAACCTCGGGATCACCGCGATCATGCGGCATGCCCTGCAGGTTGCAGCCGACACCGAGATCGTTTCCCTGTTCGCCGACGGACGCGTGCATCGCTACAGCTACGCTCAGGCATTCGCTCGGGTCAACAGGCTGGCCAATGCTCTGGAAGCCCTAAACTGCCCACCAGGTGCACGAATCGGCACCCTGGCCTGGAACGATCATCGGCATTTTGAGCTGCACTACGCCGCGCCCTGTTCGGGGCGGGTCTGCCACACCATCAACCCCAAACTCTTCCCCGAGCAGATCAGCTACATCATTCGCCATGCGGAAGACGATGTGCTGTTTATCGATCCACAGTTCATCCCCCTGGTGGAAGAGTTGCAGAACGAACTGGTCTCGGTACGCCATTTCATCGCCCTTTGCGGAGCTGACGAATTGCCCGCCAGCAGCCTGCCCAACCTGCTGAGCTTCGAGATACTGCTGGCCGAGGCGGCCGAGGACTATGCCTGGCCCGAGATCGACGAACGCCAGGCCAGCGGCCTCTGCTACACCTCGGGCACCACTGGCAATCCCAAGGGAGTACTGACCAGCCACCGAAGCACGGTGCTCCATGGCATGGCGCAGAACATGGCCGACAACGTCGGCCTGCGCGCTATCGACGTGGTGATGCCCATGGTACCGATGTTCCATGTCAGCGCTTGGGGCATGCCCTACAACGCTGTGATGGTTGGCGCCAAGCTGGTACTGCCAGGGCCTAAGGTTGGCGATGCAGCGGCAATGGTGCAGTTGATCAACGACGAAGGCGTCACCTTCTCCCTCGCGGTTCCGACTCTCTGGGCCAACATCAACCAATATCTGAAAACCCATGACCTTGAGGTGCCCAGCCTGCAGCGTGCCGTGACCGGCGGCGCCGCCTGCCCGCTGGCTCTGATCGAGGACATGGGCCGGCACGGCGTGGCCTTGGAGAACGGCTGGGGCATGACCGAGATGAGCCCCATGGGCAGCTACAACCGCCATCAGCCCTGGTATGACGAGCTGGATGATGCGGCCCGCGGACCTCAGTTGCTCAAGTCTGGACGTTCTCTGTTTGGCGTGGAGATGCGCATCGTTGACGAAGCCGGCCAGCGACTGCCGCATGACGGCATCGCGTCAGGCGCCCTGCAGGTACGCGGCCCCTGGGTACGCAACGGCTATTACGGCCAGGACAGTTCGGAAGACTGGTTCGATACCGGCGATGTCGCCACCATCGACCCTCGGGGTTATATGCAGATCACCGACCGCATCAAGGACGTGATCAAGTCCGGCGGGGAATGGATCTGCTCGGTGGAAATCGAGAACGCCGTGATGGCCCACCCACAAGTGGCTGAAGCGGCAGTGGTGGGCGTTCCTCATCCGCGCTGGAGCGAACGCCCCCTACTGGTGATTGTTCCCAGATTGGCCGATGCCGCACCGAGCCATGCGGAACTGATCACTTTCCTCGAGGGCAAGGTGCCGAAATGGTGGCTACCGGATGCCAGCGAGTTACTGGACGAGCTGCCCCATACAGCCACCGGCAAGGTCAGTAAGAAGACATTGCGCGAACGCTACGTCGATTACACCTGGCCCTGAGCCCCCCTATCGGCACCAACCAGCGACCTGCCCAACGGTAGGTCGACGCCCAGTCCTATAACAAAAACAATCGGAGGCCTCAGGACCTGTATGCCTGATCCACATGCCGAGCACTATCGGCGCATCCGGCAGAACCCCAAGTTCATCGAACTTACCCGGACCCGTTCGCGCACCAGTTGGTTGCTTTCCGCTTTGGTGCTCGCTGGTTACTTCCTGTTCATGGGGGTTGCCGCGATGCGACCGGAGCTACTGCAACAGCCGCTCTACCCTGGCAGCCACCTCAGTATGGGCATACCTCTGGGGACACTCCTGCTGCTTACCACTTGGCTGCTTACCGGCTGGTACGTGCACCGTGCCAATAAGCACTTCGACCGTCTTGGCGACAGCATCATCACGGAGAGCCAGGTATGAAACGTATCTACACCTGCGGCCTTGCTGCCGGTTTCAGCGCCCTTCCCCTGCTGGCCAGCGCCGCCGACGGCGGCAAGCAGCCGCTCAACCTGGATGCCATTGGCATGTTCATGCTGTTCGTGTTCGCCACCCTAGTCATCACCTGGTGGGCATCACGTCGCACTCAATCAACCCATGACTTCTACACCGCTGGCGGAGGAATCAGCGGCTTCCAGAACGGCCTGGCCATCGCCGGCGACTACATGTCGGCCTCTACCCTGTTGGGCCTCTCCAGCCTCGTGTTCGCCAAGGGCTATGACGGTTTCATCTATGTCGCCGGATTCTTCATTGGCTGGCCTATCCTCACCTTCCTGATGGCCGAGCGCTTGCGCAACCTCGGACGCTATACCTTCGCCGACATCGTCTCTTTCCGTCTCGACCAGCGACGCATCCGGGTACTTGCCGCTTGCGGATCGTTGACAGTGGTGTGTTGCTACTTGCTTCTGCAGATGGTCGGTGCCGGGCAATTGATCAAGCTGCTGTTCGGCTTGGACTATGCTGTCGCCGTGGTGGTGGTGGGTGCACTCATGCTGGTCTATGTCATCTTCGGCGGCATGCTGGCGACTACCTGGGTTCAGATCATCAAGGCTGTCCTGCTGCTGGCCGGTGGCACCACCTTGATGCTGCTCGCCCTCGCAGAGTTCGGCTTCAGCCTGGAGACACTGGCCAAACGGGCAGTAGAAACCCACGCCAACGGATGGAACATCATGGGTCCCGGAAGCATGTTGTCGAACCCGCTAAATGTCGCCTCCATGGCGCTTGGCCTGGTGTTCGGCCTGGCCGGCCTGCCGCATATTCTGATGCGCTTTTTCACCGTACCTAATGCACGCGAAGCTCGTAAGTCGGTGTTCTACGCCTCAGGGTTTATCGGGTTCTTCTTCCTGGTGGTCTGCGTCTTGGGCTTCGCCGCTATCGTCATAGTTGGCACCGACCCACAGTACTTCGTGAATGGGCAATTGGGCGGCGCTCTGGTGGGCGGCGGAAACATGGTGGCCATGCACTTGGCCAAAGCCGTCGGGGGCAGCCTGTTCCTCGGTTTCCTGTCGGCTGTGGCCTTCGCCACCATCCTTGCAGTGGTAGCAGGGCTAACTCTGGCTGGCGCCTCCGCTATCTCTCATGACCTCTATGTCACAGTGATCAAGCGTGGCGAGGCCAGCGAGGCAGAGGAGATGAAGGTTTCACGCCTGGCGGTTGTGGGTCTGGGGCTGGTGGCCATCGCACTGGGCATCCTCTTCGAGCAGGTGAACATCGCCTTTCTGGTAGGGCTGACCTTCGGCATCGCCGCCTCGGCCAACTTCCCGGTACTGATCATGGCCATGTACTGGCGAGGCCTGACCACACGTGGCGCGATCTGTGGGGGGCTCGCAGGACTGCTATCGGCACTGACCCTGGTGATCCTATCTCCCACCGTCTGGGTAACCGTGCTTGGGCATGATCAGGCCATCTTCCCCTACGACCACCCGGCACTGTTCTCTATGCCGCTGGCCTTCCTGGTGCTCGTTCTGGTGTCGAAGTTCGACCGCAGCGCTCAGGCTGCCAAGGATCGCCAAGGCTTCGATGACCAGATGGTGCGTGCCGAGACTGGACTAGGTATCGCGACTGCAACCTCCCACTGAAGAGCAGGGGGCGCCCCCCCTGCCATCAAAAGAATCATCCATGAAGCCGTACAACGCTCCGGTACGCGCCATGCGTGGACTACCTGTCCACGAGTTCTGGGACAGACCAGAGCGTCTGATCTGCGCCGGAGGCATCCCTACCTATCAACACCTGGCTCTTGGAATGGTTGAGCGCTTCTTCTCGCCAGCCATAGCCTCATTGTGCGCCAAGACTCTATTGGTTGATGTCGGCCAAACGGCGCAGGCCCCTTTCCTTCCGCTCTCTGACGCTAGCGACCATGGCGACAGCCTGGTCGCCAGAGCCCAGTACCGGTTGCAGCAAGATCTGCGTAAGCCCCTGACCATAAAGGCCCTGGCCGATGCCCTAGCAGTCAGCCAACGCACACTCACCCGTCGATTCAATGCTGCGCTTGGTATGCAGTCTCTGACCTATCCTCAAAATCTCAGAATAGAAGCGGCCAAACTGCTAATGGAGATCACCGACCTGAACATAGAGACGCTTATCGGCGAGGCCGGCTATTCGGACACCAGTTCATTCACACGGCTGTTTCACGAGCGCACGAAAATGACCCCCACAGCCTATCGAGATCGGTTTCGACGTACACAATAGTCAGCAAACGTGGCGAGCGAATAATGCCGGGGATTTCCTGGAAACTAGACATTTGACCCTGATCCGCGATTGAGTTCTAGCGCGCGAACCTAGAGCGGGCTCGACAGCCCCATTTCCGATAATGCCGTCATATATCCATCAAGCCATTCGTGGCGCAGTCGAAGCTCACCGTTAGTTGCATGACCATAAGGGCAATCGAAAAGCGTCCCTTGATGAACTCCGGATTGAAAGCCAGCATCGAACGGTGTCTTGGGCCCCTCATTAAAACTCATCAAAGGATCATGAAAGCCAAACATAAATAGTCAACCAAAATAATAGGAAGCACACAACCAGAGAAAATCATTTCTGGCCCCTGATTTACACGGCGACCTGGCCATCTGCTCCCTGATATGTCACCAATTGCTTTATTTGGTGTTTTCCCGCTGCTGCTCGACCAGAACGTCTTCCGAGCCAACTGACCTCCGAAAGCCCTTTACTGCCTCTCCCAGATCGCTACCTAGATGTCGTAGACGCCTACCGCCAAACAGCACCAAAACAACCAACAACACCACAAGCCAATGTTTCCAATCGAGAACACCCATACTCATCCTCCGGTTAGAAAATCAAATATTGTGAAGCGAATAACTATACAGGCATCAAGGAAGCGTCAGAATGACCTTGACATTATCAGTCACGGCACTCTTGTCCACGTAACCGATAACATCATCTGCCGAAGAGACTTTCTCTACCACCTCAGCATCACCCAGTACGCTCGGAAGCGGCTGGCCTTTACCGGTAAATACCAGCCCGGACCAATAGGACTTCAACTGTGCCTCATCTTTGCTGGTTACGGCGGAATAAAACTTCTCTTTGGTTGGCGTCCAGTCTTTCTGATCCACGCCCTTTAATGACTTGCTCTTGCCAAGGAAGATATTGGCCACCTCGGCCTGTGTTGGCGCCGCCGACGAGCCGGCATTAATAATCACAGCCACCTCGGCCTGCGCCACGGCAGTGACAGTCAAACTCGATGCAGCGAGGAAGATACGAACAATCTGCTTCATATACCTGACCCTCAAAACACGAAATCAACGCCGACACTGATAATGTCACCGTCGTAGTTGCGAACCGGAACACCAAAGGCCCCATTAGTAATATTGTTGGCCGCGTTATCGTAGATCTCCTGCGAGTTACGTACGAACACCCCGTCATAACCGCTGCGGGTATCGACGCGCTTGTATTCCCCCTTCAGCACTACAGTTGGCAGGACGTTATAGTTCAGGCCAAAAGTCCAGGAACTCTGCCGCCCCTCATCCTCGTCTAACTGGGCATAAGTAAGATGGACCAGAAGGTCGTAGAAGCGGCGCCCCCCCATTAGGTAAAAAGCCTCAGTACTACCTGCTCCATCTCGCTCCACCTGAAGATGGGTCCACTCGTTGGCAGATATCCAAGTACCATTGTCGTACTGGTAACCAAACGAGGTGAACTTGCCCTTGTCTTTGTCCAAAGCCAGCAAGGCATCTGAGCCCGGATTACCGAAGATGTCGATGTAGCTTCCGCGGATCTCGGTCTCGATATCCGCTTCAACGTAACCCAAGCGGAATGACCCCATATCGTTGGTAGCCAAGCTCACGCTTGCTCCGAAAATCTTGCTGTAATCAACATCGAACTTGTCGTCAAAATAAAATTCCTCTCGATTCTTGGCTTGACCAATTGCAACCTGAATGGAAGTCAAGCCAATCGATGAAGGCAGGCTGTATATCAGGTCCGCGCCTTCATAGTTGGAGAGTTGAACCTGGCTGTAGACCTCGTCTGGCAAGCGCAACCAGGGGTAACTGAAACCCACATCGATGCTCTCTGAATACATGTAAACCGGGGTGCGCAGACGGCCAAAACGGAGCATCAAGTTGTCCGTGCTCTGCCACGACAGGTAGGCCCATTCCAAGTTGGCCTTCCACTCGTCTGCGTAGGCCTTAGCGGTGGCCTGCAGAGTCAACCCGACGGTGTCGGTAATGCCGTAGCTAAGCTGAGCACCGAACTTACTCAATTGCTCGCCACGCCAGGAGTCAGTGGTCTGTCCAGAGACGCCGTAGCCTCGACCATCCCCTTCGCCACCCAAATGGGTGACGCCGACAGTGCCGAAGCCATTGATTAGGACCTCACCTGATTCCAGTGCGAATGCCGAAGTGCTGGCCAGACAAACGACCAGGCCAAGGACACGATTTGTAGTCATGCGGTTGTGCTCCGATGGAGGGTTAAACACGAAATTGGGCGGTCGCCGCACGCAGGTGATCACCTGTGCTAACCAGTTGCTCGCCCAGACGTGCGGTAGCTCCGGCGCCATTCGCAGTTGCCTGGGCATCCTCTTGAACGACCTGGGTTTCTTGTTGAATGGAGCTGGAAAGACCAATCTGCTCACGAGTGAGCTGAGCGATGCCGGCATTTAGGTCATCGATTTGGCCGACCGCGACGGCGATGGACTCGAGCATCCGGGTGGCTTCCACTGAACGCTCGATGCTGTGCTGGGCCTTGTCGCCATTAGCGGTCATGACGTTGAGCACACCGTTTGCGCTGTTCTGCAGCCGCTGGATGATCTGCTGGATCTCGGCAGTGGAAGCTGTAGTCTTCTGCGCCAAGTTGCGTACTTCATCTGCCACCACGGCAAATCCTCGCCCCTGCTCCCCTGCACGCGCGGCTTCAATTGCAGCGTTGAGCGCCAGCAGGTTTGTCTGCTCGGCAATGCTACGAATCACGGTGAGTACCGAGCCCACCTGCTGTGTCTCTTCTTCCAGCTGCCGCATTGCCTGTACAGCGCCCATCACGCTGCTTCCAAGATCGTTGATGCTGTTTGACAGGCTGCCGATGCTGGCACGAGCGGCGTCGGCCTGACGCGAAGCGGCCCCGGCCCCTTCCGATGCCTGCTCTGAACGCTGCGCAACTTCCCTGATGCTGCTGGTCATGGTCTGGATGTCGTGACCAATGCTGTCGGTATGGCCCTGCTGAGACTTGGCCCGCTCCTCGGACTGCTTTGTCAATCGGTACAGTTCCTGTGAAATCTGTCCCAATGGTTTGGCCGCACCTACAACCTGGCTAATGGTGGCCTGCAGCTTGTCCAGAAAGGCATTGAAGAGCCGGATCATGGTGCCGATCTCATCATGCGAGTCGACGTTAACCCTGCGAGTCAGATCGCCGTCCCCCCCAGCGATGGACTGCAATGACTCAATCACGCCGTGCACATTGATCATGATGCCCCGGATGATGAGCCAGGCACCTAGCCCCACCAGAGTCATCAACAAAGCACTGAGGATATAGCCGGTGCGCGTGGTCTCAGCGTTGTCGGTGCGGGCTTGGCCCAGAGTGTTCTGGAAGTCCTTGTACGCGTTGTTGCGGAAGGCCTCGCCAAGCTTTTGCGCGGTAGCCAGGTCACTGGCCATGCGGTCCAGACTGGGTCGCAGATCCTCAAAGCCGGCACTGCCCTTGATCAACTGTTCGGATGCAGCCATGGCGTTGTCGGCATAGCGGGCAATAGCTTGCCTCCAGCCCTCCAACTCCGCAGCTCGTTCGGCATTATTGCGGGTCAGATCGTTCAGCCCCTGGAAGAGAACGTCAACCTCACCCAAGATCTGACCGGCCTGAGCCAATGTCGATAGCTCGCCAGCAGCCACCGAACTATTGAATAAGCCAGGCAGCCGTGAAAACTGAAAAATCACGGCGTCTGCCTTCTCAAGAGTGGGAAAGCTGTAACTCTCAAGGGCATCCAAGCGCTCGTCGTTGGCCCCTAGTTGTACCGAGGTGTAAACGACAAACAGCAGGAGGCCAAGCAAGGCTACGGCAGGTAGCAGAGACAACTTAAAATCCAGTGGAAGCTTCTTAAGCACGACAACGTCTCCTCAAGGGCACTACTGCCCTAAAGCGCTCTGCAGGCAAGCACTTCTAGCGCTGGCAGGACCGAATGATCAGTTGATGGCAAACTCGTCACCGACCAGATGGCGGGCTCCAATGTTGCCAACCAGGTCCAGCTACGAGATTTATTCCCAGGGATAGAACGGCGGCATGGCCGAGGCCCTGCTCGAGAAGCGCGGTGAGCGTTTATCCAGGAAGGCCCGAACACCTTCGCGCCCATCGGCCTGGCTCGTGTAGAACATCGCCAGCGACTCGACCTCATGAGCCTCAAGGGGGGAGGTCTTGCTTGCATTGCACAAGAGCATTTGCCGGATCAGCGCAATCGATACGGGAGAGCGATCTCGAATCAAGGACAAGGCGAATGAGCGTGATTCATCTAGCAAGCGATCAGCAGGCACTACCGCCCGCACTAGCCCCTTTTGCAAGGCCTCTGCGGCATCGAAAATTTCCGCCCGATAAAGCCACTCCATGGCCTGCTCCATACCTACGATACGAGGCAAGAACCAGGTGGAGCACCCCTCTGGTGTGACGCCCAGCTTGCTAAATACGAAACCGAAGCGAGCCTTGTCCGAGGCGAAGCGAAAGTCCACTGGCAGCAGCATGGTGGAGCCCACACCCACGGCCGCACCATTAATCGCCCCGACAGTAGGCTTGAGACAAGCGTACATGGCGAGCACAACCCGCCCAGCGGTGTCACGCACGCCATGCAGTATTTCCGGTGCGTTGCCTCTTTCCCGTACATCTTCAAGCGTTGGGCTTAAGCTTTCATCTAGGCCGAAGACGTTGCCATCGACGGAAAGATCCATACCCGCACAGAATGCTCGCCCTTCACCTGTGACTACGATGGCCCTTACAGCATCGTCGGCGCTGGCCAGCTCAAATGCGTGAACCAACTCGTTGCACATCTCAACAGTAAAGGCGTTGAGGCGCTCTTGCCGCGCCAAAGTAAGCAGCAGGATGCCATCACGCCCGACCTCGTAACGGATCGTTTCGTAGTACATGCCTACTCTCCTGCCAGTTGAGCACCGCGAGCGATAGCTCGCCGACAGTCCTCAACGATGCGCTCGACGAGCTGAGAGCAGGTAGGTATATCGTCAATCAACCCAATGGCTTGCCCTGCCCACAGAATGCCACCGTCGACCTCGCCGGCCTCCAATGCTGCACGACCTCGCGCCCCTGCGACCAAAGGCCGGATATCTTCAAACTGTGCGTTGGGGTAGCTTTCGATCTCGGCAACCGCTTCTGATACCGCATTACTGAAAACCCGTCCGGTATTGCGGAAGGGCCGGAAGATCAATCGCGTATCCCGCTCACTGCCCGCGCTAATTGCCGACTTGATTGCAGCATGAATCGGCGCCTCCTTTGTCAACATGAAGCGCGTTCCCATGTTGATACCGTCAGCACCCAACATCAGTGCAGCTGCCATGCCGCGACCATCCGCTATGCCTCCAGATGCCAGCACTGGTATCCGCAGAGCGGCCGTTGCAGCCGGAATTAGAACCAAGCCAGGCACATCATCCTCGCCCGGGTGCCCCGCAGCCTCAAACCCATCAATACTGACTGCATCGACCCCAGCACGCTCCGCCGATAGCGCGTGGCGCACCGACGTGCACTTATGAATGATCTTGACCCCAGCTGCCTTGAACCTCGCAATGTACTCGGCAGGGCTACGACCGGCTGTCTCAACCACCTTCACGCCAGTCTCGATAATGGCAGCGACATACTCCTCATAGGGTGGCGGAGTCGTAGTAGGAAGAATCGTGAGATTGACGCCGAAAGGCTTGTCCGTCAGAGCACGGCATCGCTTGATCTCCGCGACAAGATCGGCCGGAGTAGGTTGTGTCAGGGCCGTTAGGATCCCCAGAGCACCAGCATTCGATACCGCGCTGGCCAATTCGGCTCGCCCTACCCATTGCATTCCACCCTGGACAATTGGGTAACGCGTCCCAGTGAGCTCAGTAATCCTCGTGCGCATTCAACCCCCTCAAGCAATCTGCAACCCCAGGAGCACCTCAGCACAAAGGAGCTGCGCCACTTAAGCGCTGGGTTTGCTAGCAGCAGAAATTAACGAACAACCCACCACCCTATCCCCCATAGCCCTGCTAGCACGCTTTTCGGTGGGCCATCCGAGGCCGAGAAGGATCGACTCATGATTTATCATAACAGTTGTTGCGTCAACATAAAAAGCTTGCTAGCTTCAAATCGCCATACGCAAACCTAGGGAGAAAGCAACATGAAGAGCACTCTCCGCAAAGCATTCCTCGAAGACGGTGCGGTTGTGATCAAAGGCCTGCTGAGCCCGGATCAACTAGCACTCTGCCAAGCAGCTTTCGACTGGGCAGTGGAAAACCATGGTCCTAACGCATTCCGCATGTTTGACGGCACCGTACAGCAGTCACATGTCGACAACGCCAACCCTCGCGCCAAGGAACACCTGGAAAATCTGGTTGCCAAGCTGCCATTCGGAAATCTGCTTGCAGAGCTGTGGAACTCAAACCACGTCTGGTATTTCGCAGAAGAGATTTTCCTGAAGGCCGGAGGGAAAGGGTCACGTACTCTCTGGCACCAAGATACGTCCTACCTACCTTGGGCAGGCATGCACTGGGCCAACGCTTGGATCAGCTTCGAGTCAGTCCCGAAAGAAAATGCGCTAGAGGTAATTCGCGGGTCTCATCTAGGCCCACGCTACGATGGCACCACCTTCCTCGATCCCAACGACCCTACTCAGCCACTACATGGCGGCGGGCTGTGGCCTCGCCTTCCCGATATCGAAGCGGAGCGGAAACTGAAACCAGATGCCTATGAAGTTCTGTCATGGCCAACCGAGCCTGGAGATGTGCTGCTAATCCATCCTGGGACACTGCACGGAGGCGCTCCTGTCGACGAAGCCTTTCCGGACCGACACACCTTTGTATTTCGCTTCTTTGGTGATGATGCGACTTTCAACCCACTTCCCCAGCCGAGCGCCTCAGGTTATCCCCGCCAAGGATTCCTCTTCACCGAGGAGCTATCGAACCTCGAGCCGGGCGCCCCGTTCCGCCATCCAACCTTTCGTCAACTCGTTTAGCCGAGAGTCGGATAATGAGCAGCACGAGCCCAAAGAGACGCCATTTCAACACACCGTCCACCCAAGCACTCTACGACAACTATCACTTTCCCCAGGCGACACGAGTGGGGGACATGATCTGGGTCTCAGGGCAAGTTGGTCTGGACGCCAGCCTGCGCCCAGGCAAAGGGGTCGAGGAACAATCGCACCTCGCGTTCCAATCCCTACAGCGCGCCTTGGATGCCGCTGGCGCCAGCCTTGCTGATGTAGTTGAGCTCATGTCATTCCACACCAACTTGCATGGCGACATGCAAACGTTCAGCAAAGTCAAAGACCAATATTTTCGCAGCCAGTATCCTTCCTGGACAGCAATCGGCATCTTAGAGCTGGCCATGCCTGAGCTACACATCGAGATTCGGGCAGTTGCTGTGGCAGGCTGCGGCCAACTCGAAACCGCCAAGCCAATGCGCGATTAGGACAACATGCCCGCCCTCGCTCGGTACGGTCGGCACAAGCAATAGCCTCCTATGACCATGACCAGTAGGACTACGTGGATGATTTGTGCGCACAAATTCCCTATGCTGGGCGACCTGCAAACGACCAGCTCTCCCGCCCCTACCCTTTAATTGCCATGAACGACTCACAACCTGATAAACCCCAAAGGAGCAATCACAGAGTGCGTAAGGATAAGCAAGAACCCGCGGCCCGCCGTGGGCGCCCCGTTGGCGATCACAACGCCAAAAGGGGTGAGTTGCTCGCAGCAGTTGTCTCAGTCATCGCCGAGGAAGGCTATGCTGGCGCCTCACTCCGCAAAGTCGCGAAGAGAGCGGGTTATACGACGGGGGCAGTGACGTACTATTTTGCAAATAAAGAGGAAATGGTCTCAGCAGTCGCCCAGGATCTTTTCGATAAAGTCGATACGCTGATGGAACGCCAAGAGCACATCGATGTCAGGGCACTGGTTACGCAATTGCTCGACTGGACTAATACCGACGAACAAATCTCGTGGCTTGCATGGCTTCAACTGCTATCTCACGCCCGACAGGAGCCCGCTTTTGCGGACGTCATCAAGCAGCGCTATGCCCGATTTCGAGAAGTATTCACAGCCGCGCTAAAGAGAGGACAAAAGCAGGGACTGATCCGAAAGGATATCGCGGCCGACTTGCTTGCTGATCAACTCAGCGCGATGAGCGACGGCTGGATGATGATGCTCCCCATAGAACCCGAGCGCTTCAGCGATAAGCGGGCGAGAGCCCTTCTCGACGCCCTAATTACCCTGATCTCTCCCGCTACGCAGAAGAAGCCGGCTAAAGCCAAATAAGTCGACGCCTCGCCCCGCGACACCTCCTCCCGCACAGCACGGCATTGCTCCGAGCCGGGGCTCTGTGCTGCTCGCCTTACAGAGCCATACCTAAACCCCTCTTGGCAGCCCAGCATTAGCCGTGCAATTTAGAAAACATTCGATATAATAAATCGCTCAGCATGAATCATGAGCAACTGGAGCTGCTACACCGTTCCAGCCAATAGCTTGCAGAACGACTCCGCAGATCCGAAGGAGTCCAATGAACGCCAGTAGACAACGTTGCCCTATAGCGGCGCAGTCAACTGGACATCAATCTCATCTCTCAGATAGCCCCCAGCCATGCATGGGGGCTTATCCAGCGACTACCTAGTCGCTTAGCGGCACCAAAACCGGTCAAAGAGCCGATTAACGCCAGGGTCAGTTTGCCCACCCGACGGAGCCCCCACATGCACGTCAAGGTTTTGCTAGGGATATTTCTCGTTGCCACATCAACTCATGCAGCCGCCAAGGAAGTCATCAAGGTCCACAGCTGGGCCAACTATTTTGACTCTAGCGTTCTAAAGGATTTCGAGCGCGACTCCGGCATCAAGGTTGAACACACCACCTACGCCTCTTCAGCCCAATTGGACGCCGACCTGGACTCGGGAAAGCGTTACGACGTGATAGTCCCCACCGACATGCAAGTCGACTTCCTGATCAAAGAGAATCAGTTGGTTCCGCTTGAATTTCGCGAGCTACCGAATCGGTCAAGGATCAGCAAAGAACTGCTGCTGAGACAAAACGCCAGAACCAACACCGACCTTTATGCCACCCCATACACATGGGGCACGGTCGGCTTGCTCATCAACGAACGCGCGGCATCCGAGGCCCTGCAGACCCCCACGCCTAATAGCTGGAGTCTCCTGTTCGACCCAGCAAAATTCGACAGATTGAAGGGATGCGGGGTAATGGTGCAGGACGAGCCGATACAGATTCTTTCGCTGTATCTAACGTACAAAGGCAGAAGCCTGCGCAGCAGCAACGTTCAAAGCATAGAGAAAGCCATCGGCGAGATTCGCAGACTGGGCCTAACTAAGCCTCCACAACCTGGCACCTCAATCGCCTCCCGACTTACAGAAGGAACGATATGCGCTGCCATGACGTGGAGCGGCCAGGTCTCGAAAGCCGACCTCGATGACGGTCTGCGTTACGTCATCCCGGAGGAAGGCAGCCTGCTGTTCATCCACAGCCTGGCCATCCCCGCCAGCTCCAGTAACGCATCCGGGGCACACCGTTTCATCAACTACCTACTGCAACCTGAGATTGCCACCCGCAATTCAAAGCGGAACCACTTCATCCCCAGCACCAGTCAGCGCCCGTTGGACAACCAGCAGTTAGCCGCGGAACGGATCACCCCAACCCAACATGAGCGGCGACGCCTATATATGAGTGAAGAGCTATCAACTGAGAAAAGGCATGCCATCAAAGCAGCTTGGACTGACAGCCACCCTTGAAATGAGGTGAGCTGCTCAAGCCACGGCGCCTCCGTATACAGAGCCCATCCATCTCCGCGAAGGCCAAGAGCCTCCTCAGCCTCGCTGTGAAAAAGAGCGCTCTACAGCAGGAATGAGACATACCGAGCTACTGACGACCACACCAACCGAACCCCCGCACCAGCCCTTGCTTTACAGCGGCGACGATGTATATTTACGGAACACTCGTTATGTAAATACACGGAGGCGAAGATGGACTCGGACAATGGCGACCTCTCCCAGCTAGGACAGCGGCGCCGCCTGCTCTTGCAAGCCTTGGGCACTTCCACCTTGGTCGGTGGACTCTCTCTGAATGGGCGTGCCCTGGCCCAGACACTTACCCCCGACAAGGGCAAAGCCCTTGACGTTGCCATCATCGGCGGAGGTTTGGCCGGCCTAACTGCAGCACGCGATCTTCAACGAGCAGGCTGCGAGTCCTTCGTCGTACTGGAAGCGAGGAACCGAGTAGGGGGACGCACCTATAACCACGACCTCGGAGATGGCGTCATATCCGAAGCAGGCGGTCAATGGATAGGCCCCAGCCAGACCGCAATATTCGATCTTGCCAGAGAGCTGGGAATCGGCACCTTTCCCTCCTACTACCAAGGCAAGAACGTCTACCTAGTAGGGGATGCCAAGTACGAGCAGGACATCAGCGACGGCCTGAGCTTACCGGTCGCAGAAAAGATCAATGAACTGGCTCGCGGAGTTCCCAGCAAAGAGCCCTGGACGGCAGTAGATGCTGCCAGGCTCGACAAACTGTCGGTGGGCCAGTGGTTGGCACAGCAAGGCATCGACAATGAGGCCAAGCTCAGCTTCGATTTATCGATTGGCCTCACCACAGGCACCCCTCCGGCAAACCTCTCGCTACTGTACTACCTTTCCATCGTCAATTCGGCCGACTGCAGCATCGAGAAGCTGGAAAGATTCAAAGACGGCGCCCAAGAAACCCGAATAGTGGGCGGTTCCCAGGCCCTCAGTATCAGGATGGCAGAAGACCTGGGCGACAAGGTCAAGCTCTCATGCCCAGTCCGAAAGATCGTCGACTGGGATCGCGACATCGTCGAAATACACACCGACCAAGGAGTCATTCGCTCTAGACAAGTCATCGTCACGCTGCACCCAGGTCTGTGTAATCAGATCGTGTTCGACCCACCGCTACCAGAGGGTCGCGCACAGCTGCAGCGCCTCTGGCCATCCCACGCACCGATGCGAAAGACCGTACATGTCTACGAACGCCCATTCTGGCGGGACAAAGGCTTAAATGGACAAGTCTCCCAGGCCGACGGCCCCCTGATTCTTTCCTACGACAACTCACCACAGGATGGCAGCCTTGGCGTTCTGGCGGCCTTTGTGCGGACGGCCCAGCTGCCTCTTGATGCCAGCCAGGCGCAAAGTACCCTCGCGACCATCTACGCCAAGGCTCTGGGCGATGAAGCCCTGAGCCCCAAACAGTTCCATGACCACGACTGGGGCAAAGTTGACTCCTGGACGCTGACTTGCGTGGGCTCTATCCCTCCCGGGTTCCTTACGCGCTGGGGCCGCTACTTGAAGCCAGCGGTTGGCCGATTGATCTGGTCCGGCACTGAGACTGCCGATATTTGGGCAAGTGGTATGGAAGGCGCAGTGCGCTCGGGGCGACGTTCTGCTCTCGAAGCACTGCATGCACTCACTGGCGAACGGAGCACTGCAGGATGAAACGAGCATTTCTCATAAGCGCTGCAGTGCTCGCCACGGGTATCACAGCAACAACCGCCGTCGTGGGCCCGGAACTCGTTTCGGGCTATCGATTCATGGGTGCACTGGATCACTACTACGCAGACTATGAATCCAGTGTCGGCACCTGGCCGCAGATTCAGGACACCTGCACATTCTGTCACGGCAGTGGAGGCCAGCCCAGTAATGGGCAGTACGCAGCTCTCGCCGGTCAACCTGCGAGTTACATCAAGATGCAGTTACAGGCCTTCGCCAGCGGGCAACGAAATAGCCCACAGATGGGGCCACTCGCAGCAAGCTTGAGCGATGCCGAGATCGAGACCCTAGCGGACCACTTCGCCCGTCAACGCCCGAGCATTACAGAAACCCCAGAGCATAACGACACACTCGCGCAACAAGGAAAAGACACCATTACCGACCGCGGATGCGTCGCTTGCCATGGTGGCGATCTTTCAGGAAACCCTCTTGGCCCACGTATCGCCGGTCAGGGCCAACAGTACCTGCGGGACCAGCTGAACGCTTTCCGCCAAGGTCAACGACAGGACCCTGCCCAGACTATGAATGTGCTAGCCAGAATGCTCACCGATGATGAAATCGAAGCCGTGACGCACTACCTGGCAGGCCTAACACCTACTGCGCGCTAGACATCCTCGACACTGCGTGGGCAAGGACGCCCACCAGTACTCGCCATTTCACCCAGTGCCTCCCTGCTCGCGAGCCCTGCTGCCACATGGCGCACCTTTACCATCACAACAATTATCATAACACTAGTTGCGTAAATTTGATCTCCGGATTACAGTGCTTAAAAACAACAACAGCTCCAGGAGCTCAGCTCATGAAAGGGTCTATCGATTTCGCCACAGCCAGCAACACACCTGCCGCTCCTTCGGCCGCACTAAGCGAACTGACAGGGCCACTTACGCGGCAATCCGTGGCGCACTGACCTAGACACAACCTGAGCAGCTGACGCGTGCAAATCACTGGGGCCTTCAACACCGGCACCCATTAGCCAATTGATTGCCCTGCCTGTTGACTCAGGCAAGGAGAGCCTTATGAGCAACCTTCACTTCGACACTTTGATCATCGGTGCTGGCCTGTCAGGAATTGGGATGGCCTGCCATCTGACAGAAGCGTTCCCCAACCGCAGCCTCGCCATTTTGGAGCGCCGTGACTGCATTGGCGGAACCTGGGACCTCTTTCGCTATCCGGGAATACGATCCGACTCCGATATGCTCAGCTATGGCTACAAGTTCCACCTCTGGGACAGCCCTAAGGTGCTGGCAGAGGGAGCAGAGATTCGACGCTATATTCAGAGCACTGCGAACCAATACGGCTTGAGCGAAAAGATTCGCTTTGGCCTGAAGATCACCAGCGCCAATTGGTCAAGCCAGCAGCGGCTCTGGCATCTCACTGCCATGCATGAGCCAAGTGGAAAGGTTCAGTACTTCAGCTGCAAGTACCTGCTGTGCTGCACTGGCTACTACAACCATGACGAAGGTTTTCTCCCGAGCTTTCCAGGTGAAGAAGAGTTCAAAGGCATCCGCGTCCACCCCCAGCACTGGCCCGAAGACCTGGACTACAGGGGCAAGAAGGTTGTCGTGATCGGGAGCGGTGCAACCGCCGCTACGCTGATTCCTGCCATGGCGGATAAAACCGAGCACATCACCATGCTGCAGCGCTCGCCCTCCTACATCTACTCGCTTCCCGCGCAGGACAAGATCACTACCCTACTGTCTCGTGTCCTGCCGGCAGGCTGGGCTAAATGGTTGGCGCGCAAGCGCAATATCATGCTTTATCGCTTCGTCTACATCGCTTGCAAGAAATGGCCAAAGCTGATGCGCCGCGTGATGCTTTCGCATGTGAAAGGCCAGATTGGGCCAGACGCAGATATGCGCCACTTTACCCCCACCTATATGCCTTGGGACGAGCGAATCTGCGCGGTTCCAGACGGTGACCTATTCAAGGCCATACGCAATGGCAAGGCCTCTGTAGAGACCGGCCACATCGAACGCTTCACCGAGAACGGCATCCTGCTGAAATCGGGCAAGCTACTGCCAGCCGACATCATCATCACTGCTACCGGACTCAAGATGCAGATGCTGGGGGGGATGTCACTCTCGGTGGACGGCACACCCTACCCGGTCGGAGAGCAGATGACCTACAAGGGAGTGCTGCTTGAGAACCTTCCGAACATGGCCTGGATCTTCGGCTACACCAATATCTCTTGGACGTTGAAGCTCCACCTGACTGCGGAATACCTCTGCCGCCTGTTCAAGCATATGGAGCAGAACGGCTTCGATGTCGTAACGCCCCACGACAATGACAATTGCGCTCTGGACGTCAGCATCATGAGCTCCCTGAAGTCCGGCTATCTCGAGCGCGACCAGAAACTTCTCCCGCGTCAGGGCAAGTCCTACCCCTGGCAGGTGTTCATGCACTACGGGAGAGACAAAAAGATGCTGCTCAAGGACACAGTTGAAGATGGGCGCCTGGAGTTCCTCCGTGCCAAGCAGGGGGTCTCCATCAAGGAGCCCTCATCAATCGCCAGCTGAATCCGTCCGGTATTGCGTCCGGAAAGCAGAACCTCGACCGCCAGCACGGAGATCCGCTGCTGGCGGTGAGCAACTCTGGCCTACAGACGAGAGTCACGATGCAAGGCCCCACTTCATCACTACAGCGTCATGCAGGCTTCAACAATGACTGCGGAGCAAGCCGCCTTTGCGCCGGCCTCCGCCCCACCACTAATACAATCCCAAACTGAGGTGGCACCATGTTCAAGCACAAGCAAAATGCCTTCACTCGAACTCTACAGCCCTCTAAGGGCCGCTGGATGAGTGAAATGCTCAATTTGCTGCTTCGAATGCTGGTGAAATCTCGGCATGGGCTGCACATCGACATTTCGACACTCCGAGGAAAATTCAGCCAACTGGATCGCCAAGCATCTCGCTCCGAGTTGCAGCACGCGCAGAAAAAAAGTGTCGACTGCAATGGGATTGCCGCACATTGGTTGACCCCTGCGAACTATCAGAAAGATCGAGTCCTTCTCTATATCCATGGTGGAGCCTTTGTGGCCTATACGCCTAATACCTACTCCGCCATGGTCGCTTCCTGGTGCGCCCCCCTTAAAACCCGCGCACTGATGGTCGACTACCGTTTGGCACCAGAACACCCCTACCCGGCGGCGTTGGAAGACTGCCTGAAAACCTATCGCTGGTTATTGGATCAGGGTTACCAGGGAAAGGACATCGTGATCGCTGGCGACTCCGCCGGCGGCAATCTGGTGCTGGCAACCTTGCAGCAGCTAAAAAACCAAAAGCTGCCGCCGCCCAGTTGCGCAGTGCTGCTGTCTCCATTTCTGGACCTCACGCTCAGTGGCGCCAGTGCTTTGGACAATGCGCACCGGGACCCAATTTTCACCCTTGCGTTCGCTGTTGGTATTCGCCGCTTCTACGCCCCAGGCCAAAGCTACTCACAGCCTTCAGTATCCCCGCTATTCGGTGACTTTGAAGGTCTGCCACCACTGCTATTTCAGGTAGGAAGCACGGAAATGCTCCTGGATGACTCCACCCAAGCGGCTAGCAGGGCGAATGCTGCCGGTGTACCGGTCCAGTTGGAGGTTTGGAAGCGGCTTCCCCATGTCTTTCAGATGGTCCCGGCCTTACCCCAGGCGCAAGAGGCAGCGAAAAGCATTCGGAACTTCATTAACCAACATGCTGGCTGGGGATAAGCGAGAGATTCTGGAATGTACCCAGCTTCTACCCTCTACCTTTTTTACCCTTGCCTATTTGAGAGCCCATGATGGAATTCGACTACATCATCGTTGGTGCCGGCTCTGCTGGCTGTGTCCTCGCTAATCGTCTCAGTGCCGATCCAGATGTCCGCGTCTGTCTGCTAGAGGCAGGACCTGAAGACAGCTCGCCGCTTATCCATATGCCGGTTGGCGTGGCTGCAATCGTACCGACTCGCCATGTCAACTGGGCCTTCAAGACCATTGCTCAGCCTGGACTGAGCGACCGAATCGGATACCAACCGCGCGGCAAGGTTCTCGGAGGTAGCAGCTCGATCAACGGCATGATCTATATTCGCGGACATCAAAGTGACTTTGACGACTGGCAGGCCCTGGGAAACGATGGCTGGTCATTCGCTGACGTGCTGCCCTATTTCCGCAAGAGTGAGATGCACCACAGCGGCAGCACCGAGCTCCATGGGGGCGACGGCGAGCTTTACGTTGGCAAGGCCCATCGGCATGCGGCCACTGAAGCCTTTGTACAAGCCGCCCTATCTGCTGGTCATCGTTTTAACCCTGACTTCAATGGCGAACAGCAAGAAGGCGTCGGCTACTACGACGTGACCATCCGCAATGGCCGGCGCTGGAGCACTGCCACGGCCTTCCTGAAACCGATTCGCGAACGTAGCAATTTGACCGTGATGACCGGGGCCCACGCCGAGCGCATCGTCCTTAGAGGCAAGAAAGCTGTCGGCGTGCAGGCTTTAATCCAGGGCGTTCAGGTTCAACTGAAAGCGCGTAAGGAAGTGCTGCTAGCCGCAGGCGCTTTCGGCAGCCCGCACCTGCTGATGCTCTCAGGCATAGGCCCTGAGGCCGAACTCAAGCCTCAGGGCATCACCGTGCAGCACGAGTTGCCGGGAGTCGGTCAGAACCTGCAGGATCACCCCGACGTGGTGCTCTGCTATAAGAGCCAAGATACGTCGCTGCTGGGCGTTTCGATCACTGGCAGCCCCAAAATGGGCAAGGCGCTGCTCGACTACATCCGTAAGCAAAAGGGCCCCATGTCGAGCAACTGCGCAGAAGGCGGCGGCTTCCTGAAAACCGATCCGAATCTGGCGCGGCCGGACATCCAACTTCATTCGGTGATTGGTGCGGTTGACGACCACAATCGCAAGCTACATTGGGGGCACGGATTTAGTTGTCATGTGTGTGTGCTGCGCCCAAAAAGCATTGGCAGCGTAGGCCTGGCGTCAGCCAATCCACATTCAGCACCGCGTATTGATCCAAATTTCCTGAGTCACGAAGACGATGTAACAACGTTGCTCAAGGGCTATCGAATTGCCAGGGAGATCGTCGACCAGCCCGCTATGGCGCGCTTCGGGCTCAAGGATATCTACAGCAAAAACCTGCACAGCGACGAGCAACTGATCGAGCTTCTACGCAAGCGCACCGACTCTATTTACCACCCAGTGGGTACATGCAAAATGGGCCAGGACGAAATGGCTGTAGTCGACAGTCAATTGCGAGTCCGGGGTATCGAAGGCCTACGAGTCATAGACGCCTCAATCATGCCAACCTTGGTCGGAGGCAATACCAACGCACCAACTATAATGATCGCCGAGCGCGGTGCTGAGTGGGTTGCCTCGTCCTAATTGGCATTTGCCAACCTGGAAAAGGTTAGCGTTGGCTGCACCCACCGGAGGTGGGTGCATGCAATCCACCATACTTGTCAATGCGCATGCCCCCACACTCTAGAGCCCCGGTCACCGAGCGACTTTGACTGAGGGACCCCATGCCAGCACACACATTCCTGATATCTATCAAGCATACGACATCCTCCCTGCCCTGCCCGCTCACAACACTCCTTTCAGAGACGCGCCCACATACCTGCGTATACAGCGTCTCTTGTCCTTGAGCGAAGAGAAAGATATGAAACGACTCAAAGCGATTCTGTCCTCCGGCTGTGTTGGCAGCCTCTTGCTCATTCTTCTAGGTTGCCAAGATGAAACCCAGGTAGTCGCAGAACCTCCGCGACCAGTCCGCACTGAGATTGCAAAGGCGTCATCCGTAGGTGAAGAGGTCGCACAGACAGGTGAAATCCAAGCCAATACCGAAACAAATCTCGGCTTTCGCATCGGTGGCCGAGTCGCGACTCGCACAGTAGAAGTCGGCATGAGCGTCACCAAAGGGCAATTGTTGGCGACGCTGGATCCTCATGACGCTGAGAACGAAGTCCTGAGCGCCGAAGCCGAAGTGAAAAGTGCCGAAGCAACCGAGGGCTTAGCAAGATCAGAGCTCGAGCGGCAGCGTGCCCTCTTTATGAAGGACTTTGTTGCGCGCGCCAGGGTCGATGAGGCTGAAGCCAACTGGCGTGCCGCAAACGCAAGACTCAACGTCGCCAAGACGGGCTTGAAAACCGCGCGTAACAGACTCACCTACACCGAGCTGCGCGCACCTGATGATGCCACCGTCAGTGCGGTCACAGTGAACCCTGGACAGGTCGTCGACGCCGGGCAGCCCGCAGTCAAGCTGGCTTCAACGCACGAGCGTGACGCGGTATTCAACGTATCAGAGCGGATCTACACCCGTGTGCCATCTGATGTTCAGGTGGAAGTGGCGCTCGTATCAGACCCTTCGATCAGAGTCATAGGCTCCATCCGAGATGCCAGCCCGACGGCAGACCCTGCAACTCGTACCTACCGTGTCCGCATAGCCCTGCCCAACGCCCCTGATGCCATGACGCTGGGCGCGACTGTAACAGGACGCCTAATCCAACCTGGTGTCCCCCTCTTTGCGCTCCCGGCCTCGGCCTTGACCAGCCAAGATGGCAAACCCGCCGTGTTTGTGGTGGAGCCAACTAGTCACGTGCTCATCCGTAAGTCCGTCGTAGTCGCGCGCTATACAGCAGCTCAAGTACTGATCGAATCAGGACTCAATGAAGGTGAGGCTGTCGTAACCGCCGGCGTGAGCAAACTCAGGCCTGGCCAAAAGATCGCCTACAAAGCCGCAGAGGCAGTGAAATGAGCCCCAACACTTTCCACGAAGGGAACCGGAAAAATTTCAACCTCTCAGCCTGGGCCATTGAACAGAAGCCGCTGATCTTCTTTCTCATGTTGATCACGTTACTGGCTGGAGCGCTCAGCTACACAAGACTGAGTCGAAATGAGGATCCCGCGTTCACCATCAAGACCATGGTGGTTTCTGCCTATTGGCCAGGTGCGACAATCGATGACACGACGAAACTTCTTACCGATCGTTTGGAAAGAAAGCTCGAGGAAATCCCCTATCTCGACCGCATCGATAGCTACACTCGCCCCGGCGAGACCGTGATAATGGTGAACCTGCGCGACGACGCCCCAGCGCGCATTGTCCCTGACGCCTGGTACCAGGTGCGCAAGAAGCTCTCGGATATTTCATCGACACTGCCCAGTGGGGTACACGGTCCTTTCTTCGACGATGAATTCGGTGACACGTACGGCCAGATCTATGGCTTCACCGCCGAGGGCTTCTCAGCCCGGGAACTCCGTGACCACCTCGAAGATATCAGAGCAGAACTACTTCGGATTCCTGGCATCGGCAAGGTGCAGTTACTCGGCGTGCAAGAGGAACAAATCTCGGTGGAGTTCTCTCCCGGGCGACTCGCTGCTTATGGACTGGATGAAGAGGCTGTACTTCGATCCATAAACGCCCAGAATGCGGTCAGACCCGCGGGCACGATTCGCCTAGCAGCTGACAAGATCGCACTCCGTGTCAGTGGCGGCTTCGAATCCGAAGAAAGTCTGCGCAACATGACTTTACGCGCCAATGACCGCTTTGTTCCATTGGCCGAGCTCGCCACCGTTCGGCGAATTCCTGCCGACCCACCCGCGCCGCAGTTCCGGGTCAACGGTGAGAAAGCGCTCGGCCTGGCCATATCCATGGCAACAGGAGGTAACCTCCTAGAGTTTGGACAACGTGTGCGCGACCGCATGGATGCGATCAGGCTCTCACTCCCCCACGGCATCGATATGCATCAGGTCGCAGACCAATCGACCGTTGTGAAGCAAGCTGTGAATGGGTTCCTTACAGTACTCACCGAAGCAGTCTTGATCGTGCTCGCGGTCTCGTTCCTTTCACTCGGTGTGAGAGCCGGCCTTGTCGTCAGCATCTCTATCCCCTTCGTCCTGGCGCTGACCTTTATAGGGATGGAGTTAACCGGCATAGGTCTCCAGCGCATCTCGCTCGGTGCTCTGATCATCGCTCTCGGCCTGCTCGTTGACGATGCAATGATTACTGTCGAGGCCATGGTCGGAAAGCTTGAAGAGGGTTGGAGCCTCAAACGGGCGGCAAGCTTTGCCTATGACTCGACCGCCTTTCCAATGCTGACCGGCACGCTCGTCATGATCGCCGGGTTTATCCCGGTAGGCTTTGCGGCATCGAGCGCAGGTGAGTACTGCTACTCGATGTTCATGGTGGTGCTGATCTCGCTGTCGGCATCCTGGGTGGTCGCGGTCTTGTTTTCACCGTTGCTCGGTACCCTGATCCTGCCCAAATCCATGCCCCAGCAAGGCCATGCAGACGGTCGCATCATGGCTGCTTACAATCGCGCCCTGTCCTGGTCCCTGGGTCATCGTGCAATTACCCTCTCGGTTGCCGGCCTGGCGTTTATCTTGTCGCTCGGTGCTTCGGCTTATCTGGAGCAACAGTTCTTTCCTCCCTCCGATCGTCCAGAACTCCTGATCAGCCTTACGCTGCCGCAGAATGCGTCGCTGGATGCTACAGAGCGAGAGGCATTGAAGCTTGAAAAGCTGCTAAAGCAAGACCCTAACGTAGATCGTTTCTCGACCTATATAGGCTCCGGTGCCATTCGCTTCTACCTACCGATGGAGGTACTGCTGCAGAATGACAACGTCACCCAGTCTGTGGTGGTAACCAAAGGCATCGAAGAACGGGACGCTCTGCAGGCCAAACTCGCCGCAACGTTCAAAACAGAGTTCCCGAATCTCATTGCCCGAGCAACACCTCTAGAACTCGGCCCCCCCGTTGGCTGGCCACTCAAGTACCGCGTCACCGGTCCTGATCAGACACAAGTTCGTGACATTGCCTCGCAACTCGCCAATCTGCTCTCGGATAACCCGGACACCCGTGAAGTACATCTGCTATCGGGTGAACCACAAAGAAGTGTTCTCGTTTCAATCAACCAGACCCAAGCAAGAGCGCTGGGACTCTCGTCCGAAGAGGTTGCCAACAACATGGCAACGATCTTCTCTGGCACGACTGTCACGACAGTGCGCGATCAAAACCGACTCGTCGATGTCGTCGTGCGGGCGCAAGTCGGTGAACGCACCGACCTTACAACACTCGCAAACTTGCAAATCAGAACCTCTGGGGGCCATACGATTCCGTTGTCGCAGATCGCCGAGCTCCGCTACGGCGTTGAGGATCCTATCGTTTGGCGACGTCAACGCCTCCCTCTCGTCACCGTCCAAGGGGATGTAGGTGAAGGTCTAGAGGCAGCGACCGTCGTGCAAGCACTGGCACCCTCAGTAGCACAACTCGCCGCTACGCTTCCCAAGGGCTACAAGATCGAAACAGGCGGTGCTGTCGAGGAAGCCGCGAAAGGCAGTGACTCAGTCGCTGCCGTCCTCCCTTTGACCGCTCTAGTGATGTGCGTGCTGCTAATGGTGCAGCTGCGCAGCTTCTCTCGGATGTTCCTGGCGCTCGCGATGGCACCTTTCGGTCTGATCGGCGTTGTGTTGGCGCTTCTACCAACCGCAACGCCAATGGGTTTCGTAGCACAACTTGGGGTCATTGCGCTGGTCGGAATGATCGTCCGAAATGCGATCATCCTGATCGAGGAAGTAGACATCTTGGTGCGTACAGGTAGGACTCCGCACGACGCAATTGCAGGTGCCGCCCAGCATCGGGCTCGCCCGATTGTCCTAACGGCCTGCGCAGCAATTCTCGGCATGATCCCGATTGCTCCTCAAATATTCTGGGGACCGATGGCGTTCGCCGTGATTGGTGGGCTAGCCGTCGCGACGGTTGTAACACTCACCGTCCTCCCGTGCGCCCTCTCCCTTCTCCTGCAGTGGGAGAATCGCAAGACACAAGACCCTGTCACCGCCGACCCTGTGTGTCGGTAACCCACTGAGCACTCAGAGAGTCAGCCACGGATGGCTGGTTCAACCCGACTTTCTGCATGACTGGCCCACCACGAATACTTCGAGTATCAGTATCTGGCTGGGCTGTAGGTTACAAGTAGGCTACGGCCCAGCCAGATATCCCGAACCGGCTGAACCGCGAGTTCACCACCGAGCGCCCCAACCAAGTTTGGGGCGGCGGTATCACCTACATCTGGGCACAAGGCCGCCGGCATTACCTGGCGGCGCTGCTGGACCTGCATACCTGGCGGGTCGTTGGCCGGGCGTTCTCGATCACGCCGGATGCCGAGCTGGTGATTAAAGCTTTAGACATGGCCTACGAACAACGTGGCAAACCACAGCACGTGCTGTTCCATTCGGATTAGGGCAGCCAATATGCCAGCGGTCTGTTTCGACAGCGGCTGTGACGATACCGGATGGAGCGGTTTTTTCGCAGCCTGAAGTCGGAGTGGATTCCACCGACCGGCTACAGCTCGGCGATGCATCAGCCATTACCTCATGCATCGCTACATCTGGCTCAGGCCGCATAAATTCAACCATGGGCTAGCACCCGCCGTTGCCGACGAAAAACTTAACCCACTGTCCGGGATAGGTGGACCACTACACTGCCTTGCACAGTGCATCGGTTACAGGCAAAGCCTAACCCAGTGATCTGGAAAGTTGGCAGGCGTTACCTACACAAAAAAAGGAACCGGCACACCTGCGTAGAGGATGAACCGGTTCAAAGCTAGGTAATTCAGCGCGGCTGCCCTGCCACACCTACAAGGCGAGGGCGCACATATCAACGCGAGCCAGACACTGCCACTTTGGCACGCTCGAAGGCCAGATAAGCATAATACTGCTGAACCATCATGTAGGCCCAACTGCTTAGCGCGATCGTCAGGAATATCACCTTGGACTCATCCCCAGGGATAGGGACAAAATCGTAAATGCAGGCTACCGCCAATCCAAGCAAAGCAGAAAGTGTCATTCCGATGGCGTGCAACTTCTCGCCCAACCCGATCAGCCTGATAATGAAGTAGGAAATGTAAAGCGTGTAAGCAGCCCACATGACCACATAGAAGTACGGCAAAGGCTGAGCCATAAAATCGGCGGAGATCAGCACAAAAGTGCCTGCGAATGTAATCGCAAATATTAAAACATCCTTGAATGCCGAAGGCTTGTAGTCGTGGGTTAAAGCCATCAGACCAAGCACAGCGACAATTGGAATACCAAAGGCCCTCGAAAAGGCGTCAAGAAAAAATGAAATATCATAGTTGATTTTAATCTCAGTCAACAGGTAGATCAAGAAGTTCGAGGCCGAGAACGCGACAATTAAAAACTCGAAGCCGAGCAAAAAGTTTCGCTTTCGAACAAATTTTGTTCCGTACACCACTCCCGACAATATGAGCAAGACGCACGAAAGCAACGCCAGAATCTCTTTGAGTTCCATAGCTTAATACTCTTCAAATAAATGGATGCTACAGCTTCACTGCGTTTTGGGAGCAAGCGACGCCAGATAATGGGAAATAGCCTTGCGCTCATCCGCGGTCAGTTTCGCGGTAATGGCTTGCATCGAACCGGCCGGATCCACCCGCCGCCCATCAGCAAAGGCATCCAACTGAGCCATTAGGTAATCGGCACCTTGGCTTGCAAGGCGTGGGAACGCGCCCTGCCCCATCAGATTTTCACCATGGCAAGCAGCACAGGCGCCGGCCTTCACAAGTTGCATACCTTGCTCACGAAGCGAGGGATCAGGCTTGAACCAAGTGTTTTCAGCGGCTTTGTGCCGAGCGTAGTAGTCCGCTAAGGTTTTGATTTCTTCTTCACTGAGGATCATCGCCATTGGCCCCATGGCGGGGTACGAACGCTCACCACTCGCGAAGTTGCGAAGCTGGGTTTCTATATAGGCAGCTGGCTGCCCTGCCAGACTCGGGTAGCGCTGATGCAAAGAATTACCTTGCGAGCCATGGCAACCATTACACCCGTCAACCACTTGGGGCCACACTCCAGCGTCTGCATCATGTGCTTTAGCATCGGTTTCAATGGTGTCCACGAGATAGTACAGGCCGATCGCGTCACGCCCGTAAACACCCAGCAGGATCGCAAATAGAACGCCCAAACCCAACAATAATTTTTTCTTCATAGCAGCCTCCTCAAACCTGGCGCAGGGAATTGAGCGCCTGCAGAGCACTCTGGCGGCCCGAGCGTACGGCCCCATCCATATAACCAGCCCAAATATCCGCGGTCTCAGTGCCCGACCAGAACAAGTTGCCGCATGGCGGGCGTAATGACTCGCCGTGGGTGGTCCAGAAGCCAGGCGGAATCGCTGAAATACAGGTAAGGCTCCAAGAGTCGGCTAACCCCCAATCGTGATCGTAATAAGCCACCGGATTGAGAGCCTCGTCACCAAGGGCTCGCGCATAGATTTCGGACAATATTTTCATCGCATCCTGGTGACCGGATGGCAGCTGGGCGTTGGTTATAAAGGCATTGATAACGCCGATCTCTGCACCTGGCGGCGAGTTATCCCAAGCCCAAAGCACGGCACCGTTAACGTCAATTTGGTGGGTATGCCCATTGAGGCCCTTGTCCCGCCAGAACGGTCGCTTGTAGACCATTGCTGTCTTACGAGCTGGGCTGTGAGCCGGCCAAGCTCGCTGCAACGCCGCTCGGCCAGTTGGCAATGCAGGCGTGAATTGGATCTGGTTACAGAGGGCCGGATGAACAGCCATGATCACTCGTCGGGCGCGGATTGTGCCTTGATCGGTATGCAGAGCGACGACATCCGTATTCCAACCAGAGACACTTCGCACGGGGCAGGAAAGACGAACTTTATCGCCAAGCTGCTCGGCCATACGAATGGAAAGAATCTGCGAGCCACCTACTAGTCGGGTGCCCTGTGCGCTGTCCTTGATCGATTCAAGCCTCGAGTACTGACAGTCCGCCGAGTTGATCATCGACAGGAAATGCAGAAGCCCCATTTTCGAAGGCGTTATGCCGCAAGTCAGAGCAAAGCTGACATCCCAGCCTCTACGATCCTCAGGCTTGATGTTTTGCTGCGAGAGCCAATCGCCGGCTGAAAGCTTATCCAGCTCGGCTGCTCTTGGTGACTTCCAGGGTGCCCCCGAAGGAACCTCTCGGGAGAGTTGACTGAGCTTGGCGGCGATCTCCTCATTGGTGCCAAAGCCACCTTGTAGGTCCAGCGCCAGACGCCCTTTCTCCCCACTAAGGAAGACGGTCTTGCCTTCGTAGTAGGTCGGAAATGTTCCGACCTCCAGCTCCCTTGCAAGATCAGCAACTGCAGTCTGCCCAGGCCCAATCCACTGTCCACCGACCTCGGAGATATATCCCGAGCCCAAGTCGTGGTTGAGTGTTCTGCCGCCGACCCGGTCTCTTGCCTCCAGGACAACGAAAGAGTCGCAGCCCGAAGCTTGCAAATCGCGGGCAGCCGTCAGACCAGCTAGCCCTGCGCCAATGATGGCAATATCGAGGACGCCGTCTGCATTGTCACGAGATCTCATCGTGCCTTCTGCAGCGCTGGCCAGCCCTGCACTGAGGCCTAGACCACCTACGGCGGCTGTCGCGCCAGCAAGCTTCAGTAAGCGCCGCCGATTGAGCTCATATTGTGGCTTTGAGGTTGACTTGTCAGACATTTGCGGAGTCTCACTCGTGGTTGTTTTAGGAAGGCCACTCATCGTCAGAGAGCCGTCTGTAAGGTGTGCGTACTCAGGCCCCGAGAGGGCTGGATGCCTGTCGGTGACGCAAATGCAGGCCGAACATGAGCATCCACATCGGGAAAAACGCCACTGCGATCACAAGGCATAGGTAAGAGAGCTGCTCAAGAACGGGAAAGAAGCCGGTTACAAAGAACAGTACAAAGCTCCAGCCGACCACCGTCAGAGGCCAAAGCAACGAGGCCGGGCAACCCTCTTTTTTCAGATGCGGCGCAACAACCAACCCCCAGAAAAGAACCACGGGCCCTTCGCACCACCAGAGGCCACGCTGGCTGCCCACAGCGATGGCCGTCCAAGTAGTCTCGGCGGCAGCCTTTACGGCCTCACTTCCTGCGGCGTGGAGTTCTGCTAGCGGATTGAGCACGGCCAACTGAAGACTCGCTCCAGTAACCCCGAGCACTACGTAAGTCGTAATGGCCAGCACGGCCATATCACCCTTGGCGCCAGCCTCATGACGAAAGCGATTCCACAGATAGCCGCCAATCACCAGCACGGGCAGGTAGAAGCCCAAAACGTCGGCGAACATCGACAGCCTGAAGTACTCCCGCGCCTCTGCCGGCAACGTCAGCATCCAGCCACCGTCCAACGTGAGAGACATGTCTGCACGGGTCAGAATGACCATAAAGATGATGTTGAGGTAAGCAAAGATGCCGCCCGCGATCGCGGCCCAGGCCGTCAAGCGTTCAGCCTCGTTAGTACAGGTCTTCATAGGTTTTCCTTAAGTAAATTAGTGGTCCGGATGCGGTGGCAGCCCCACGCGCTAGTTTCGGAATCATCCGTTCGCTGATGACTTCACCTTGCGGTTAACAAGGTGATCCAGAGCATTAGCCCCCATCAGTGCGGCATTCATGAGGCACCATTGCAGCGGCTCGGGCAGCGTGCGCGGTGTCTTGTGGCGCAAGGCCGATAGCAGTGGATGCTCGATGCCGCCTATCCTCTCGGCGAGCAGGCTACCGACTAGTGACTGGGTACCGACTCCATGGCCGGAGCAGCCAGCTGTATAGAAAATGTTCTGTTGCGGCCCGGTTTGCCCAACAACCGGCAGGGCGTCATACGCCAAGCTGATATAGCCGCTCCAACAGGCGCGAAGAGAAATACCCCGTAGGGTCGGGTATCGCTTATCCAGTGTCTGAGCTAGAGCGGAATAGGCAGCGCTGTCAGGCACGTTTGGTGTGCTTGAGCCATAGGCATATCCCAGCTTCTTGGTTGTCAATAGGAGCGTGTCGCGCGCCGTAAGACGGTGACTTTCCATTGTTAAATGCGGCGTTACGAGGCCTTCTCGGTGCGACCAGCCAAGCGAGGCAAGCTGGGCCTTGGACAACGGCTCTGTTTCGATCGCCGAGACCCTTATCGGAGCCACCTTGTCACGCAACAGGCCGAGCTGCGGCGTGTAGGCATTGGTGGCGAGCACCATAAACGGCGCGCTGGCAGAGCCCCGGGCGGTCCTGCAGGTAATAGTCGGGCCTTCGCTGTAGGACAGCAGCGGGGTTTGCTCGTAGAGTTTTATGCCGGCCCCGAGCGCCGCACGCCGCAGTCCCATCACATACTTGCCGGGGTCCAGAGTACCTCCGTGCTGGGTGCAGCCGAAAAGGAAAGCCGGAGGAATGCCACGCGCGCGCATCTCGTAGGAATCTACGAAACGAGTGTCCGAGCCCAGTTTTGCGCCGAGTTCCATGTCGTGGCGTAGCTTCTTCTCCTGCGACGGATGCACCACTGCGCGAATGATGCCGCTCGGCCTGTAGTCACAATCAATGGAAAGCTCGACGAGGCGTTTCTCCACATAGGCCACACCCTCGTCATAGAAACTGACGATCTTCGTAGCCTGCTCGACGCCAACACGCCTAACGAAGAGCTCGAACTCAACGCCCATGCTTCCAGCGAGGTAACCAGCATTGCGGCCACTGGCGCCAAAGCCAGTGAACTCCTGTTCGAGTACGACGACCTCCGCCCCCAACGCCCTGAGCTCCAGCGCAGCAGAAAGCCCGGCGAAACCGGCGCCTACGACAACCACATCAGCCCGGACATCGCCCTCCAGCGCAGGCTGAATATCTTCCGGCCGTTCGACCCACCCACCGATTAGCCGGAAAGGATCCGTCTTGGCTCCTTCCTTAATTGAATCGTTGAAACTAGCAACCGACATGAGTGCCTCTCCTCTCACCCACCCAATGTCCGGATGTTGATGAACCAGCTCTACAAGCTGTCCACACCAGCGGTTTAGGTGGCTGTTGCCCTTCAAACTGTTCCCGGAAAGCCCTGGGGGATTTCCACATTGCTTACTTGAACTCTACTGCTGAGCAACCTTTTACGCAACAGTTGTTATGTTTTTATCGTGCACGCATGCCATTCCTAAAATGCGGTCAAACAGGAGAAAAAAAGGGGAGCTCACGCTCCCCAAAATGTCGCAATCACACCCCTAGGCAAACAATCAGAGCGATTGCTCAGACCACCAAAATTTCAAGAGCCGGGCAGCGCGATGACACCCCGGCGCGAGAACAGCAATGGCGTCTCGCGCCCGATAAAAAGGGCAGCAGTCAGGGAGCTGCCATCAGCCGCTTGCTGCTCCTCAAAGGTACGACCGCCATCCGAGCTGCTCACCATCAATCCATCGAGCCCAGCTGCGGCTATACGTCTTCCTGAAACCGTGATCGCGGTGATGGAGCTCTTGCTCTGCAACGGCACGCGTTGCCACGACAGGCCGTCCGCCGAGCCATGCAAGAGCGTGCCGCGCTGCCCCCCGACAAGGAGACGGCCATCCGCAAGTGCCACTCCAGCCCAAAGGGTGCCTTCGTATCCCGTGTCGAGGTAGTTCCAAGAGCGCCCCCGATCAGAGGAGCGCAGTAACTGGCCGCGCTCTGCGGTGGCATAGAGATGTCCATCCTGGTCTGCGAACAGTCCCATCAGGTTGAGATCGGCCCGCCGGAATCCGGGCGGCGGAGGCAGGCTCTGCTCTTGCCAAGTACGACCACCATCATCGGTGGTCAGAACCAAAGACCAGAGCCCCACAGCGACGCCGCGTTGAGCATCAAAGAAATGCACCGCAAACAGCGGTCGATCCTCCTCACTGGAAAGGCGTTGGATCTGCCAGGACCCACCTCCATCGGCGGTAGCCAGGATCGCCCCCCAATGCCCAACGGCCCAACCATGACGGGCATCGACGAAGCTAACGCCCGTCAGTGGCGTGGAAATGGGTACAGAAGCTGACTGCTGAAAGCTCACACCCCGATCATCGGAAAACAGAACTACACCATGGTCGCCGACCGCCACGATGCGCTCACCTGCCCACGTGGCGTCCAGCATAGTTGCCGCACTGGCATGTTCCACCGACGCAGCCGGCACAGGCTGCAGAGGCTCCGCATGAACTGGCGTAGCAGCAAACAGTGCGGCAATTAATGAAATCGCGTATCTCATCTATCTTTCCTCAATGCGACAGGGCGCCGATCATGCGCACCGGGCGCTTGCGCGGGAACACCCGCTCCAGCCAAACGGCGAAGGCCGGTAGCACCGTCATGGCCATGACCATGTTGACCATGAACATGAAGGCCAGCAGCTTGCCCATGTCGGCCTGGAACTTGAGCTCGGAGAACGCCCAGGTGGCGACGCCGATGGCCAGAGTGATGGCGGTGAAGATGGTCGCCACGCCGACCTCGAGCAGCGCATGCTCGACGGCCTTGACGATCGGCTGGCCATTGGCCTGGTGCAGTTGCAGGCGGTTATAGATGTAGAAGGCGTAATCGACACCGATACCCACCGCCAGCACCATCACCGGCAGGGTGGCGATGGTCAGGCCGATCTGCAGCTCCTTCATGAACCAGTAGCCGATGAAGGTACCGATGGTCAGCGGCAGGCAGCACACCAGCACGGCGCGCAGGTCGCGGTAGACGGCGAACACCAGTAGCGCGATGGCGGCGTAGACATACAGCAGCATCGGCATTTCGCTCTTCTCCACCTCCTCGTTGATGGCCGCCAGCACGCCGGCATTGCCCGATGCCAGGCGCACCGAGACGCCCGGCATGGGGAACTCGGCGCGAAACGCCTTGGCCGCTTCGATCACCCGATTGATGGTGGTCGCCTTGTGGTCCGCCAGGTACAGGTGCACGGCGGTCATGCTGCAATCGGCGCGCATGATGCCGGAGATTCGGGCGACCTCGGTGGCCAGCGATGAGTAGTTCATGGAGTCGATAGGCACCGCGCTCATCTTCGGATTGCCCTCGTTGTAGCCCTCGTTGAACTGGCGCATGCCGCTGGAAAACGAAGCGACCGACAGCACCCCGGGAACGCCCTGCATGGCCCACACGAAGCGATCCTGGTACTGCCCCAGGGCCACGTTCTCGCAGGCGCCGGTGATCTCGCCGGAGTCGTCCGGCGCGATCTCGAAGACCACGCTGAGCCAGTCCAGACCGATGTCGTAGTTGCTGGCGATAGACACCGCATCAAGGTTGAAACGGGCGTCCTCACGCAACTCCGGCGCACCGGCCTGCAGCGTGCCGACGACCCGGTCATGGCTCTGCCAGATCGCCGTGAGGAACACCAGCAGGGCGACGCCGAGTACCAGTTGAGCATTGCGCCACTCGGCGAGGCGCGCCAACCCATGCAGCCAGCGGGCACGGCGCTCACGCGACAGTTCCTCGGCGCTGGCGTAGTTGCCGTCGACCTTGAGCATCGACGCCACCAGCGGCAGCATCACCAGGTTGGTGACGATCTTGTAGGCCACGCCGAGCGATGCGGTGATGGCCAGTTCGCGTACCATCGGAATTGGAATCAGCAGCAGGGTGACGAAAGACACGAAGGCTGTCACCAGCGCCAGGGTGCCCGGAATCAGCAGGCCACTGAAGCTGGAGCGCGCAGCCTCCTCGGCGCTCTTGCCGCAGGCGATTTCCCGCACTATGTAGTTGATCTGCTGCACGCCGTGGGACACGCCGATGGCGAACACCAGAAAGGGCACCAGCACGGCGAGCGGGTCCAGGCCGTAGCCGAGCAGGCGCAGACTGCCGAACTGCCAGACTAGCGAAGTCAGCGAGCAGCCGAGCGCCAACAAGGTAAAGCGCACGGAATGGCAGTACCAGTAGACCGCCGCCGCGGTCAGCAGCAGCGCCAGCAGGCAGAACTCCAGCACGGCGGAGGCGCCGTCGGCGATATCGCCGATCTGCTTGGCGAAACCGATGATCTGGATTTCGAACGCGTCGTCCTCGAACTGCGCGCGAATCTGCTGCTCCAGGACCTGATTATAGGCCACGTAGTCCAGTTGCTTGCCATTTTCGTCAAGTTCGTTGAGCTCGGCGGTGATCATCGCACTGCTTTGATCACGCGCCACCAGGGTGCCGACGAAACCTCCCTGGGCCGTGGAATTGGCGATCTTGTCGATGATCCCCTGGTCGAGACGCTCGGGTGTCACCGTGCCGGGGATCAACGGATCGGCGCGAAAGCCCTCTTCGGTGATCTCGTTGACGAAGGAGTTGGGTGTCCACAACGACTGCACGCTGCTGCGCGAAACGCCAGGCAGGAAGGTCACCGCCTGGGTTACGTCGTAGAGCCGCTTGAGCCCGGCCACGTTCCAGATCGAGCCGTTGCGGGCCTTGACCACTATGGTCAGGCGATTCGCTCCGATCAGGTCGCTGCGGTAGGCCTGGAAGGTCTCGACATATTCATGGCCGATCGGCAATTGCTTCTCGAAGCCGGCATCCATGCGCAGCTGCACGGCAAACCAGGCCATGCCCAGGGTGAAAAGAGCGAGCAGCACCAGCACCAGCCGGCGCTGGCGGAACAGCCAGCCCTCCAGGCGTGGCAGCACGCCACGCCCCCTCTGGTCGGACTTGTCTACAAGAGGAGTATTCACTGCATGCCTCACATCGAGTGCGAAATCGCCAGGCCAACGTAATCGCGATCACGCAGCATCTGGTCGTAGGGGGTGTCACCATCGTTGAACTTCGCGTAGTTCAAGCTGACCTGCCAGTTACCCGGGTTGCGCACGAAGTTCAGGTACAGGTTCATCGCGCTGGCATCGCGGGTGTAGGTCGAGTAATTCGATGGCGTGCGACCATTGCCCAGCGACTGCTGGTAGTAGATGCCCGGGGTCACCGTCCAGCCCGGGATCAGGCTGCCGTCATAGGTCAGGCTGAAGTCGAGATGGATCCCCGAGGAGGTCGCGTCGCCGTGGGCCTTGGGCGGGAACTGCGACAGGTCCTCGACCCAGGTGTTGGCCCCCGGGGCGACCAGCTCGCCGTCGTAGCTGTCATGCAGTCCTGGGTACTTCACCAACACCAGTTCCGTCAGCAGGGTGCCGGTGCTCGCCCCGGTGAACTCGAGCAAATCCGGGGAGTTGGCGTTGGTCAGGCTGTAGATGCCGGTCAGGTGCCACTGGAATTTCTTGGTGTCCTTCCAGCACTCCCCTCCCCGTCCCGAGCAAGGCGCAGGGCCGAAGGCGAGGCCGGGCAAGGGGTTGAGCGGCACCGCCTCCTTGGGTCGATAGGACAGCTCGGTACCCACGGCCCAGTCGCCAACCGGCAGGTTGGCGCTGATGCCATAGAGCATGCGGTCTTCCGGGTAGACCCAGGTGGGCGCGAAGGTGGCCTGGTCGTAGCGTGCCTGCGGCAGCTTGTCGTGATAGCGCATCACGTAGAAGCCGTAGTTGACGTCGCTGTCTTCAGGCTGCCAGCGCACCGAGAGCCCCCACTGACCGCTGTCACGGGCATCCTTGTCGTCGTACCCGTACTCTTCCATGCCCTCGCCGATCACGTTGTAGGTCGACCAGTAGCTGCCCACCGGCGGCAGTTCGCTCTTGTTCCAGCCAAACTGGTAGTAGGCCTCGACATTCACGCCGTAACCGAGCCCGGTGGCGACGCTGAGCATCGGCGCCGGCAGCACGGCTTCCTTGAGCTGCACCCCCGGGCTCGAGAGGGCCTGGAAGTCATAGGCGTTGGTGGCATTGATGCCGCCAATGGCGAACAGGCTCTCGCCCCAGTTGATCACCTGGTTACCCAGACGCGCACGCACCCGATGATCCGCCACATCGAAGCTCTTGCTTACCCACAGATCGAGCAGGCGCGCCTTGAACTTGAGCTCGTCACGCGCGTCATCGGTCAGCCCGTCGCTGCCGATATCCGAGCCCATGGCCTGCCAGAACTGGGTTTCCGCCCCCAGCGTTCCCGTGGTGTCGGTGGCGGCGAAGTCACGCTTCCAGCTGCCGCGCGCCATGAAGGTGAAGTCCTCGGGAAACTTCAACACCAGTTCGTGCACGCCCTTGATGTAGTTGGTGAACAGGTCGCCCTTGCCGTAGTTCAGGTTGCCCTGGTCACCGATCCCGGAGACGGTCGGATCCAGACATCCGCCAGGAGCGCCATGCCCGGTCGCGCCGGCGTTGATCAGGTCGCACCCTGGAGACTGGGTGCGCACCCCCATGCCCCAGCCAATGGTGGAATCGAACGAACCGCGGATATTCTCCGTCTCGAAGGTGAAGCCCATAGCCAGCGGTGCTGTGCACGCAATGACCAGACCCGATGCTTTAGAAATTATTCTTTTCATGTCGGCTCCCAAAGTTCGCAATTAGCGTTCGCTGATGGTTCGCAGGTTATCGGAGGTATAGAAGCCACGCTTCATGCGGGGATTGCCGCCGTTCTCAGTGATCCAGCGATGGTCATCCTTACCCACGCCAACCGAGGTCATGTCATACAGGTAGCGACCATCGGCCAGGTTGTACTGAACCTGGGCCTCCATATCGCAGGTACCGGTCTCATACACTGGAATGGAGAAGCCCTCACGCACCTTCCAAATTTGCCCTTGCTTGTCGTAGTCAACAGCCATGAGCCCGGTCCAGCTGTCCTCATCGATATAGAAGACTCGCTTCGGCGCCTGATGGCGCATACCCTGGCGCACAGTCGCCTCGACCACCCACACACGGTGAGCCTCGTAGCGGCGGAATTCGGGCGCGATGAAGTCTTGCTTGGCAAAATCTTCGGTCTTGGCAGACGTGTCGTAAGCACCGAAGGAGTTGTAAGGCACGATCAGCTCTTGCTTGCCGATCAGCTTCCAGTCGAAGCGATCCAGGGGACCGAAGAAGATATTGGACTCGTCGATGGTGTACTGGTTGTCCAAGCCAATTTGTGGCGCATCATAGGAATAGGCCGGCATGCGACGCACACGGCGCTGGCCAGGGAAGTAGTAGAAGGTCGTGGGCTGCTCGCCTGCCATGGCGGTAACCACTCCCGCCTGTCCAGCCAGAGACACTGGATCAAAATAAGAGAAGTAGGTCGCTGCCTCTGTGCCATCGGTTGACGAAAACAGCTTGCTCCCGCGCTCTGCCCAAGGGAAGAAAACAGTCCAATCCAATGAGGTGTTCAGCCAATCGCTGCCCGCCTTCCGCGGAGAGATCCCCGAAACCGTCTTGGTCATGTGGAAACCGACGCCGCGATAGCGCATCTTCATGTTCCACATCACTTCCGCCCCTGTGGTTGGCATAGGGAACGGAATTCCTGGCACATGTGCCTCCTTCAGCGCCAGGCCATCAGCATCAAGCGATGCGAAGCCAACATTTCTCTTGGTATTCTCCGCAACGAAGTCTGGCACCCCACAACTGCGTCGGGTGGGATAAACATCCATGCGATAGCCGGGCAACTTCTTGAGCAGCTCCAACTGCCCGGGCGACAGCCTGCTGGCGTACTGCGCAACATTGCTAGCATCAATGCTGTAGAGCGGCTTGTCATCTTTATAACGCCAGTGCTCTCCGCGAACTTGCCCGTGACTCCAGCCCACATCCTGCGCACCTGGTGCGACCCAAGCGGGAATCTCGCCATCAGCGCTCGCCGCCACCTCCCCGCCTAATGGAGTCAGCTTTGTCCCCAACAGCGCAACGTCTACTTCCGCAGCTTGAGTCGCTGTGACTACAGCTGATGCTGCTAGCCAGCCGAGCAGAAACTTGACGCCACCAAAGGTGGCGGGTCCGATGCTTGGGCGCTCAGTAACTTCTTTCATTTTGAGGGTCCTCATGGGGCTTGGATCGGCAGCTCAGCCCTCCTGGAGGGAAGGGATTTGCTGTGCCAGACTCTAGGTCACGAATGTTGGTCATGCGACCAAGTCGTATGACCAGAGCAAGGGCCATGCCACTGGGACAAGAGTATTTTTTTACCTTATTTATCAATATCTTATATTTTTTCTAACAAATGTTTTGTGATACCTTGACACCCAGACTCACCAAGCTCGCCCCACTCGAGGGCAATGGTGCGTGAATTTACGTAACACGTGTTACATTTTGGCGCACTGAGTCGGAGTCGCACACTTTCTAACGGCAAGTGAACGTCCCGTAACAGTGGAGACCACGACAGCAATGGCGGGGGTTAGGTAGCATCTCCAGCGCTAATACCAAACCATGTTGATATAAGCATCACCGCTCAAGGGAGATAAGCCAAATGGCTAGAATAGGTGCTGACCTGCGGAGACAGGACTTCGTAAAAGCGGCAATCAATGTGATTGCAGAGCATGGCGTCGCAAATGCAACAACTCGGCGAATTGCTGCCGCCGCGAACGCCCCACTAGCATCCTTGCACTATGTTTTTCACACCAAAGACGACCTGTTCTACGCCGTATACGAGTCGCTGTTCAACCTTCCTCAACAAGCACTAGAACTAGTCGAGGCGGGCTCCACTCCTGCCGAGACGGTAACCCGGATGTTGCGACAAACAATCGATTGGTTCATTGAAAACCCCGCGATGGCCAGAGCCCAATCCGAACTCTTCCTATGGACGATGCGCAATAATCCAGAGATGACAAATAGGATTTACTCGGTCGGCATTAGCGTCACCGAAAACTCCATGTCACTTGCCATTGGCAAAAAGATAGATAAGACCACAGTGAATGACATTAGCCGCCTTGTCGTTCAACTGTTCGACGGACTGATACTGTCCTGGTTCGCTCATGGAGACCCAGAGCGACTTGAGGAAGAAACCGAAACAGCCTGCCGAGCGCTGAGCCTATTTGTAAGTTCTATCGAGGATAAAACTGCCTTATAACTACCACTCACTGAGGCTAAGAGCCACTCCAGCATCCTGCTGCTTAAGTCGGCCTGATGCGACTGCACTGACACCAAATCCCTGACTGCAGACCGCTGAAACCATTCGCGATGACCTGATCGCCTGGCCGAAGGCCTTGAAATGTAAGCGTCGGCAATCTCGTCTCGACAGCCGTCAGCAGCACGATGCCATCCTTCTCTAGCTGTTTGAGCTGTTGGATCAACATCTTCTGGTTGATCCCTCAAAGTATGCCTCTCCCTGCCGAAATCATCCGTCAGCCTCCGAAACCTGAACTGTTCTCTTAACACTCTTAATCATCCCCGAAACGGTCTTTGACCCCTCCTCCCCCATTACCGAACCTCTCGCCCGCGGCACATCGGCGTGCCGTGCGTTTTGCCAGGGAGGTTGGGTTCAGGGATGCATGCGACGACGGTGCTGTATGGCCAAGTGCTGGTGGTGTTGGCCATCACCCTTTCCGGGGTATGGGGTGCCACGCAGTGGACGGCGGCCGCGCTCGGCTACCAGGCCCACCTGGGGGCGCCCTGGTTCGAGTTGCTGGGCACGCCGGTCTATCACCCGTGGCGTCTGTTCGAGTGGTGGTTCGTCTTCGATGCCTATGCGCCGGACGTCTTCAACGTCGGCGGCAGCATTGCCGCCTGCAGCAGCCTGCTGGCATTGGTGGTGGCCATCGGCATGGCAATCTGGCGCGCGCGCCAGGCACGCCGAGTTACCACCTACGGCTCAGCGCGCTGGGCCGATGCCGATGAGGTGCGCAAGGCCGGCCTCACTCAGCCCGCGGGTGTGTTCCTCGGCCAGTTCGACGACCAGTACCTGCGTCACGAAGGCCCCGAGCATGTGCTGACCTTCGCCCCGACGCGCTCGGGCAAAGGCGTTGGCCTGGTGGTACCCACCCTGCTCTCCTGGCCGGCCTCGGCGGTCATCCACGACATCAAAGGCGAGAACTGGAGCCTGACTGCGGGATGGCGCTCGCGCTTCTCCCACTGCCTGTTGTTCAACCCCACCGACCTGGACTCGGCCGCCTACAACCCGCTGCTGGAAGTGCGTCGCGGCGCCCACGAGGTGCGCGACGTGCAGAACATCGCCGATATCTTGGTCGACCCGGAGGGCGCGCTGGAGCGGCGCAACCATTGGGAGAAGACCAGCCATGCGCTGCTGGTCGGCGCCATCCTGCACGTGCTCTACGCCGGCCAGGACAAGACCCTGCGTGGTGTCGCCAACTTCCTCTCCGATCCGGCATGCACCTTCGAACTGACCCTGCACCGGATGATGACCACGCCGCACCTGGGTGATGCGCCCCATCCGGTAGTGGCCTCGGCCGCGCGCGAGGTGCTGAACAAGAGTGAGAACGAGCGTTCGGGCGTACTGTCGACGGCCATGTCCTTCCTCGGCCTTTACCGTGATCCGACGGTCGCCGAGGTCACCTCGCGTTGCGACTGGCGGATCGCCGACCTCATCTCAGCCGAGCATCCCGTATCGCTGTACCTGGTAGTACCGCCCTCGGACATCAGCCGCACCAAGCCACTGATCCGCCTGATCCTCAACCAGGTCGGCCGGCGCCTGACCGAGTCGCTCGACGGCTCCGACGGCATCGAGCGCCGTCACAAGCTGCTGCTGATGCTCGATGAATTTCCGGCGCTGGGACGGCTGGATTTCTTCGAAACGGCGCTGGCCTTCATGGCCGGTTATGGGGTGCGCGCGTTCCTGATCTCGCAGTCGCTGAACCAGATCGACAAGGCCTACGGCCAGAACCACTCGATCCTCGACAACTGCCATGTGCGGGTGACCTTCGCCACCAACGACGAACGCACCGCCAAGCGCATCTCCGAGACCCTGGGCACTGCCACCGAGTTGCGCGCGCAGCGCAACTACGCCGGCCACCGTCTGGCGCCCTGGCTGGGCCACCTGATGGTGTCGCGCCAGGAAACCGCCCGCCCGCTGCTGACCCCGGGCGAGGTGATGCAGCTGCCCAGCGACGAGGCCGTGGTGATGCTCTCGGGCCTGGCGCCGATCCGGGCGAAGAAGCTGCGCTACTTCACCGACGCCAACTTCCAGAGCCGGGTACTGACGGCGCCGCGCTTGCAGCCGGGCCGCTATGCCGATGCACCGGCGCCACGCGCAGACGACTGGAGCAGCCTGGTCGTGCCGGCAGCCGTTGGCGCGTCGCCGGCCGGGCTGACTGACGACGAGACCGTCGAGGACGGCAGCCTGCGCCGTCAGCCCGAGCTCGCGGAACTCGCCCAGTTGCCGGATCACGACGAGATGGCCAGCGATCTGCTGCTGCTCGACGAGGACGACGTCCCAGCGCCCTTCCCCTCTCAGCCGGACCCACGCCTGCAGCGCATGGCGCGGCTGGCCGCCCTCGACCCTGACGATGGAATAGCCCTATGAGCCGAGCCCGCCTCAACCTGTTTATCCAACCCGAGCATGCCAAGCGCCTGAACGAACTGGCGATCACCAAGGGCGTGTCGAAGTCCTCGATCATCGCCGCGGCCCTTGCCTCCTGGCTGTCGCCCGAGTCCGGCGAGCAGCGCGAGGTGGCCATTGCCAAACGCCTGGACCGGCTGTCACGTCAGTTCGAACGCCTGGAGCGCGACCAGCACATCCTGATCGAAACCGTGGCGCTGTACGTGCGCTACTACCTCACGGTGAGCACGCCGGTGCCTGAGGCGCATCAGGAGGCGGCGCGCGCGCAGGGCAAGCTGCGCTTCAGCCAATTCGTCGAGCAACTGGGGCGTCACCTGCAGCGCGGACGCAGCCTGGTCAGGGACGTGCAGGAAGAGGTTCAGGCCACTGGAGAGCGCCTATGAACTGCTCCTCTTCCATCGTGCTGAGCGCGACGGCGACTTCCCTGGATCGCCGCACGCGCATGCTGCGCACGGCGATGGGTCCGCTGATCGCTGCCGCCCTGGATGATCCTGACGTGGTCGAGGTAATGCTCAACCCCGACGGCGTGCTCTGGCTGGATCGCCTGTCAGTCGGCCGCGCCCGGTTGGGCACACTGGCGGCGGCCGACGGCGAGCGGATCATCCGCCTGGTGGCCGCGCATGTCGGGGCGGAGGTGCATCGTGGCCGGCCGTTGCTGAGCGCCGAGTTGCCGGAAACCGGCGAACGCTTTGAGGGCGTACTGCCGCCGGTGGTGGCCGGGCCGACCTTCGCCCTGCGCAAGCGTGCCGCCGGGGTCATCCCGCTGCAACAGTACGTCGCCGACGGCATCCTAAGCGCGGCGCAAGCCGAATACCTGCGCGTGGCCGTTCACGAGCGGCAGAACATCCTGGTGGCCGGCGGCACCAGCAGCGGCAAGACCACCCTGGCCAACACGTTGCTGGCCGAGGTGGCCGGTAGTGGTGACCGCGTGCTGGTGCTGGAGGACACGGTCGAGCTGCAGTGCCCGGCCTTCGATCACGTCGCCCTGCGCACCAAGCCTGGCGTGGTGTCCATGGCCGACCTAGTGCGCAGCACGCTGCGCCTGCGCCCAGACCGCGTGGTGGTCGGCGAGGTGCGCGGCGGCGAGGCACTGGATCTGGTCAAGGCCTGGGGCACTGGCCATCCCGGTGGCATAGCCACCATCCACGCTGGTTCCGCCCAGGGCGCGCTGCTGCGTCTGGAGCAACTGATCCTGGAGGTCGCCTTGGCCGCGCCGCGGGCGCTGATCGCCGAGGCGATCAACCTGGTGGTGTTCCTCGCCGGGCGCGGCCGAGCGCGCCATGTCCAGCAGATCGCCCGCGTCATCGGCCATGACGAGCGCGGCTACCAACTCAGCTCCCTCGACACCCTCCTTCGCTCCTCCTCTGCCTCGGGAAATCAGCCATGACTGCCCTCCATGCTTTCGCTGTTTATCGTCGCCGCGTCGTCAGTGCCTTGATGCTCGGCGCCCTCTGCCTGGGCGCTTCCCTGCCCGTGCTCGCCGCCGGTTCCGGCATGCCCTGGGAGGGACCGCTGCAAGCAGTCCTCGAATCCGTACAGGGCCCGGTGGCGCGCATCATCGCGGTGATCATCATCATTACCACCGGCCTGACGCTGGCCTTCGGCGACACCAGCGGCGGCTTTCGCAAGCTGATCCAGATCGTCTTCGGCCTGTCGATCGCCTTCGCCGCGTCGTCCTTCTTCCTCAGCTTCTTCAGCTTCGCCGGCGGGGCGGTGGTCGCATGAACGGCGAACGTACTCTCATCCCCGGTTTCGAAGTGCCGCTGCACCGCGCACTGACCGAGCACATCCTGCTCGGCGGCGCGCCACGCAACGTGGCCATCCTCAACGGCACCCTCGCGGCGGTGGTCGGCCTGGGCCTGCAGCTATGGATTCCGGGCCTGGCGCTCTGGCTGGTCGGCCACTCGCTGGCCGTCTGGGGCGCCCGCCTGGATCCGCAGTTCCTGCAGGTGTTCGCCCGGCATATCAAGCAGCCCCCGCTGCTGGACGTGTGAGGAGCGCTGCCATGCTGAACCTCACCGAATATCAGCGCCGCCCCGCCCAGCTCGCCGACTGGCTGCCCTGGGCCGGCCTGGTCGCCCCCGGCGTCGTGTTGAACAAGGACGGTTCATTCCAGCGCAGCTTGCGCTTTCGTGGGCCGGACCTGGACAGCGCCACCCAAGGCGAACTGGTAGCCACCTCGGCGCGCCTGAACAATGCCCTGCGTCGCCTCGGCTCGGGCTGGGCGCTGTTTGTCGAGGCCGAGCGCCTGGCGGCAGCCGACTACCCTGACAGCGACTTTCCCGAGCCATTGTCCTGGCTGGTGGACGAGGAGCGCCGCGCTACCTTCGAGGCCCAGGGCTGCCACTTCGAGAGCAGTTATCACCTGACACTGCTCTACCTGCCGCCGGAGGAGTCGCGCTCTCGCGCCGCCGGCCTGCTCTACGAGCACCGGCCGCAGCGCGGCGTCGACTGGCGCGAACGGCTGACGAACTTCGTCGCCGAGACGGATCGTTTCTTCGACTTGCTGGACGGGGTGATGCCGGAACTCGCCTGGCTCGACGACAGCCAGACGCTGACCTACCTGCATGCCACGGTTTCGACTCACCGCCAGCGGCTGGTCGTGCCCAAGGTGCCCTTCCACCTCGATACCCTGCTGGCCGACAGTCCGCTGACCACCGGCCTGGCGCCGCGCCTCGGCGAGCAGCATCTGCGCGTGCTGTCGGTACGCGGCTTCCCCACCTCGACCTGGCCCGGCGTGCTGGACGACCTCAACCGCCTGGGCTTCGCCTATCGTTGGTCGACCCGTTTCATCTGCCTGGACAAGGACGAGGCCGAGAAGGAACTGGTGCGCCTGCGCCGGCAGTGGTTCGCCAAGCGCAAGGGCGTCCTTGCGTTGCTGCGCGAAGCGATCTTCCAGCAGGAAAGCCCACTGCTCGACAGCGACGCTGCGAACAAGGCCAGCGACGCCGACGCGGCGCTGCAGGAGCTTGGCGCCGACCAGGTCGCCTTCGGCTATGTGACGGCCACCGTGACGGTGAGCGATGCCGACGCCCAGGTCGCTGACGAGAAGTTGCGACTGGTGGAGCGGGTGATCCAGGGACGCGGCTCCGTCACACTTGCCGAGAGCCTCAACGCCGTGGAGGCCTGGCTGTCGTCCATCCCCGGCAACGTCTACGCCAATGTCCGCCAGCCGCTTATCTCCACGCTCAATCTGGCGCACCTGATACCGGTCTCAGCAGTCTGGGCTGGCGCGGCACGCAACGAACATCTGGATGGCCCGCCATTGGTAATCACCCGCACCGATGGCGCAACACCGTTTCGCCTGGTTACCCACGTTGGCGATGTCGGCCACACGCTGGTGGCCGGCCCCACGGGCATGGGCAAATCGGTGCTGCTGGCGACCTTGGCCCTGCAGTTTCGACGCTACCCGGGCTCGCGCCTTTTTCTGTTCGATATGGGGCGCTCGCTGCGCGCGACGGTGCTGGGCCTGGGTGGCGAGCACTACGACCTCGGCGGCGACGGCGACCTGGCCTTCCAGCCTCTCGCGCGCATCGATCAGCCGGGGTACCGAACCTGGGCCGCCGAGTGGCTGGAGGCTCGCCTGCTGCAGGAGGGCGTGGCCGTCGGCCCTGAGCAGAAAGCCGCGCTGTGGACGGCGCTGGACAGCCTGGCCGGCGCCCCGGAGACGCAGCGCACGCTGACCGGCTTGTCCGTGCTGCTACAGGACAACGCCCTGCGCCAGGCACTGCAACCCTACGTGCTGGGCGGCGCCCATGGCCCGTTGCTGGATGCCGATCAGGATCGGCTGGGCAGCGCCGACGTGCAGTGCTTCGAGATGGAGGAACTGATGCACAGCAAGGCGGCGGTGGCCGCCGTGCTGAGCTACCTGTTCGCCCGTTTCGAGGAGCGCTTCGACGGCGCGCCGACCCTGCTGATCCTCGACGAAGCATGGCTGTTTCTCGACGATCCGCTATTCGCCGCGCGCATCCGCCAGTGGCTCAAGACCCTGCGCAAGAAGAACGTCAGCGTCATCTTCGCCACCCAGTCGCTGGCCGATATCAAGGACTCCAGCATCGCTGCGGCAATCATCGAGAGCTGCGCCAGCCGCATCTTCCTGCCCAACCCGCAGGCGGGAGAGCCTCAGATCCGAGGCATCTACCAAAGCTTCGGCCTCAACGACCGGCAGATCGAGATCATCGCCCAGGCCACGCCCAAGCGTGATTACTACTACCAGTCGCGCCTGGGCAACCGCCTGTTCGACCTCGACCTGGGGCCGGTGGCGCTGGCCTTCGCCACCTCGGCCAGCCCGGCCGAGCAGCGCGAGATCGACCGCATCCAACAGTCGTCCGGCGCCGCCGGTTTCGCCCCTGCCTGGCTGCGTCACCGCGGCCTGGACTGGGCCGCCGACCTGCTAACCGCTTATCCCTCGTCACTCAAGGAGTGTCTGCCATGAGATCCCCTGTCCACCATTTCCCCAGCGCGACGCTGCTGGTGCTTGCTCTCCTGGCTGTGAAACCGGCCAACGCCTTCACCGTAATTGATCCGACCAACTTGGTGCAGAACACGCTGACTGCGGTGCGCACCCTGGAGATGGCAAACAACCAGGTTCGCCAGTTACAGAACGAGACCCAGATGCTGCTGAACCAGGCACGTCACCTGCAGCGCCTGGACTACAACGTGGTCAGCCAGTTACGCGCGAGCTTGGCCAATACCGAGCGGCTGCTCGCCGAAGCACGAGGGCTGTCCTACGAAGTGCAGCGCCTGGATCAGGAGTTCAGCCGACTCTACCCGAACGAGTACACCGGCGACGTCAGCAGCCAACGCCTGGCAGAAGAAGCACGCGAACGCTGGCAGCAGGGCCTCGATGGGCTGCATACGGCGCTGCGCGTGCAGGTTCAGGTGACACAGAGCCTGGCCGAGGATGAAAGCGCCTTGGCCGCTCTGGTGCAGCAGAGCCAGTCCGCTGGTGGCGCCTTGCAGGCTGCCCAGGCTACCAACCAGTTGCTGGCCCTGCAGGCCAAGCAGTCGATCCAGGCGCAGCAACTGCAGATCACCCAGAACCGCGCCGTCGCCTTGGAGCTCGCCCGTCAGGCTGCCGCGGCCGAGGAGGCACGGGAACGGCGGCGTCGCTTTATGGGTAACGGCACGCCCTATACCCCCTACCCCGTGCAGTTCTATCGGTAGGGAGGCGACTCCATGAGATTCCTGGCACTGCTGCCGCTGCTGGTGCTGGTCGCCTGTGGACAGGGCGACAACGGGGTCATTGCTCGGCAAGACGATGCGACTGAGCGCTTCTACTCCGGCTGTGCTCGGCCCGGCGAGTTTCTGCGGCTTACCGACTTGCCCGCGATCCCGCCGAGCTTCGACGAGGACGCGCAATGAACGACGTCAGCGTGATCGACCGTTTCCTCGAGGTGTTCGGGCTGTATATCGACACCGGCTTCGGCCTGCTCGGCGGTGAGGTGGCCTTTCTCACCATGACCCTGGTGGTGATCGACATGACCCTGGCCGGGCTGCTCTGGGCCATGGGTGGTGAGGATGTCAGCGCCAAGCTGATCCGCAAGACCCTCTATGTCGGTGCCTTCGCCTTCATCATCGGCAACTTCAATGCCCTGGCGAAGATCGTCTTCAACTCCTTCGCCGGGTTGGGTCTGCTGGCCTCAGGTTCCGGGCTGAGTCATGCGGAGTTTCTGCAGCCAGGGCGATTGGCCGCGATTGGGGTTGATGCGGGAGGGCCGCTGCTTGAGCAGATCAGCAAGCTCAGTGGATTTCCCGAAGTTTTCAGCAACCTGCACAGCATTCTGGTGCTGTTTCTGGCCTGGCTGGTGGTGATCGTCAGTTTTTTCTTCCTGGCCATTCAGCTGTTCGTGACCTTGGTCGAATTCAAGCTGACCACCCTCGCCGGCTTCGTGCTGGTGCCCTTCGCGCTGTGGAACAAGACCGCTTTTCTCGCCGAGAAGGTGCTGGGCAATGTGGTGGCGTCCGGCATCAAGGTGCTGGTGCTGGCCGTGATCGTCGGCATTGGCAGCGGGTTGTTCGCCGAGGTCCAGGCCGTGCCGGACGAGCCCTCCATCGACCATGCACTGGTGGTCATGCTCGCCTCGCTGGCCCTGCTGGGCCTGGGAATCTTCGGCCCGGCCATTGCCACCGGCCTGGTTTCCGGCGCACCGCAACTGGGTGCTGGTGCAGCAGCCGGTACCGCGCTCGGCGCGGCGGGCATGGCTGCTGGTGCTGCTGCAGTCGCCGCAGGTGTCGGGGGCGCGGTATTGGCCGGCGCCCGTATGGCACCCGGTGCAGCACGCTTGGCAATGGGCGGCGCTCGCTCTCTGGCAGGTGCCCCCTCCGGCGCAGCAGCAGGTGGCGCCCCCGCAGCTTCCGATCCTGCAACTGCTCCAGCCAAACAGCCCGACTGGGCCAGGCGCCTGCAGCGCAGGCAGCAACTCTCACAGGCCACCAGCACGGTCGCTCACACCCTGCGTGGTGGCGATGGCGGTGGTTCATCACCAGGGCCGCAGATTCGCGACCCATCGAATTCGTAAAGGAGGACGAAGATGCGATTCAGACGCCCACGGGTGCGCTACAGCGACACCCCTCAACCTGTCACCCCTTACCAGACCGCGGCACAGGCCTGGGACCTGCGCATGGGCAGCAGCCTGGCGCAGGCACGCAACTGGCGACTGATGGCCTTCGGTTGTCTGGGCCTGGCGCTGCTGATGGCTGGCGGACTGGTCTGGCGTTCGGCGCAGTCAACGGTGACGCCCTACGTGGTGGAGGTCGACAACCTCGGCCAGGTGCGCGCCGTCGGCGAAGCCGCCAGTCCCTACCAGCCCCAGGATGCGCAAATCGCCCATCACCTGGCGCGCTTTATCGAGCAGGTGCGCTCGCTATCGATCGATCCGGTGGTGGTGCGGCAGAACTGGCTGGAGGCCTATCACTCCACCACTGACCGCGGCGCGGCCACCCTCAACGACTATGCCCGCGCCAACGATCCCTTCAGCCGGGTCGGCAAGGAGTCGGTATCGGTTGAGGTCACCAGCGTGGTGCGTGTCAGCGATAGCTCGTTCCAGGTGCGCTGGATCGAACGCCGTTTCGTGAACGGTTCGGCCGCCGGCCTGGAGCGCTGGACCGCGGTGATCTCGGTGGTACTGCAGCCTCCGCGCACCGAGGAAAAGCTGCGCCGCAACCCGCTCGGCATCTACGTCAACGGCCTGTCCTGGAGCCGTGAGCTGGACACTATGGAAGGAGCCAAGAAACCATGAGAACTACCCAGAGCATTTACATCTGCCCTCTGCTGCTGAGCGTGCTGGCCGGCTGCGCCAGCCAGGAACCGCCAGTGATCGCGCTGGATGAACCAGTAGAAGCGCAGCGCCTGCCGGAGCCGCCCAAGCCCATCGAGGTAGTGGAAGTGCCCAAGCCCCTGGCCCTGCCCGCCCAGCTCAAGCCACTGCCGGAAACTCAGCACAGCAAGCCGGCCAAGAAGCCGGCCGATGAGCGCGAGCGGGTCTCGCGTGCCAATCGCGACGCCCGCGTGGCTCCGAGTCGCGAGGGCTATATCAACGCCATCCAGGTATGGCCCTACTCCGATGGAGCGCTGTATCAGGTGTACGCCAGCCCGGGCCGGTTGACCGCAATCAACCTGCAGCCCGGCGAGGAGCTGATCACCGTAGCCGCTGGCGACACCGTGCGCTGGATCGTCGGCGACACCACCAGCGGAAGCGGAGACGAGCTACGCACCAGCGTGCTGATCAAGCCGACGCGGGTCGATCTCAAGACCAACCTGATGATCACTACCACGCGTCGCACCTACCTGATCGAGCTGAGTTCCACCGAAAACGCCTGGATGGCTTCGGTGTCCTGGGACTATCCGAAGGATCGCATGCTCGCCCTGCAACACCGCGCCAGCACCGCCCGGGCCGCGGCGCCGGTGGATGCCGGCCTGGCGCTGGAGCAGCTGCGCTTTCGTTATGCAATCAGCGGCAGCAATCCGCCCTGGAAACCGCTGCACGCCTTCGACGACGGCCGCAAGGTGTATATCCAGTTCCCCGCCGGTATCGCCCAAGGCGAGCTGCCGCCGCTGTTCGTAATTGGCCCCGAAGGTGACGGACAGCTGGTCAACTATCGTTTCCGCTCGCCCTACTACATCGTCGACCGCCTGTTCGGCGCGGCCGAGCTGCGCCTGGGTGCCGACAAGGGTGACGTGGTGCGGATCGAGCGCACCGATGGCGTGGCACGGAGGCGCTGAGCATGACGGGTAAGGACAACGACCAAAACGCGGCAACCTCGCTACCGACCAAGGAGGCGCCTGAGTCGCTGGAGCTGCGCGCCAAGCCTCGCCCTGTCACCCGCCTCAACCCACGCATGCTGGCGGTAGTGGTGGGTAGCCTATCGGCTGCGGTACTTGGAGCCATGCTGTGGTCGCTGCAACCGCAACAGCGCCGCCAGGGCGCCGAGCCGAACGAGCTGTACAACGTCGACCGCGTAGCGCGCTCCGAGGGGCTGGAGCAGTTGCCGGCTGACTACTCGCAACTGCCGCCTCCCCCTGCACCCGAGGTACCGCAACTGGGCCCACCGCTGCCCGGTGATCTGGGCGGGCCAATCCTCAGGGCGGAGCAGCAGGCGCAAGGTTATGGACATGGGCCAGATACCGCCGAAGCTGAGCGCCTTGCCGTGCTCAAGGAAGCTGAGGAAGCAGCGCAGTCCTCGGTGTTTTTCCAGACCACCAGCGCGCGGAAATCGAATATCGCATCTGGTGGTGGCGCTCAACTCGATTCCCCGGCTCTGGGTATGGCTTCGTCAGGCGCAGTAGCCACCGCAGGAACACCAACGCAGCAGGAGCGGAACGAGGCGCTTCTCAGTAAATCCGTAAACGCACAAATCCGTAATTCCGGATTGCTGCAGATGCCTGAGTCGCCTTACCAGGTGATGGCCGGCACCGTCATCCCGGCAGCACTGGTAACCGGCATCAAGTCGGATCTACCCGGCGACGTGATCGCCACAGTGACCGAGCCGGTCTACGACAGTGCCACCGGTCAGCACGTGCTGATTCCCCAGGACTCGCGCCTGCTGGGCCGCTACAACAGCCAGGTGAGCTACGGACAAAGCCGCGTGCAGGTGGTGTGGCAGCGAGTGATCCTGCCGGACACCTCGTCTTTCCAGCTCGACAACCTGGTCGGTACCGACGCCGCCGGCTATGCCGGTCTCGAGGATGGCGTCGACTGGCATTGGGATCGGATCGTCGCCGGCGCGGCCATGACCAGCCTGCTGGGCATAGGAGCCGAGTTGGCGGCACCGACCAGTCGCACCGATGGCAACCGCATCATAATCGCCGGACGCGACAGCCTGCAGGACACGGTGAATCAGGTCGGCCAGGAGGTCACCCGCCGCAACCTCGACATCCAGCCCACGCTGACCCAGCGCCCTGGCCTGCCCCTGCGCGTGATCGTCAACCGCGATCTGGTGCTGCGTCCCTATCAGCCTTTCTCCACTCAACAGAGGAACCCGCAATGAGCATGACCAAGCTGCGCCTCGGCCCACTGCCGAGAACCGAGAACCTGAAGCTGACCTTCACCTGCCCGGCCAGCCTGAAGGCCGACCTTGAGCGCTACGCGGCGCTGCACTCACAGACCTACGGTGAAGAAGTCGACGCCCTGACGCTCATTCCGCACATGCTGGAGGCCTTCATGGCGAGGGATCGGGTGTTCAGGAGAACAAATACACAATCTTGCACCGGCAATTGATAAGCCTGCATCCCCTCCCAGCTGCCGTGATGACAACGGCAGAAAACCCACACACGGTTGAAAACCGTGACCTAATACATCACACTTATCGCCATGATCGTAAGCTTCCGGCACAAAGGTCTACGCATTTTCTTTGAATCTGGCTCAACCAAAGACATCCGGGCCGACCACGCAAAGCGCCTGAGCCGAATGCTGAGTTTTATGGATAGAGCCAATGAACCCGCCGACCACGACATGCCCGGTTGGCGGCTACATCCCCTCAAAGGGGAACTGGAAGAGTTCTGGTCGCTCACCGTCACTGGAAACTGGCGAGTGATCTTTCGATTCGTGGGTAGCGACATCGAGCTCGTCGACTACCTTGACTACCACTAAACAGGAGGGGGTTATCCATGACCATGTTCAACCCACCGCATCCTGGTGAAACCCTGCTTGAGGACGTGCTCCCCGAACTGGGCATCAGCATTGCCGAACTTGCCCGCCGCCTTGGTTTTGCGCGGGAATCCCTGTCTCGCATCTTGCACGGCCATGCGCCGGTCAGTCCAGATTTGGCTGTTCGCCTAGAGTTGGCTGGCATCGGCAAAGCTCGCACCTGGCTCGGAGTGCAAGCCGACTACGACCTTTGGCAAGCCAGGCATCGCGAACAGCCGCACATCGAGCGCTTTGCTGCGATTGCTTAATTCCGTATGGAAGATGACGACTGATAACGAGGGAGGCGACATCGATGAGAAAAAAGATTCTTGGGAGCAATTCAAGCCCGCTGTCGACCTTCTTCAGGAACAGCTCTGATACAGCCAAGCGCGCTGCTTATGGCGCAGCAGCTGAGCTTGCCATCGAAAGTCAGCGCAATGTACTCGAAGAAGCGAAAAGCATTCGAGAAGCCAAGGCAATAGCCTGAAGTGTTCGTCGCGCCACCGAGCGCCGCTATCCACATCCGGCTTTGAGGGATTAGCCTTTCCAGCGACGCCCACTCAGTACATGCCGAGATAACAACGGCTGGGCAGTCCGCGAACACTACCGACGATCAAACATCTCGAAGGCCGATTGCAGCTGAGAATGGTCGGAAGCCCGCTTCGTAGCTGATCGTGAAGCAAGATTCTGCAGTTTCCTTTTTATAGCAGGGAGCTCTGCTGCCTGTGGCAACTCGATCAAGTCAAAATCTGGATTTTCCATCTCGACGGACTCCAGAAATGCTCTCGACCGCGGAGTCAGCCACTCCGAAATTTGCAGAAGAAGCCTGGCGCGGTGTTCCAGCAGTATCTCTGAGCTGACAGGTGCTGCAGTCATACCACGGAAGTGGGTCTGGTATATCGCCTCGAAATCCTTGGGCTCATTGGGAACCAGCATCTCCCAGGCAGGTTTCGGGCTACAGGTCATGTAGATCAGGAAGGTTCGCCAAAGTCGCTCATCTGTGCGCGGATCGGCCAGAAGCAAACTGATATCAAACAAGTCGCGCGGATGCTGCCTCGACAATGCTGCTGCCATTTTCCCCGCATATAGATCCGCAAAGTCGAGCACCTGGATCGAGGCAAAGCCAAAGGCCTCCTGGACCTGCGGCTGGACAACCATTGTCCGCACCGGATGCACGGAACCGCGCATCACCGGAGTCGTTTCTATTTGGACTCGGGATCGTCCACGACTCACTATCAGTCTGTTTATGAAGCCACCTCTCTCTGGCGCCGATGTTTGTACCTGTAGCCTTAATGGCGCAGAGCCAAGCGCCCTTCCCAGACTTTCTAATGCATCGGAGATCTGACCAGCATCCTGCGCATAGTCCTGCATCGGCAACCAAGTCAGATCGATATCCACAGACAACCTGGGCAAGTCATGCTCGAACAGGTTGATCGCCGTCCCCCCTTTGAGGGCAAATCGTGTTTCTTTCGCCAAGGTCGGCAGAATTTCCACCAATAACTGGACTCGGTCGGTGTAGCGCTTATCCCAGGTGCTCATCAAGATCCGCCGGCAAGGTTATTTGGTAGGTTGGGTTCAAGCGACCACCGGGAACCAGGCAACGCTTTCCCTTCCCTAGATAGACGCCGTCCAACGAGAGATGATCCACCCAGGCGTGCTGGTGGCGTTCTGCGAGGGCTAGGAACAAGCGCTTGGCTTTTATGCTGGAGCAATGTCGCAGCAGCATGCTTACCCTTTGGGGACGAAGGTTGTCCGCGCCCTGCATCAGCGCATCCACTTCATAAACGAGCGACGCGTCTGACACGCCATCACACAACTCGAGGATTGCGCGCTCAGGTGTCGCGACTACGATGCGGCCGCGGTCGCCATTAGCATCCACCCACTCGAGCCCAAGCCCCCTTAGGGCTTCGTCATCCATGTCGGCCTGGAATGACAATGCCGACAGATTGAATGGGCTTTTGCCGCACAGCACCACCTCAGCCTTCAAGGGAAGTTTTTCCACCCAGCCAGGGAGGCTTCCAGGGCCATATAGAGTGACCCTCTCACGCTCGCCCAACCGCAGGTAGTGCTCGTGCCCATGCCAAGCCAAGGCAAAACGCCCGCCAACATGCAGCGGCAATCGCTCTCCTTCCTGCAGCGCGTGCACTACAGCAGCCCAGGTGAGACGTCCGCCTCGTCGTTGATATATTCCACGCGCAGGCGATTCCAGCCAGCCGCTCGCGATATATCGCGCTACCAGGTTGCTGCTGTAGCCATGAGCCTTCAACCAGCCACTGGATACCAGGTCGCTGTCGCCGAGCCCTGCAAGCAAGGAGTTTAGCTTTTCAGATTTTTGCACACTCATAGTGAGCAAAATAGAGCTTTTCTAAACCCTCAGCAAGAAGAAGGTTTAGAAAAACCAAAAAATACTCACCAATAGTGAGCAAAATTTAGTTTTTATAAACCACACAAGGAACTCTTGAACATTGCTATAGGCGCTCCCTAGGCCCCTTCCATTCCAGCAACGCCTGTAGCGGATCCAGCTCGCCAACAAGCTCACGCGCTTGGGCGAGCTTGTCCATCGCAATGCATCGCTCGGTTTCGGGCAGATTCGATACGGAGCTCTCCGCATCACTGAAAAAGGCCTGGATCCGCTTTATGTCATCCCACTGCTTGATGGCACACAGCAAGTCAGCCCTCGCCTGCTCCCTTGCCTCGTTTTGCAGTCGAATCCGCTCTCTCTCCTCACGCCGGCGAATCTGTTCCATTCCCTCCTGTTGCCGAATTCTGGCCTGCTCCTCGGCCTCCTCTACCAATCGGGCAATTACAGGCGCGGCGTCCGTGAGCTGCTGGACGATCTCATCCAATTGGCCACGTAGCGAGCCTTGCTTGGCATCCTTCCAACTCTGAGACCAATCAGTCCACGGATATGGCGAGAACGCCCTTATACATAGGCGGCCGGTCGCAAAGTCCATGCGAGTCGACCAGTTCCAGGTTGAGCTTAAGCGGCGCATTTGCTGCGACGGTATCTTGGAGGTGGGGATGTACTTGCCATCGATGTAGCGGGCCTCCAGCTCCTCAGTCATCTCAAATAACGTCAACCCAATGGCAACCGTCCCGACGAAAACCACTGTGGGCTTGGATGGTGACCACAACGCCGGATGCCGGTGCCTTGGCTTCTTGGGTGGGTGCTCATGTTCATCAAACGAGGCCCGGGCATAGATTCGGTCACTCGGTGCAAACATCACGCGATGGCCGGCAGCCTCCAGCTTGAGAAACAGCTGATTCGCCAGCTTCAGGGCAGGCTCAAGCTGAGGCTTGGTCACCACGACATCCACCAGGCGCTGCCTACCTGGCTTGAGGAATCCTTGGTCGATGACGCGCCCCTGCTCAAAGACCTCATAGGCCCCCACGACAACAGGATGCTGCCTTGATTGCGATATACGGAGCTGTTCGGGTTTGATTTTGCGCGGTACAGGTGCCTTCGGTACCGGTCGAGAAACAGCACCAAGAGCATCTCCCCTGCGCCATACCTGAAGGTCACCAGGCCCAGCCTCAGGCAAGGATGGCTGAGGACTCGGTATTCCATTCTCCAGCTTTACCCAATGCCCACGCGGCGGCCGCGGGACATTCATGCGGGTACACACGCGCGCCAAGAAGCTGGAAGAAACACTGTGGTGATCCGCGATCTTGGTCATGGGAAGCCGCCACACCTCTGCGTACATCTCCTCACGACTGACTGGGCCACCAGGACTGGAACCAGGTTGCTGGGATACCTCTTCGGAAGACACGCATCAATCCTTAAGCCTGATATCACCGTACCAGCCAACGACAGGCCATACGCCACGATCCATCAGGTCAAACCGAACCCAAACGGCTGTTGTACCAAACCCTCCGTGGCTCCCTCTACCACGTTGTTCGCCCGGCCAGCAGGGGACAGCATCTGCAGAACGGATCAGGGGCGATAAGGAGGCGATATTCATGCCCACATCATCTGAACAGATAGCCGCACGCTTGATCACCTGCCCACCCCGAATCCTGCGAGCAAGTGCCGCCCCAGCCTACCTCGGCATGTGCCGCACAGAGTTCAACAAAACCGTCCGGCCTTACGTGCGGGAATTCCGCATTGGAGTGCAAGGCATCGGCTTTGATCGCGAAGAACTGGATGCCTGGGCAGACGCCTACATCAACCGGGCCATCATTGAAAAGGAAGGTGCCAAGGGACATGATCACTCCCGCAGCGAGCGCCAAGGAGAAAAGCCATGGCGCGAAAAACCATTAGCGGCCTCTACCAAAGGAACGGGATCTGGCACATCGACAAGGTCTTCAGAGGTCAGCGAATTCAGGAAAGCACTGGATCAAGCGATAGGAAGGAGGCAGAGCAGTACCTGATACACAAGCTGGAGAAGCTCCGGGAACAGAAGATCTACGGCGTCCGCACGATCAGAACCTGGCGGGAAGCCGCTACGCGTTACCTGGTCGAGTACAAGGATCAGCCGTCGATAGGCCTCACAGCCATCTATCTGGAGCAGTTGGACCCTTATATTGGCGACCAGCCTCTGACTCATGTCGACGACGAGACCCTGGCTCCCTACATCAGGGATCGACTCAAGAGCACCAGAACCAGCGATGGCAAGTTGAAGCCTGGCGTTTCACACCGCACGGTGAACATTGCTCTGGAGCGCGTCATACGCATCCTGAACCTGTGCGCCCGAAAATGGCGTGATGAGCAGAAGCGTCCCTGGCTCGACGTTGTGCCGATGATCACCAAGCTGGAGGAGAAGAAGACGAGGCGACTCCCTTACCCTATGTCCTGGGAAGAGCAGTCGATTCTCTTCGCCGAACTGCCCGATCATTTGCGCCGCATGGCCCTGTACAAGGTCAACAGCGGCTCACGCGAGCAGGAAGTCGTTAAGCTTCGCTGGGATTGGGAGATACCGATTCCTGAGCTCAACACCAGCGTATTTCTCATACCGGCGGATTTTGGTGGCCGACATGAGAGCTCCGGGGTCAAGAACGGCGACGAGCGACTCGTGGTGCTCAACAGCGTAGCCAAGTCGGTCATCGAGGGGCAGCGCGGGCTTGATCCGGTCTGGGTGTTTCCTTATGGACAACCCGATCGAAACGGCAAGGCCACTCCGGTTCACCGGATGAACGATTCGGCATGGAAGAAGGCCAGGGTCAGAGCTGCGAAGAAATTCCAGGAGCGCTTCATGCGCCCTGCTCCACCTGGGTTTACTTCGATCCGCGTTCACGATCTGAAGCACACCTTCGGTCGAAGACTGCGAGCAGCGGGTGTGACGGAGGAAGACAGGAAGGCTCTGCTGGGCCACAAGAACGGCAGCATCACCAGTCACTATTCAGCCGCCGAGCTGGGCAAACTGATCGATGAAGCCAACAGGATTTCGGCTACCGACTCGCGTGGGCCGGCCCTGACAATTTTGAGGAGGATGGCAGGATGAAAAAAGTCCCGCAAAAGTCCCTGACACAAAAAAGCCTGGTCATCACTGACCAGGCTCTAATGTAGGGATTTGTTGGTCGGGACGGAGTGATTCGAACACTCGACCCCTTGCACCCCATGCAAGTGCGCTACCAGGCTGCGCTACGCCCCGACGTTTTGTAGCTCGCTCCGGATCACCGGAAGCGGAGCGAACTATACATTAAGCTTTTGAATTGTGGAAGGTTTTTTTGAAAACTTCACTTCCGCAATACGTGGAGGACATCCTCGAGCTCGGAGATCATCTGGCGGATGAGCTGCTTGTACTGCGTGGTGTCTTCCTTGGCTTCGTCTCCGGAGAGGCGCTGGCGCGCCCCGCCGATGGTGAAGCCTTGATCGTATAGCAGCGCCCGGATCTGCCGAATCATCAGCACATCCTGACGCTGGTAGTAGCGCCTGTTCCCGCGCCGCTTTACCGGGTTGAGCTGGGGAAATTCCTGCTCCCAGTAACGCAGCACATGGGGCTTGACTGCGCAGAGTTCACTAACTTCGCCAATAGTGAAGTAACGCTTGCCTGGAATCGGCGGTAACTCGTCGTTATGACTTGGTTCCAGCATAAGCTTCGACCCTGGCTTTGAGTTTCTGCCCTGGACGGAAAGTGACCACACGGCGAGCCGTGATCGGGATTTCCTCTCCTGTCTTCGGGTTTCGGCCAGGCCGCTGACGCTTGTCGCGCAAGTCGAAATTGCCGAACCCGGACAACTTCACCTGTTCGTTGTGCTCCAGCGCCTGACGGATTTCCTCGAAGAACAGCTCCACCAATTCCTTGGCTTCCCGTTTATTCAGGCCAAGCTCTTCATAAAGACGTTCAGCCATCTCAGCTTTCGTCAGAGCCCCCATACGCTACTTCCTTAACGTGGCATTGAACCTGTCTTCCAGCGAGGTGACGATGTTTTGCGTTGTGTTGTTCACCTCATCGTCAGTAAGAGTGCGCGATGGATGCTGCCAGGTCAAGCCGACCGCCAAGCTTTTTCTAAGCGGATCAATGCCTTTACCGTGATACACGTCAAATAGCCTGAGGTCAGTCAGCCATTCGCCAGCCGCCTCACGGATGGTGGCGAGCACCGACTCGGCGGCAACGTCGCGATCCACCAGCAGGGCGAGGTCACGGCGCACTTCAGGGAAGCGCGAAAGTTCGCTGAACTTCGGCAGCTTGCCTTGCATCACATCGGCCAGCACCAGCTCGAACATGTAGACCGGCTGATCCAGGTCCAGGGCTTTGGCGAGTTCCGGGTGCAGTGCACCGAGGAAGCCAACCAGGCGCCCTTCTCTTTCGATGCGAGCAGTCTGGCCCGGATGAAGAGCAGGATGCTCGCCCGCGACGAAGCTGAACGCACCGAGGTTGCCAGCGGCGCCGAGGATGGCCTCTACATCCGCCTTGGCATCGTAGAAGTCGATCGCGTCACGGCCATGAGCCCAGCCTTCCGGTAAACGGGAACCACACAGAACGCCAGACAGCATCGGCTCTTGCTTCAACCCTTCGAGTTGGCCAACAAAGCGCAGACCGCTTTCGAACAGGCGCACACGAGACTGCTGGCGATTGAGGTTGTGCTGCAGCGCACTGACCAGGCCCGGCCACAGCGAAGAACGCATGGCAGCCATATCAGCGGAGATGGGGTTGGCCAGCATCAGCGGCTTCACGCCCGGATTGAACAGCTCAAACAGCTTCGGATCGATGAAGCTGTAGGTAATGGCTTCGTGGTAACCGCGAGCCACCAGCAGGCGACGCAGCGCCGGCAATTCGACAGCAGCCTCGGAACGTGCGCGGGGCGCGAGGCGGGCTTGCGGGTAACGAACCGGCAGGCGGTTGTAGCCGTAGAGGCGGCCCAGCTCTTCGATCAGATCCACTTCCAGGCTGATGTCGAAGCGGTGACTCGGCACTTCAACGCGCCATTGGCCGACACCTTCAGCGGTGACCTTGAGGTCGAGGGCTGTCAGCAGACGCTCGATTTCAGCAGCATCCATATCCATACCCAGCATCTGGGTGATGCGATCGGCACGCAGGGTTACCGGCGCAACGTTCGGCAGATGCTCCTGGCTGGCGGCTTCGATGATCGGACCGGCTTCGCCGCCAACGATTTCCAGCAGCAGGCCGGTGGCGCGCTCCATGGCTTCGCGAGCGAGTAGGAAGTCGACACCACGCTCGAAGCGGTGGGACGAATCGGTATGCAGGCCGTAGGAACGTGCCTTGCCCGCAACAGCAATGGTGTCGAAGAAGGCGCTTTCCAGGAACAGATCGCAGGTCTTGTTGCTGACGCCGCTGTGCTCGCCACCCATAACGCCGGCGATGGCCAGGGCGCGGTTGTGGTCGGCGATGACCAGGGTGTCGGGACGCAGGGTGACTTCCTGGCCGTCCAGCAGGACGAGCTTCTCGCCCTCCTCCGCCATGCGTACGCGGATGCCACCATTGATTTCGGCGAGATCAAAGGCGTGCATCGGCTGGCCGAGTTCAAGCATCACGTAGTTGGTGATGTCGACTGCGGCATCGATGCTGCGCACTTCGGAGCGACGCAGGCGCTCGACCATCCAGAGCGGAGTCGGGCGGGACAGGTCGACATTGCGGATCACGCGGCCGAGATAGCGCGGGCAGGCAGCCGGTGCAGACACTTCGACCGGACGCACTTCGTCATGGGCCGGCGCAACAGCGGCAACTTGCGGACGGGTAACCGGAGTGGCATAGAGCGCACCCACTTCGCGGGCGAGGCCAGACAGGCTCAGGCAGTCGCCACGGTTCGGGGTCAAGCCCAGCTCGATGATCACGTCATCCAGGCCCAGGTAGGCACGGATGTCCTGCCCAACAGGCGCATCGGCAGCCAGTTCCATCAGGCCATCGTTTTCATCGCTGATCTGCAGTTCGGAAGCAGAACAGAGCATGCCGTTGGACTCGACGCCACGCAGCTTGGCTTTCTTGATCTTGAAGTCGCCCGGCAGTTCAGCGCCGATCATGGCGAAGGGGATCTTCAGGCCGGGGCGCACATTCGGCGCGCCACACACAACCTGCAAGGTCTCGGTGCCATTGCTCACCTGGCAAACGCGCAGCTTGTCGGCGTCCGGGTGTTGTTCGGTGCTCAGCACCTCGCCCACGACCACGCCACTGAAGGCACCGGCTACCGGAGTAACGCTGTCGACTTCAAGGCCAGCCATGGACAGACGAGCCACCAGCTCGTCGCGGGATACCTGCGGGTTTACCCAGCTCCGCAGCCATTGTTCACTGAATTTCATCCTGCTCTCCTAAGGGAATCGGTTCGGACACTACGACCTAGCGGAATTGCGCGAGGAAGCGCAGGTCGTTGTCGAAGAACAGGCGTAAGTCGTTGACGCCATAACGCAGCATGGCCAAACGTTCCACACCCATCCCGAAGGCGAAGCCCTGGTATTTCTCCGGATCGATGCCGGACATGCGCAGCACGTTCGGGTGAACCATGCCGCAGCCCATCACTTCCAGCCAACCGGTCTGCTTGCACACACGGCAGCCCTTGCCGGAACACATCACGCACTGCATGTCGACTTCGGCGGACGGCTCGGTGAAGGGGAAGAAGGAGGGACGGAAGCGAACGCCGAGGTCTTTCTCGAAGAAAACACGCAGGAACTCTTCGATGGTGCCCTTGAGATCGGCGAAGCTGATGCCTTCGTCTACCAGCAGGCCTTCGACCTGGTGGAACATCGGCGAGTGGGTGATATCCGAGTCGCAGCGATAGACACGGCCGGGGCAGACGATGCGGATCGGCGGTTGCTGGGACTCCATGGTGCGCACCTGTACCGGCGAGGTGTGGGTACGCAGCAGCATGTTCGCATTGAAGTAGAAGGTGTCGTGCATTGCCCGGGCCGGGTGGTGGCCAGGGATGTTGAGTGCTTCGAAGTTGTGATAGTCGTCTTCGACCTCAGGGCCTTCGGCAATGCCGTAGCCGATCCGGGTGAAGAACTGCTCGACGCGCTCCAGAGTACGAGTCACCGGGTGCAGGCCGCCAGAGGCCTGACCGCGACCCGGCAGGGTCACGTCGATACGCTCGGCCGCGAGCTTGGCCGTGAGGGCTGCCTGCTCAAGCGACTCTTTGCGGGTGTTCAATGCGTCCTGAACGCGCTCCTTGGCAGCATTGATCAGGGCGCCTACCTTGGGACGCTCCTCTGCGGGCAGGTCACCCAGGGTCTTCATCACCTGGGTCAGTTCACCCTTCTTGCCAAGGTAGTGAACGCGAATCTGCTCCAAGGCATTCACGTCTTCAGTTTGTTGCACGGCCTCAAGCGCTTGCGAGACCAGCGCATCCAGATTTTCCATGTACAGACTCCAGATACGAAATAGGGGAAGAGCGCAAGGCCCTTCCCCTATCGGTGACGTTCAGCACCGGGCAAGCCCGGTGATTGTCGGGGGACTTAAGCCAGAATGGCCTTAGCTTTCTCGACAATCGCAGCAAACGCCGCTTTTTCGTTCACTGCCAGGTCGGCCAGAACCTTACGGTCGATCTCGATGGCAGCTTTTTTCAGGCCAGCGATCAGGCGGCTGTAGGACAGACCGTTCTGACGAGCACCAGCGTTGATACGAGCGATCCACAGAGCGCGGAACTGACGCTTGCGCTGACGGCGGTCACGGTAGGCGTATTGGCCAGCCTTGATTACCGCCTGCTTGGCAACGCGGAACACACGCGAACGTGCGCCGTAGTAGCCTTTGGCGAGTTTCAGAATCTTTTTGTGACGCTTGCGAGCGATGACGCCACGCTTAACACGAGCCATGAGTAAACTCCTCTAAAATCTTGACCAGATTAACGAACGCGCAGCATGCGCTCTACTTTGCGGACGTCAGACGGGTGCACCAGGGTGCAGCCGCGCAGCTGACGCTTACGCTTGGTAGTCATCTTGGTCAGGATGTGGCTCTTGAAAGCGTGCTTATGCTTGAAGCCGGAAGCAGTCTTCTTGAAGCGCTTCGCAGCACCGCTCTTGGTTTTCATCTTTGGCATGTTCGGATACTCCGCATTCAATCAATACATATAACCGCAAGGCCTGCCAGTGCCCTGGGGGTTATTTTCGCTTTTTGGGGGCGATGACCATCATCAGCTGGCGTCCTTCCAGCTTAGGATGCTGCTCTACGGTGCCGTATTCGACGAGGTCAGCCTCGACCCGCTTCAACAGCTCCAAGCCCAGCTCCTGGTGGGCCATCTCACGACCGCGGAATCGCAGGGATACCTTGGCCTTGTCCCCTTCACTTAGGAAACGTACCAGGTTGCGTAGTTTTACCTGGTAATCCCCTTCTTCCGTCCCTGGACGAAACTTGATTTCTTTAATCTGCTGCTGGTGCTGGTTCTTCTTCGCCGCAGCGGCCTGCTTCTTCTTCTCGAAGAGGTGCTTGCCGTAATCCATGATCCGGCAAACAGGCGGCACCGCATCGGCAGAAATCTCTACCAGATCCAGCTTGGCTTCTTCAGCAGCGCGAAGCGCTTCATCAATCGAGACGACGCCAATCTGCTGGCCGTCAGCACCAATCAACCGCACCTCACGAGCAGAGATATTCTCGTTGATCGGGGCCTTCGGTTGAGTCCGCTTGTCCTGTCTCATTTCACGCTTAATAGTGATTACTCCAATTCTTGGCGACCACGCCGGGAAACCGTTTGTGCGAGCAATTCAGAGAAGCTTTCGAAGGGCATGGAACCCAGATCGACACCCTCTCGGGTGCGCACAGCAACGGATCGAGTCTCAACCTCCCGGTCTCCAATAACCAAGAGATAGGGAACCTTGAGCAAAGTATGCTCGCGGATTTTAAAGCCGATTTTTTCGTTTCTCAAGTCGGACTTGGCACGGAACCCGCTTTCGTTGAGCGCGCGCTCCACTTCGAGGGCGAAATCGGCCTGTTTGTCGGTGATGTTCATGATCACCGCCTGGGTCGGCGCCAGCCAGGCTGGGAATGCACCAGCATAGTGCTCAATCAGCATGCCGATGAAGCGCTCGAAGGAACCAAGGATCGCACGATGCAACATTACCGGACGCTTACGGTTGTTATCTTCGGCGATATAGCTGGCATCCAGACGCTCAGGAAGGTTCGGATCGTACTGCAGGGTACCGCACTGCCAGTTACGACCGAGGCAGTCTTTCAGGGTGAACTCGATCTTTGGACCGTAGAACGCACCCTCGCCCGGCTGGTATTCCCAGCTCAGACCGGACTCGTTCAGCGCATCCGCCAGGGCACCTTCAGCTCGATCCCACAGCTCGTCGGAACCTACGCGCTTGACCGGACGAGTGGACAGTTTCATCGAAATATCGGCGAAACCGAAGTCCTTGTAGACCTGCAGGGTCAGCTTGATGAAGTCAGCCGCTTCCTTCTTCACCTGATCTTCAGTGCAGAAGATGTGAGCATCGTCCTGGGTGAAGCCACGCACGCGCATGATGCCATGTAGGGCGCCGGACGGCTCGTTACGGTGGCAGGCACCGAACTCAGCCAGACGCAGCGGCAAGTCACGGTAGGATTTCAGGCCCTGATTGAAGATCTGCACATGACACGGGCAGTTCATCGGCTTCACCGCGTAGTCACGACTTTCCGACGAAGTGGTGAACATGTTCTCGGCATAGTTGGACCAGTGGCCCGAACGCTCCCAGAGAATACGGTCGACCACCTGCGGAGTACGCACCTCCACATAGCCGTGATCGCGCTGAACCTTGCGCATGTACTGTTCCAGAACCTGGTAAACAGTCCAGCCACTCGGATGCCAGAACACCATGCCCGGCGCTTCTTCCTGCAGATGGAACAGGTCCAGCTGCTTGCCGATACGACGGTGATCGCGCTTTTCAGCCTCTTCGATGCGCTGGATATAGGCAGCCAGCTGCTTCTTGTCAGCCCAGGCAGTGCCGTATACACGCTGCAGCTGCTCGTTCTTCGAGTCGCCGCGCCAGTAGGCACCGGAAATCTTTGTTAGCTTGAACGCCTTGAGGAAGCGAGTATTCGGCACGTGCGGACCACGGCACATGTCCACGTATTCCTCATGGAAATACAGGCCCATGGCGGTCTCGTCCGGCATGTCGTCAACCAGGCGCAGCTTGTAATCCTCTCCACGCGACTTGAACAGCTCGATGACTTCGGCGCGCGGGGTCATCTTCTTGATGACGTCGTAGTCCTTGTCGATCAGCTCGGCCATTCGCTTTTCGATGGCCGCCATATCCTCGGGCGTGAAGGAGCGTTCGAAGGCGATGTCGTAATAGAAGCCCTCTTCAATAACCGGACCGATCACCATTTTGGCGCTCGGATAGAGCTGCTTGACGGCATGGCCTACCAGGTGCGCGCAGGAGTGGCGAATGATCTCCAGCCCTTCCTCGTCCTTGGGAGTCACAATCTGCAGCGAGGCATCGCCTTCGATCAGATCGCAAGCATCGACCAGCTTGCCGTTGACCTTGCCGGCCAGGGTTGCCTTGGCCAGACCCGCACCAATGGACTGAGCCACTTCAAGCACGGAAACAGGTTTGTCGAAAGTGCGCTGACTGCCGTCAGGAAGAGTGATGATGGGCATGGCGCCTCCTCTCCTAGTGGTGACCTCTACCAAAGGCCACATGGGTTGGGATGAGCCAGTACGCGATTCGACGGCATGCCTGCCATACGGTGGCAGGAGCCTTGCGGCAAACCAAAGCCGAACCAGAGTCACTGGAGGTAATAATTAAGAGCGGGATGCTTTCAGAAAGCCAAACCCCTGACAAGCGCCAAAAAAAGAAAGGGCCACACGAGAACCCCCACCTTCCGAGCGAGCCGGACATCACGCCAATGGTGACAACCTGCCCCAAAACGCCTTACGCCAAAGGGAAAGACACGCTGTAAACGTCACGAAAGCGGCAGTCTAGCACAACAGAATCAATAGCTTAGCGATGTATTCGCGGACAACGATAGCGAAGCCACCCGGGAAAGAGACAACTCCCGACCGGAATGACGAGCCGACTCCCCACAAAGATTGCTAGCGAATTGAACGACCCGCAACGCACGAAGCACACAATTGAAGCCCCCCCCCCAAGTCAATCATCACCCTCGCATTTGACCTCTTTCTTGTACTCGTCACGCTTGGCTTCAACCTTGACCCGACAGGGGCCATCCCAGTATTCGTCCTTCCACTCACCCCGGCGCCAAGTCCTGCCGCGCCCATCCGGGCACTTGACCTCCAGCTTGTAGTCGCCCTTGTCAGAGACCTCTTTCACACGACAGGGCCCATCCCGGTACTCGTCTTCCCACTTTTCATCACGATGATCCGCGACAGCCCAACCAGAAAGGAAAGAGAACGCCAGAAACGCACCCACCAAAGACCCAGCCCCCATGACACCCCCCCCAACAACGCACCCAGATAAAGGCCTCACATGAACTGAAAAATGCCAGTTATCCCTAAGACACCAACGCCACGACAATTGCTCCCAACCCGAGGCTGACGCGAGCAATCAATAGAGCGACACCGGGCGACATCCAACACCCCCAACCTCGACTCTCGACACAACAGCGCTCGACCGCTCATCGCCAATCAAGACTCGAAACCATCAACGGACTTGACATGAAGGCACTAAGACATCAAAAAGCCACCACCTCCTCTGCCATTGAGACCCCAAGGATGACTTCCACAACCCATGGTGCGCCGAACTCCACCCTCAGCACCTGCATTGCAGCTGATGAAACGCCCACCCTCCCCACCAAGGCAGACTTGACCGAAATCACCTCCAGGCTCAAACACCTTGAAGCCTCAGGCTCACATCATCTCGAGATTGTGTCCTTCAACCTTGAGAATTTGAAGCGGGCACTTAGCCTGTAGACAACCCCTCCCCGTTTTCGCGAAAGGTGTGACAGCACGGCAGAACAAGGAGACAGGTACCACAAGCAGGCCAACGCAAATGCCCACCCCTCGATGATCGCCCCCCCCCTCCCCCAAACGACCAACCGAAAAACCAGCGTCACAGTCACTAAGTACCTACCGCGAGAAAAGGGCCGCCAGCATAAAGGCTCCGCGGTATAGCAGATGTCGGCAGACCAAATAGGCCTAAGCTGATACCGAAGATCAGCCCCACCCGTCGACTCGCGACCCTTGCAGAGCTTGCCGACACCAACACCCGCAGTAAGGCCACCCACAACTGAGCAATGAACTCGGCATCCAGCGCAGGCCTCGCACGAACCTGGAGGCCCGGACGTGGCAGCACTAAACAGGACGGGCTCACCAAAACCATGGCAAAGCGCGAGGCGCTTGACGAGACCAAGCCCACCCCTCGGACTTGCCTGGACACCCACCAAAAGATGGGCACCATGAAGAAGTCGCGAAAACAAAAAGGGGCGACCCTTTCGGATCGCCCCTCTTAGCCCCGCGCGCTGCGGGTTCGATTTGGTAGGCACAATTGGACTCGAACCAACGACCCCCACCATGTCAAGGTGGTGCTCTAACCAACTGAGCTATGTGCCTTCGATGGGTGCGCATTTTACGGGTTAACTTTTCCCTGTCAACACCTTTTTTCGCTAACCCTCTGAAAAAGTGGATTTTTTACTGTTCACCACCTCGTTGAATATTTTGCACAGAGGCTAGCCGGCCCCTTTTAACTCAGGTAGCATCAGCACATCTGTAAAAAATAAAAAACAGAGATTCCATTATGACGCACACTCCCTACCCTCAGTCCTATTACGCGTTCTCGGCCAACCCAGCACCGGCTCGCCCTGAACTGCAAGGCGAGACCGAAACCGACGTCTGCATCATTGGCGCAGGCTACACCGGCCTATCCACCGGCCTCTTCCTTCTGGAGAACGGCTTCAAGGTCACGATCCTCGAAGCCGCGAAGGTGGGTTTCGGCGCATCCGGCCGCAACGGTGGCCAGATCGTGAACAGCTACAGCCGCGACATCGATTCAATTGAGCGCGCCGCTAACCCAAAGAACGCCAAACTGATGGCCGACATGGCCTTCGAGGGCGGCCGCATCATTCGCGACCGCATCAGCAAGTACAACATCCAGTGCGATCTGAAGGATGGCGGCGTATTCGCAGCCATCACCAGGAAGCAAATGGGTCATCTGGAAGCCCAGAAGAAGCTGTGGGAGCGCTTTGGTCACACCCAGCTCGAAATTCTGGACGCCAAACGCATTCGCGAGGTTGCGGCGACCGACAACTATATTGGCGGCATGCTGGACATGAGCGGTGGCCATATCCACCCGCTCAACCTGGCCCTGGGTGAAGCTGCAGCCATCGAGTCCCTGGGCGGAGTCATCCACGAACAAAGCCCGGCCACTCGCATTGAACGCGGCGCCAACCCAGTGGTGCACACCCCGAAAGGCCGTGTGAAAGCCAAGTTTGTCGTCGTGGCCGGAAACGCCTATCTGGGCAACCTGGTTCCCGAACTGGCCAGCAAATCCATGCCTTGCGGCACCCAGGTGATCACCACCGAGCCGCTTTCGGATGAACTGGCCAAGACCCTGCTGCCGCAGGATTACTGCGTCGAAGACTGCAACTACCTGCTGGACTATTACCGTCTTTCCGGCGACAAGCGCCTGATCTACGGCGGCGGCGTAGTCTACGGTGCCCGCGACCCGGCGAACATCGAAGCCATCATCCGGCCGAAGATGCTGAAGACCTTCCCGCAACTCAAAGACGTGAAGATCGACTTCGCCTGGACCGGTAACTTCTTGCTGACCCTGTCGCGCCTGCCCCAGGTCGGCCGGATCGGCGACAACATCTACTACTCCCAAGGCTGCAGCGGCCACGGCGTTACCTACACCCACATCGCCGGCAAGGTGATCGCCGAAACCCTGCGCGGCCAGGCCGAGCGCTTCGACGCTTTCGCCAGCCTGCCGCACTACCCCTTCCCTGGCGGTCGCATGTTCCGCGTGCCGTTCACTGCAATGGGCGCGTGGTACTACAGCCTGCGCGACAAGCTGGGCGTCTGATTCGCCTGCAAACGAAAACGGCGCCCCAAGGCGCCGTTTCCGTTTCCGTGTCTGCCGGTCAGGGCATTTGCAGTCGTGCCATCTTCGCCGCATTGACCTGTCCCGCCGCAGCAAGCTCATCGGCCGCCTTCAGCCAGCGAGCTCGCTCCACCGATGCCGGCAACTGGTTCGGCGCCTGCACCAGCACTGCCCAGTTCCCCGCTTCACTCCAGCCCGACTCAAATGCACTGAAACTCATCAGGGCGCGGCGCTCATGACCGTGGCGCAATAGCACTTGCTGGTTGGCACGGTCGTAGCCAATCAGCAGGGCATAGCGCCAGGAGGGCAACCAGCCAAAGCCTTCGCGCAAATGCACCAGCACCGGATTGCCCGCAGCCACCTGCTCCAACAACTCATCCATCTGGTTGCCCAGCGGATAAACCATCAAGCCATGCTGGCGCGCCGTCGCCACCAGCCCCTCACGCAGGGAGGCTTCCTTCTGGGGCAGTTGCAGCTCCTTTTCGATCATGCCCGGCGTTACCTCTTCCCCCTGCTGAGTCAGCAAGGCCGCCATGGAAGCCGGCGCACTCTGGTAAGCATTCTGGGCGAAGAACGGCACGCCGCTCAGCTCGACCCGCTCCGGGCCCGCCCGCAATTTCGGCGACAGCGGCTGGGCGGCACAACCGACCAGCGCGGCAACGCATGCGGCAACTACGACAGGGCGAAACAAACGGCTCAGGACGGGCACGGCAACACTCGCTGTAGGCAACCTCGAACGATCGAAGATGATACTGGCAGGAGCCCGCCGGGTACATTGCGGCGCCAGCCCGGTGCTATCAGGAACAATGCCAGAGCACTCTGTATACCCTGCAAACCGACAAAAACGCACAACGCCCGGTACAAAAGTCGCTTACCCGTTCATTTCAGCGACAAAAACTTAGTTTTTCACGACGTGCTGTGACTTATCAGTCGGGTCTCGCCATCCACATTCACGACAGTGCAACAAAGGCGTGAAGCCGCACCGTCAACTTCATTGGGCACAATATGGAGAGACCCCTCCCATGAATACTCCGCTGCGTTTCAACGAAGCACTGATCATCGCAGGTCGTGCATTCAAACCCTTTCAGTGTGTTGCCTGGGCCCTGCAAGACGGCACCGGTGAACTCAGCATCAGCGTGATCGACCGTACCAGCACCCGCCTGCTCGGCCGTTCGAAGATCCCTAGCAGCACGTATTCCGATCCGGAGCAACTGGCAAGCATCCTCAAGCAGTCCCGCGAGGAGTTGAGCCGCAAAGGCTACGACCTCGAGCCCTGGTCGATGCCGGAATAATCGCACCAGCGCCAGTGCCCAATGCGCGGCGGGCAGGACTTCCCTGCTCGCCCCGGCCGTTCTTTCCCTGTAGTCACCCCTCCCCCAAACCATCAAGCACACTGACCACCCCAGCAGGTGATTGATTTCGCCGCCACTGGCGATATCTGTGGGCTTATTGTCATTGTTGCCACCCTCCATTCGCTGCAGACTGACGCCATCTCCTTCTTCGAGATCGTCATGGACCCGATTCGCCACATCGCCTGCCTGGCCTTTCCCGAGGTGATGAGCCTGGACGTCACTGGCCCGTTGCAAGTGTTTGCCTCGGCCAACGTCGAGCGCCAGCGCCAGGGCCTGCCCCCCCTCTTATGTGCTGCATCTACTCGGCCCCGAAGCAGGTCCTGTGAAAACCTCGGCCGGCTTCGGCCTGGTTGCTGAGCAGGCTTGGCGAGAGGTCGACCCTGCCAGCCTGGACACGCTGTTGATTCCTGGCGGCATGCAAATGCAAAGCCTCTGCGAAGACACCGAGCTTCTGGACTGGCTGCGACAGGCCGAGCCCCATGTACGCCGCCTGGGCTCGATCTGCTCAGGCGCCTTAGTCCTGGCTGCGACCGGGCTACTGGATGGCCGCCAAGCCACGACGCACTGGTCGGATGTAAAGGCGCTTAGCCGCCACGCCGAGGTGGACGTGCAAGGAGACCGCTTGCATACCTACGACCCGGAGGGCCGGGACGGCGATACGCATGTCTTTACGTCTGCCGGTGTCACCGCCGGCATCGACCTAGCGCTGGCCCTGGTGGAGGCGGACCTGGGTCGTCCGATTGCGCTGGCAGTGGCCCGGCATCTGGTGCTGTTCCTACGCCGCCCCGGCGGACAGACGCAGTTCAGCGGTCTGCTCACCCCGGACCCCAGCCGCACTCCGCGGTTGGCCGCTCTGCTGGAATGGATTCCCGCCAACCTGGGTGCCGACTTGTCCCTGGAAGCCCTTGCGGCCCAGGCGAAGATGGCGCCGCGTAGTCTTTCGCGTCTCTTCGCCCAGGAACTGGGCATGGGCCCTGGCAAGTATGTGGAACGGGTCCGTGTGGAAGCGGCCCGCACGCTACTGCAGGACGCCCAGGCATCCATCGCCAGGGTGGCGCAACTGACCGGATTCGGCCACCCCGAGAATCTGCGTCGCACGTTTCACAAACACCTGTCCGTCAGCCCGCAGGAATACGCGGAGCGCTTCGGACGCCCGACATCTGACTGAGGATCCCGCCATGCTCGAACTGCGCCCCAATTGCGAATGCTGCGACAAGAATCTGCCGCCCGAGTCCACCCTGGCAGTGATCTGCTCATTCGAATGCACGTTCTGCCGCGATTGTGCCGATCAGCGCCTGCACGGCACCTGCCCCAACTGCGGTGGTGAGCTGCTTCGACGGCCGATCCGTCCAGCGACGGCGCTCGCGAAGTATCCCGCTTCCGAGCGGCGCATCCTGAAACCCACCGGCTGCCCGAGCTGAAGACCAGCACAACAAGCTGGATTGATGCTGTTAGTGACGATTGTCACGCCGCTTGCGATGAAGATTGGCGGCTTGTCGCTGGAGTACCGCTTTGAGGTGTTCCGCAAGCAGATCCTCGGGGCGTTCCTGTCTGCTTTCAAAGCATTGGGCTTCGCGCGGCTCAGCCGCAAACTGCGCCGAGGAGGGCTCATGAGCATGAAAAAGGCGACCCGAGGGTCGCCATTTTCAATGCGTTGCACGCCTTATTAGTAGTAGGCGTTCTCGCGGTTGCTGTGGTCGGTGACGTCGCGCACGCCTTTCAGCTCCGGAATGCGCTCCATCAGAGTCTTCTCGACGCCATCCTTCAGGGTCATGTCGACCATGCCGCAGCCCTGGCAGCCACCGCCGAACTGCAGCACAGCGATGCCCTCTTCGACCACATCCACGAGGCTCACCTGGCCGCCGTGGCTGGCTAAGCCGGGGTTGATCTCGGTCTGGAGGTAGTAGTTGATGCGCTCGTTGAGCGGACTTTCTTCGTTGACCATCGGCACCTTGGCGTTCGGCGCCTTGATGGTGAGCTGACCACCCATGCGATCAGTGGCGTAGTCCACCACGGCATCTTCCAGGAAGGGCTCGCTGACACCATCGATCCAGGCGGTGAAAGCGGCCAGCGCAACGGCGTTGTCCTCGGGTTTCTGTTCGCCCGGCTTGCAGTAGGCAATGCAGGTTTCGGCGTACTGGGTGCCCGGCTGGGTGATGAAGACTCGAATACCGATGCCTGGGGTGTTCTGCTTCTCCAGCAGATCAGCCAGATAATCCTGGGCAGCTTGGGTAATGGTGATGGCGCTCATGGCAACTCCTCGCAAACATGGGCGCAGTGTACGCCAAAGGGGAACAGGGGTTAAAGCCCTACCAATTTAGTAGGAATAATTCGCGTCCAGCTCGGCCCTGGAAGCTGCTCACGATTTGGCGAGCTAGCAAAGGACAGGGCGAGAATGGCCGAGAATGCTGGGCTTACGCGCTTTGAAGCACACAGCCGAAGCCACTCTCAACGCAGCTGTTCTGACGCGAAGCAGGTCATGGGCCGGCAATCACAGGTTCTGATAGCGGTTCATGTCCAACTCCCCCGCCTCCACCGGCTCCGTTTCGCGGATATGGGCGGCCAGGTCATGGAAATAGAACCAGAATTGCGGATGGGTACGCCGAATACCCCAACGCTTCACCAGCTTGTCGAACGCGGCACCATCCTTTGCCTGTTCCAAGGCGTTAACGAAAGCCTCCACCTCCCCCGCCTTGAGGTTGAACAAGAAGTTCGGGTAGCTGGAGAGCACACCGGGATAGAGGGTCAGCGTGTCCAGCCCCGGCTGGTAGCGCAACGCCTCACCCAGCATGAAAGCCACGTTGCTGTGGGCGCGATTGCGCAACAGGCTGTAGACCTCGCGTTGTCCGTCGGGGAGCTCGACACGCAGCAGGGTTGCTTCCGGCAATTGCTCGATCACCTTCAAGCCCGCTGCCGGCCGGCTCACCAGGCGACTGAGCACCTGCTCCACATCCTGCAGCTCCGGCACGATGCCAGGCCGGTAGCAGCGGCCGTCAAGGCAGCGATTGATCGGATCAGGACGCGCATTGAGGCCCGCATAGCGCATCAGCAGTTCCTGGGCAAAGGTGCGCTTCGGGTCCTTCTCGGGCAAGGACAAAGCGGTGGGGCTGTCCTTGTCGATGCTTTGATAATCCATCCACATCTTCACCTTGCCGCTTTTCTGGTACCAGTCGCCCAGCAAGGCCGCGCGAGATTCGGCCGGCATCAGACGAAGGAAGTTGACCTCAGCGCCATTGCGGATCAGGTCGAAATAGAGTCGTGTCTGTGCCTGATGGGAAACGTTGCCGAACACGTCGAAGTTGACGACCAGTTGGTAGTAAGTGCGTTCGAGAAGCGGATAGTCCATCCACCAGATGGTCTGGGGGACTTCGCCGATCAGGCCTTTACGCACCGAGGCGCTGTCGTGCTGGCGGAAGATGGACAACAGCGCATTGTCGTTGCCGGTCCAGATGTGCGCCCAGCTTGGCGGCGGCGCATCGGCGTATGCCTCCATGCGTAGCGCTTCGTACTCGTTGCGCTTGTCGCGGTAGGTGCGCCAGAGGCCGAGCAAGTCACCGATGTCGTCGAACTGACCCGGCATCGCCAGCAGCGGCGTCGCTTGCGCACGGTACTCGGCATCGGTGATGTAGAGGTCGTGGGCCGGAGCCTGGAACAGCGCCCAGAAGTTATCGCGGATGACGTCGGTGGCAATCTGCCCACGGCAGACGGGGCCGCGGATGAACGTACGCACGAAGTACTCGGCGTTATCCAGCATGAACTGGTAGCGCGCTTGTGCCGGGATGGCCTGAAAAGTCTCGAAGGGATTGGCACGACGCTGCGCGCCATAGCCAGGCACCTGGTCCACGGCCCAGTCGCCGGAATAGAACAGCTCTTTGACCCGCGCCATCTTTGTCGCGCTCAGCGGATAGGTGATGTGGGTCTTGTGCACGATCACGCCCTGGATGGGCCAGAGACGGTAATAGAACGTATTACCCGGATCTTCGTTAGGCCGGCGCGTAGCAATGGGATCGATGAGTTGCCCGCTGGGAGTGCGCGAGCGCACCAACTGGAAAAAATGACCGGACTCTTCGCCCTCGAAATAGAGATGCGCAAGGAACAGGTGCTCGAACAACCAGCGTCCCACCAGCGTTTCACGGGCACCTGGAGCATTGAGCAGCGCTTCCCACTCAGCGACCTGGCGCGCTTCGGCAATGCTGGGCTGTACCACCTGCTCTTCTACCTTGGCACCTTCGGCGATCCAGCGTTGCAGCTTCTGATACTCCGCCTCGCTGAGGCCAGTAACGGCGAAAGGCATTCCGGCTCGGGCGTGCTTGCGTGCGTAGTCGTCAAACTCCCCAGGTAAGGGGCACTGATTCTGCCGGTTGATACTGATATCGAGATCGGCCGGGAGTTTGGCGTTGGGTTTCGGCGGGACAGATCGCCCCAGCTCCAGCATCCGCGCCATCAGCGCGGCCTGGGCGCCGTTGGCATCCAGTACGGAATGGAAACCTTTGCGTCTCCACGCATCCGCGCCTTGGGCATCGACGTACAGACGAGTAGTTTCCTGGGCCTTGGTGCGTCCACCGTCATAAACCGGAAGCTTATTTGCGCCGCGCGCTGCACCTTCAGCACTGCCAAGATTGAGCTGGCAGGGTGAGTCGTAGCAGGCGTGGCACGCCACGCACTTCTGGGTGAAGATCGGCTGGATGTCACGACTGTAGGACAGCTCGCCCGCCAACGTCGGGCGAATCCACAGCATGAGCAAGACAACCAGGGTGGCGAGGGTTCGCAGCGACATGACTCGATCCATGAGGAGCAAATGCGCGGATTCTACTGGCTTGCAGATCGGAGCGGTGATCTCGCCCCACCATCAACATGAACAAAATTCATGAAAATGGCGAACAAGCTAAAAATTACTAAGGTTTTGTTATCATCCCCGCCTTTGTTCACGCCATCCCTCAGGTAGTTCCCATGTCCGACCGCATCGCCCGCCAGCAAGCCCTGCAACAGGCGCTCAAAGAGCGCATCCTGATCCTCGACGGCGGCATGGGCACCATGATCCAGAGCTACAAGCTGCAGGAAGAGGACTATCGGGGTACCCGCTTCGCCGACTGGCCGAGCGATGTGAAGGGCAACAACGACTTGCTGCTGCTCTCCCGCCCGGATGTGATCCAGGCCATCGAGAAGGCTTACCTGGACGCCGGTGCGGACATTCTCGAAACCAATACCTTCAACGCCACTCGCGTGTCCCAGGCCGACTACGGCATGGAAGCGCTGGTCTATGAGCTGAACGTCGAAGGTGCACGCCTGGCCCGTGAAGTGGCCGACGCCAAGACTGCAGAGAATCCGGCCAAGCCGCGCTTCGTTGCCGGCGTACTCGGCCCAACCAGCCGCACTTGCTCCATCTCGCCGGACGTGAACAACCCCGGCTACCGCAACGTCACCTTCGATGAGCTGGTGGAGAATTACACCGAAGCCACCCGCGCACTGATCGAGGGAGGCTCGGACCTGATCCTCATCGAGACCATCTTCGACACCCTCAATGCCAAGGCAGCGATTTTCGCCGTGCAGGGCGTGTTCGAGGAGTTGGGCTTCGAATTGCCGATCATGATCTCCGGCACCATCACCGATGCCTCCGGCCGCACCCTGTCGGGCCAGACCACCGAGGCATTCTGGAACTCGGTGCGCCACGCCAAGCCGATCTCCGTGGGCCTGAACTGCGCGCTCGGCGCCAAGGACCTGCGCCCGTATCTCGAAGAGCTGTCCAACAAGGCCGAGACCCACGTCTCCGCCCACCCGAACGCCGGCCTGCCCAATGCCTTCGGCGAGTACGACGAAACGCCGGCGGAAATGGCCTCGGTGGTCGAGGAGTTCGCGGCGAGCGGCTTCCTCAACATCGTCGGCGGTTGCTGCGGCACTACCCCGCCGCACATCCAGGCCATCGCCGAAGCCGTGGCCAAGTATCCGCCGCGCGCTATCCCGGATATCCCCAAGGCCTGTCGCCTGTCGGGACTGGAGCCCTTCACCATCGATCGCAACTCGCTGTTCGTGAACGTCGGCGAGCGCACCAACATCACGGGCTCCGCCAAGTTCGCCCGACTGATCCGCGAAGAGAACTACACCGAGGCCCTGGAAGTCGCCTTGCAGCAGGTTGAGGCCGGCGCCCAGGTGATCGACATCAACATGGACGAGGGCATGCTGGACTCGAAGGCGGCCATGGTCACCTTCCTGAACCTGATCGCCGGCGAGCCAGACATCTCCCGCGTGCCGATCATGATCGACTCCTCCAAGTGGGAAGTGATCGAGGCTGGCCTGAAATGCATCCAGGGCAAGGGCATCGTCAACTCCATCTCCATGAAGGAAGGCGTGGAAGCCTTCAAGCACCACGCCCGCCTGTGCAAGCGCTACGGTGCCGCAGTCGTGGTGATGGCCTTCGACGAGGTCGGCCAGGCCGATACCGCCGCGCGCAAGAAGGAAATCTGCAAGCGCAGCTACGACATCCTGGTCAACGAAGTGGGCTTCGCGCCGGAAGACATCATCTTCGACCCGAACATCTTCGCCGTGGCCACCGGCATCGAGGAGCACAACAACTACGCGGTGGACTTCATCGAAGCCTGCGCTTACATCCGCGACGAGTTGCCCTATGCGCTGTCCTCGGGCGGTGTGTCCAACGTCTCCTTCTCCTTCCGCGGCAACAACCCGGTGCGCGAGGCGATCCACTCGGTCTTCCTCTACCACGCGATCAAGAACGGCCTGACCATGGGCATCGTCAACGCGGGCCAGTTGGAGATCTACGACGAAATTCCCGCCGAGCTGCGCGAAAAGGTCGAAGACGTCGTACTCAACCGCAACCCTGACTCCACCGAGGCCCTGCTGGCCATCGCCGACAACTACAAAGGCGGCGGAGCGGTCAAGGAAGCCGAGAACGAGGAATGGCGCGGCTATCCGGTGGGCAAGCGCCTGGAGCACGCTCTGGTGAAAGGCATCACCACCTTCATCGTCGAAGATACCGAAGAGTGCCGCCAGCAATGCGCACGCCCGATCGAGGTGATTGAAGGGCCTCTGATGTCAGGCATGAACGTGGTGGGCGACCTGTTCGGCGCCGGCAAGATGTTCCTGCCCCAGGTGGTGAAGTCCGCCCGTGTCATGAAGCAGGCTGTTGCCCACCTCATTCCCTTCATCGAAGAGGAAAAAGGCGACAAGCCGGAAGCCAAGGGCAAGATTCTCATGGCCACGGTGAAGGGTGATGTGCATGACATCGGCAAAAACATTGTCGGCGTGGTGCTGGGTTGCAACGGCTACGACATCGTCGACCTCGGCGTAATGGTTCCGGCAGAGAAGATCCTCCAGACCGCCATTGCCGAGAAGTGCGACATCATTGGCCTTTCCGGCCTGATCACCCCGTCACTGGACGAGATGGTCCATGTCGCCAAGGAAATGCAGCGCCAAGGCTTCAGCCTGCCGCTGATGATCGGCGGCGCCACGACCTCCAAAGCCCATACAGCGGTGAAGATCGACCCGCAGTACAGCAACGACGCCGTGGTGTATGTCACCGACGCCTCTCGTGCCGTGGGCGTGGCCACCCAACTGCTGTCCAAGGAGCTGAAGGCCGGCTTCGTCGAGAAGACCCGCGCTGACTATGTCGAGGTGCGTGAGCGCACCGCCAACCGCGCAGCACGCACCGAGCGCCTGGCCTATTCCGACGCCCTGGCAAACAAACCTCAGTTCGATTGGACAGGCTACCGCGCACCCAAGCCGAGCTTCACCGGTGTGCAAATGCTGGAAGACATCGACCTGTCGGTGTTGGCCCAGTACATCGACTGGACTCCCTTCTTCATCTCGTGGGATCTGGCCGGCAAGTACCCGCGCATTCTCACCGATGAAGTGGTAGGCGAAGCGGCCACCGCCCTGTTCAACGACGCCCAGGCCATGCTCAAGCAACTGATCGACGGCAAGCTGATCAAGGCCCGCGCAGTATTCGGCTTCTGGCCGGCCAACCAGGTGGATCATGACGACGTTGAGGTGTACGACGGCCACGGCAAGGCCCTCGCGCGCCTGCACCACCTGCGCCAGCAAACCATCAAGCCCGACAGCAAGCCGAACCTCTGCCTGGCCGACTACGTGGCGCCCAAGGAGAGCGGCATCACGGACTACGTCGGCGGCTTCATCACCACCGCCGGCATCGGCGCCGAGGAGTTGGCCAAGCAGTACGAGGCCAAAGGCGACGACTACAGCGCCATCATGGTCAAAGCGCTTGCAGACCGTCTGGCCGAAGCCTGCGCCGAGTGGCTGCATGAGCGCGTGCGTAAGGAATACTGGGGCTACGCTGCCGACGAGCGCCTGGACAACGAGGCGCTGATCAAGGAACAGTACAAAGGCATCCGCCCCGCTCCGGGCTATCCGGCCTGCCCGGATCACACCGAGAAAGGTACCCTCTTCCACCTGCTCGACCCACAGGGCACCAGCGGCGTGACGCTCACAGAGCACTACGCCATGTTCCCGGCGGCCGCGGTCAGCGGCTGGTACTTCGCACACCCCGAAGCCCAGTATTTCGCGGTGGGCAAAATCGAGCGCGACCAGATTGAGAGCTACAGTAAACGCAAGGGTCAGGACCAGGCCGTAAGCGAGCGCTGGCTGTCGCCGAATCTGGGTTACGAGAACTAGAACGACCCGTGCTGCACCATTACGACGGATCTGGTCCGTCGCAATGGTGCAATGCGGCCACAGACCCCAAGAGGGGATGGAAGTGACGTTGCAACAACACATCAGCATTATCGGCAGTGGATTCTGTGGGACGGCATTGACCATCCAACTGCTACGCCACGCGAAGGGGCCGCTGCATGTGCAGCTGATTAACCGCTCCGGTCGCCTGGCAAGGGGGCTGGCCTATGGCACCCGGTCATCCAGCCACCTTCTCAATGTTCCTGCCGGGCGAATGAGCCTGTTTCCGGATCGCCCCGATGACTTCCTCTTGTACGCTCAGTCCCGGCTTCCCGAATCCCGAACTGGCGATTTCCTGCCCCGCAGCCTCTATGGGGACTACCTGGAGCATCGTCTGGCCGAAGCCATCGCTGACAAGTCTCCAGCGGTTTCCTTCGAGCATGTCGAAGCGCAGGTCATCGATAGCGTCGTGACTCACGACAAAGTCGCCCTGGAATTGCAAGACGGCCGCACTCTGGAGGCGACTCAAGCGGTCATCGCCACAGGAAACTTTGCCCCGGCAATACCTGCCCCGCTTGCCGGCATTGCCGCTGATCCACGTTTCATTCGCGATCCGTGGCTGCCAGGAGTCCTCGATCCTATCGACCGAAATGCGCGGATATTGCTGGTCGGAACTGGACTGACCATGCTCGACGTTGCTCTGAGCCTGCAGGACCACGGCCATCAGAGTCCGCTTCTTGCTGTGTCGCGCCGAGCCCTGCTCCCCCAGCCGCACCGCACCAACCTGGAATCTCCGACCCTTCCCTCGGTGCCCGAATCACTGCTGGACCGAACGACGATGCGGCACCTGCTGTCCGACATCCGGGCCTTCGTCGACGCAGCCCAACGCGACGGGTATGACTGGCGCGATGTAGTCGCTGCCCTGCGTCCAGCGACCCCGTCGCTCTGGCAACGCTTGGCGTGCAGCGAGCGCCGACGTTTTCTCCGCCATCTGCAACCTTACTGGGAAGTCCATCGCCACAGGGCTGCACCGAACATTGCAAAGCGGATCGAGGCAATGCTTCTGCACAACCTCCTCACTGTGAAAGCCGGACGCTTGAGCGTCGCAAAGGTCTCCGACGAGGCTCTGCTCCTGAACGTAAAAATGCGCGGAAAGCAGCAGCCTTGCCGACTGGAAGTCGATTACGTCATCAATTGCACGGGGCCGTGCAGCGACCTTTCAAAGCTGGATGAACCGTTGTTGAACAGGCTCCACGCCCGCAGCGAGGTGCAACGGGACGCGGAAGGATTGGGCCTGGAGGCCACGGAGGACTACCGACTACTCGCTAAGGACCAGGCCGCCCATGAGCGACTGTTCTTGCTGAGCCCCATGCTGCGCGCTCGCTACTGGGAGGCAACTGCGGTACCCGAGTTGCGTCAGCATGCGGCCAGGCTTGCAGAGCAATTGCTGAAGCAGGGTCAGGCGAACTGATCCACTGGCTCTGCCGCTCAGGTCAAATCACGACTTGGTGCGCCGCACGAACTTGATCGACCACTCGAAGTTGGGCTTGCGCGTGACGCTGATGGCGCGGCGGGTAACGGTGTCGAGGGTGACGTTCCAGAAGCCCGTGCTGGGGATCACGATCTTCGCCGGGAAGCGGTCGAAGGCGCCGCCGTGGTAACTGTGGCGACCGCCGTTCTTGAAGCTGCGGAAGTTCGCATCGCTCATCAAACGGATGTTGCAGGTCTGCGAACACTGGATGACGACCAGATCGCCCTCGCTGAGGTGCTCGCGTTGATGGATGAACTTCATGAACAGCTCCAGAATCGCTGAATCGAACAGCGCGCCAGAATACCACGGAGGCAAATGCCACCGCCTCGCCTACGCTGAACAAGCCGACCAGGCGGATTGCCCGGGCGAAACGGAATGTTCGCAACGTGCGCATCCAATTCTTCAGGAACCCGACCGACCAAGGTGAATACAACATGCCCTACGCCAGCCGAATTCCCGCACTCCTGATTGCCTTCGGACTAATCACGGCCTGCAGCAGCCATGCCGAGAACGATGGCTTGAACGTGACCACCAGCGCAGCCGACGTCTACGCCCAGGGGGTGCCCGGCGGCGTCGCGTCCGAAACCGAGCAGATCTCGGCGGTTGTCACGGCTGTCGATCATCAGAAGCGGACCTTCACTCTCGAGGACGAGCAAGGTAACCGCCAGACCTTCAATGCGGTGCCGGAAATGCGCAATTTCTCGCAGCTCAAAACCGGTGACCGGGTCAAGGCGGTGGTGACTCACGAGCGCGTTATCCAACTGCGCGCACCAGGCGAAGCCCAGGAAGATGGCGCGGCCGGACTGGTGGCGACGGCACCGGAAGGCAGCAAGCCGGGGATGCTGATCGCGGACACCGTGGAAATCACCGCAGTGGTCAAGGCCATCGACACCACCCAGCACACCGCCACCCTGGAGTTCGCCGATGGCAGCCGAAAGGTTGTGAGAGTGCGTCCTGACATTGAGCTCAAACCCACCTACCTCAACCAGGAAGTGGTGATTCGACTGACCTCGGCCCTGGCCATCAGCGTTGAGGCACCCTGACGCGCGCCAACCGGCTGGTCGGCGGGTCTGCCACCTCATTGGGGACAGTGGTAGGATGCGCGCCCCATGCGTATCAGCGATATCCACCAACGCCTCGCCGACCTCGGCGCCCTCCCCGTCCACAGCGGACGGGTGGTGCGTTGCTGGCTGCAGGGCAAGCCCCTGGATGCCGGCACCCGCCGCCAACACACCGAGCACTTCCTGCCGCTCAGCGTCCGTGACGGCTTGCCCGCGCTGGCCGACGAGTTGGAGGCACTGGTTCACCTTCGTTCGGAGCACCCCGGCGTAGATGGCTCCGCCCGCCTGCTGGTGGCATTGCGCGACGGCCAGATGGTGGAGAGCGTGCTGCTGCCCCGCGACGGGCTTTGCGTTTCGACCCAGGTCGGCTGCGCAGTGGGTTGCGTGTTCTGCATGACAGGTAAGAGCGGACTGCTGCGCCAGGTGGGCAGCGCCGAGATCGTCGCCCAGGTTGCCCTCGCCCGCCGCTTCCGGCCAGTGAAGAAAGTCGTGTTCATGGGCATGGGCGAGCCGGCGCACAACTTGGAGAACGTGCTCGAAGCCATTGATCTGTTGGGCACTGACGGCGGCATCGGCCACAAGAACCTGGTGTTCTCCACCGTCGGCGACATGCGCGTCTTCGAGCGCTTGCCCCAGGAGCGGGTCAAGCCAGCCCTGGCCTTGTCCTTGCACACCACCCGTGCCGACCTGCGCGAACAGCTGCTACCCAAGGCACCGCGCATCGCTCCGGATGAGTTGGTTGAACTGGGCGAGCGTTATGCCCGCACCATTGGCTATCCCATCCAGTACCAGTGGACGCTGCTCAAGGGCATCAACGACAGCCAGGAAGAAATGGACGGCATTCTTCGTCTGCTCAAGGGCAAGTACGCGGTGATGAACCTCATCCCCTACAACAGCCTGGATGCAGACGAATACCAGCGCCCCGATGGTGACCGAATCGTGCAGATGGTCCGCTACCTGCACAGTCGCGGCATCCTTACCAAGGTGCGAAACTCTGCTGGCCAGGACGTCGAGGGTGGCTGCGGCCAGTTGCGCGCCCGTGCCGTAGACCTGGTCAACACTCGCCGCTTGCGTCGCCCCGCCTCCTGAGCGATCGGACAACAGGTTCGTGCCGACGAGCTAAGCTCAGGCCAGGAGGTGTCCCATGGACGACAAGAATCACGACCAACCCCTGAGCTTCCGCGAAATGCTGCAGAGCGTGCTGGCAGCTGCCTTCGGCGTGCAGAGCGGGAAGAATCGCACCCGCGACTTCAGTCGCGGCAAGCCCAGCCACTTCATCATCCTCGGCGTGCTCTTCACCGCGGCCTTCGTGCTGGTGCTCTATGGCCTGGTGCGCCTGGTGCTCCACTTCGCCGGCATCTGAAGCCTTAGTCGATCAGAGGCGCCAGGGAGAAGCGATAGTCACGCGCGCCTTTCTTGCCCACCAGGCTGAAGGCCCGGAAGTCCAGGTCGAAGCCATACCGCTCGATATGTCGCAAGAGCCGCGTTGCCTTGTCCCGGTCCAGGGCCATGAACAACCGCACTTCACGATCCTTGCCACCGTGACGGGCGAAATCCAAGCCAGCGTCGTAGTCATGCAACAGCACCATGGCCCAGCCGCCCAAGGTGAAGTGCCCACTGACCAAGGCGCTGATCTTCCCATCAAGATAAGTACGCAAGACTTCCGGTGAATTGTTCAGTGCAGAGAAAAGGAGGTCCTGCCCAGGCTTGCGCCCCAGCTCGGTGGCGGCCTGCATCGCGCCAAAGGCCATTTCATCGTTGGCCGACCACACCAGTTTCACGTCCGGATAGCGCTGATACAGTTGCAGGGCCTGGGTGTAGGCGCGCTCACGGCTCCATTCGCTGTAGACCAACTGGCGCAGATGGGCATTGGGGAATTCGACCAGGGCCTGCCTGAGGCCCCGCTCACGTCGCTGGGCCGCGGGCGTCTGTTTGACGCCGGAAAACGCCAGCATGTCAAAGGGCTGGCCAGGTGCCAGGCGCTCCTGTTGTTCCAGCAGCGAGCGCGCCATCAGGTAGCCGGCCTCCTCGTCATTGGGGACCATGCTGCCAATCCAGTCGGGGTAGCGCTCCCGGGTGCCCCCGGTCAGTGACTGCTGATCAGGCGTCAGGTTGCTGTTCACGGTAAACAGCTTGACCCCACTGCCGCGCGACAGACGCAGGATTTCGGGCGCCGCATATTGCTCGTTGACGAACACCAGATAGTCAGGACGATCCGCCCCCTGCAGCACTTCACGGGCCTGGTCGAGCATCAAGTCCAGGTCGCGCTCGGCATAGCGGATTTCAAGGTCCATGTCGAGGTCATTGGAGGCCGCCTGCATGAACTGCGCATAACTCGCCCAAAAGGGTTCGTTGTGACGCCCCGGGTTGAGAAAAACAACGGAAGCGGCACTCAGCGTCTGGCTAACGCCCAGGCAGAGGCACAGTAGAAGGCAGACACCCAGTCCTTTCATTCCATCACCCAGGAAAAATCGGCGGCGCAGTATAACTGCTTCTTACCGGGTGATCGGAGGCAACGGGGCCGCCAGGCCCCGCTCTTTACTGGTGGCTGACCCAGAACACCGCAGTGGAAACGGCGATCAGGATCAAGAAGAAGATGGCCCAGGCATCGACCTTGCTGTCGTGGCTGGAATCTTCGGAATGCTCGGTCATGACGTCCCCCAATTGTTGTGGTTATAGGCGGCTTGCACTTCGAGTAAAGACCACCCCCCGCCGGGCCTCAAGCCAAAGGGTTATGCGCGGTCCCAGGGCAATAACTTCTGGTTCTTTATATATACTCAAACATCACTTTTGCGCATAACCCCGAACTGGTATCTTCCTCCGGCTCCGCGGGGAGTGCGCGGCCGTGCGCGCAGAAAAGCTGTAAGCAGCCTGACAACAGGACATTTCATGTACGTATACGACGAGTACGATCAACGGATCGTCGAGGACCGCGTCAAGCAGTTCCGCGATCAGACCCGCCGCTATCTGGAAGGCGAGCTTTCGGGTGAGGAATTCCGCCCGCTGCGCCTGCAGAACGGCCTGTACATCCAGCGCTACGCGCCCATGCTGCGTGTCGCCGTGCCCTACGGCCTGCTCTCTTCCGTCCAGGTGCGCAAGCTGGCGCAGATCGCTCGCGATTACGACAAGGGCTACGCCCACATCAGCACCCGCCAGAACGTCCAGTACAACTGGCCGGAACTGGAAGACGTGCCGGAAATCCTCGCCGAGCTGGCCACCGTGCAGATGCACGCCATCCAGACCAGCGGCAACTGCATCCGTAACACCACCACCGACCAGTTCGCTGGCGTTGCCCGTGACGAACTCGTCGACCCGCGCCCCTGGTGCGAGATCATCCGTCAGTGGTCCACCTTCCACCCGGAATTCTCCCACTTGCCGCGCAAGTTCAAGATCGCCGTCAACGGCGCGGTGAGCGACCGCGCCGCCATCGAAGTCCACGACATCGGCCTGGAAGCGGTGCAGAACGAAGCCGGCGAGCTGGGCTTCCGCGTATCGGTCGGTGGCGGCCTTGGCCGTACCCCGATCGTCGGCAGCTTCATCAACGAGTTCCTGCCCTGGCAGCACCTGATCAGCTATCTCGACGCGATCCTGCGCGTGTACAACCGCTACGGCCGTCGCGATAACAAGTACAAGGCGCGCATCAAGATCCTGGTCAAGGCGTTGACCCCGGAAGTGTTCGCCGAGCGCGTGAACGCCGAATGGGTACACCTGAAGGATGGCCCGACCACCCTGACCGAAGCCGAAGTGGAGCGTGTCGCCAAGCACTTCGTGGACCCGACGTACAAGACCCTGGAAGACCAGGACGCTACCCTCGCTGCCCTGGATGCCGAGCACCCGGGCTTTGCCCGCTGGCGCGAGCGCAACGTGATTGCCCACAAGAAGCCCGGCTATGCCGCCGTGACGCTGTCGCTCAAGCCCACTGGCGTCGCGCCGGGCGATGTCACCGACAAGCAGCTGGATGCTATCGCCGACCTGGCTGATCGCTACTGCTTCGGCGAAGTGCGCAACAGCCACAACCAGAACATCATCCTGGCTGATGTTGAGCAGGCCCAGCTCTTCACCCTCTGGGGCGAGCTGCGCGAACTTGGCTTCGCCACCCCGAACGTGGGTCTGCTGACCGACATCATCTGCTGCCCGGGCGGCGATTTCTGCTCCCTGGCCAACGCCAAGTCGATCCCGGTGGCCGAAGCCATCCAGCGTCGCTTCGACGACCTGGACTATCTGTTCGACATCGGCAACCTCGACCTGAACATATCCGGCTGCATGAACGCCTGCGGCCACCACCACGTCGGCCACATCGGCATCCTCGGCGTGGACAAGAAGGGCCAGGAGTTCTACCAGGTGTCCCTCGGCGGCAGCGCCGGCCGTGACGCCAGCCTGGCCCAGATCCTCGGCCCGTCCTTCGCCCAGGACGAAATGGCCGACGTGATCGAGAAGATCATCAAGGTCTACGTGGAACAGCGCACCGAAGACGAGCAATTCCTCGACACCTTCCGCCGCATCGGTATCGACCCGTTCAAGGAGCGCGTTTATGCAGCGAATCATTAAGAACGGTCAGGTCATCGACGAAACCTGGCACCTGCTGGCCAAGGACGCGACCCTGGACGGTATCCCCAACTGTGACGACATCATCATCCCGCTGGCGCTCTGGCGCGATCACGCCCATGCACTGAAAGCCCGCGACGGTGGCCTCGGTGTCTGGCTGGACAGCGACGAAGAGATCGAAGAGATCGCCGACGACCTGGAACACTTCCAGGTCATCGCGCTGAACTTCCCGGCCTTCACTGACGGCCGCCACTCCTCCACCGCCTACCTGCTGCGCCAACGCTACGGCTACAAGGGTGAAGTACGCGCCATAGGCGACGTACTGCGCGACCAGCTTTTCGCCCTCCAGCGTTGTGGCTTTGACGCCTTTGCACTGCGGGCGGACAAGGACCCTTACGACGCCCTCAAGGCCTTCGAAGAGTTCTCTGAGGTCTACCAGGCATCCAGCGACCAGCCCCTGCCGCTGTTCCGTCGCCGCACGGCCTGAGTCATGCACCAACGAAGAGCCCCGCACACGCGGGGCTTTTTGTTTGGCCAATCGATCTCTTGCAGGTGCGAGTAAACATCCACGTTCGTAGAACGTGGACTTGCTTTTGCCCCTATAAGGAAGCGTCTCGGAGGCGGCCGGCAAATCGTAGCCCAGATGAAATCCGATAGAGGCGGTTGGACTTTTCCCGGACCTCATCCGGGCTACTGACGTATAGGAGCGAGCTTGCTCGCGAAACTTCGTGCCTGGGCTGTTCGCGAGCAGGTTCGCTCCTACAGAAAACCCGATTTCATGTTGCTAGTGGTTTCCCAAGTTCAAATGAATCCGCCCCTGCAGTTTCCAGCTTACGGTGCGCGAACCGCATCCCAGGCCACCTGTATGAACAGCTCGCGGCAATCGGCCAGACTGGTGCGGGTGCGCCCCGCCAGCCAGTTACGGGTGAAGTCCTGGACCGGCCCGATGACAACAGAAACGAAGCAGTCGCGAGGCATTTCACGGTAGGCACCTAATTCGCGATAAGGCCGCAGTATCTCTTCAATGCGCCCATGGTGCAGGCGGTTGGTTTCCCGCAGCTGCTCACCCAGCTCGCTCGCCTCCACCCTCCCCCGGCTGTGCAGGATGAACCGCGCCCAGTCCGGGTTCTCCAGCACCCAGTCGACATAACAGGCCACCAACAGCTTGATGCAACCCTCGGCGCTATCCACCTTGGCGAACCCAGCCTCCAGCAAACGCGCATAGCCACTCACCCCCTCCAGATAGAGAGCGGCAATGATGCGTTCCTTGTTGCCGAAATGGTGGTAGAGGCTGCCGATGCTGGCACCGGATCGGTCGCGGATCATCTCGATGGTGGTGGCATCCACGCCCTGCTCACTGAAGCAGGCCAACGCAGCCTGGAGGATGTCGTCTTTTCGGGAGGGACGGCTCATTGGATTCCTCTAATGAAACTAGAATATTTTTCTAGAATAACTTTCTAGCTTTCGTATACTGCCCGGGTTCGCGTTTTCCCAGAAGCCCTTTCCAACGCCAGGACGGATGCAATGATCAGTTCGACAGAATCCCGGATCGACAACGGCAACGGCCACCTCATCAGCACCAATTGGTTCCGCCCCGAAGGCGAGGCCCTGGCCGCGGTGCTGATAGTACCCGCCATGGGCGTACCCCAGCGCTATTACGCTCCCTTTGCCACCTGGCTAGCGGAACGCGGTTATCTGGTTGCCACTTTCGACTATGTCGGTATGGGCCAATCTCGCAACGGTCACCTGCGAGACCTGGACGTGGATATCCTCGATTGGGCCCGCCATGACTGCAGCACCATGCTTTCGCTCGTGGCCAACGCGGCCGGGGACAAGCCGCTGTACTGGATCGGCCACAGCCTGGGCGGGCAGATCCTGCCTTTCGTCGAAGGAGCCGAGCGCATCAGCAAGGTGCTGACCATCGCCACCGGCAGCGGCTACTGGCGGGAAAACACCGCTGAGCTGCGTCGTCGGGTCTGGCTGTTGTGGTTCCTGGTGGCACCGCTGGTCACGCCTCTGGCCGGCTACTTCCCTGGCAAGCGCCTGGGCATGGTGGGCGACCTGCCCAAGGGCGTGATTCAACAGTGGCGCCGCTGGTGCCTGAACCCGGAATACGCGGTGGGCGCCGAAGGTGAGCGTGTGCGGGAAGCCTATTCCGCGGTACGCACCCCGATTACCTCCATCTCCTTCACCGACGACGAGATGATGTCCGGGCGCAACACCGAGTCGCTGCACAGCTTCTATCGCCAGGCGCAGAAGAGTTTCAAGCGCATCGCCCCGGCGGATGTGGGCGAGAAAAGCATCGGTCACTTCGGCTTCTTCAAACCGCAGTACGAACGCTCCCTGTGGCAAAGCGTGCTGCTGCCCGAACTGGCCTGAACCAGTCCGGGCCCGTTGGGCTCATTGCCAGAAACGCTGCTGACTGAGGCGTCCCCACCAGTTCAGCAGCACTCGATCGATGGCCACACTGGCGGCAAGGCCGACGCGCTCCTGCAAGCTTTTGCGCGCCGCATAGTGCAGGTGGAACAGCTCGGCTTCCTTGGCGCGTTCAGCCAGGTACTCGTCGCTGGTGCGCAGCTCGTCCACCAGTTGCTTCTCCAACGCCGCCATGCCCAGCCAGACCTCGCCCGTGGCGATTTCGGCCATGTCCAGCTCAGGTCGGTAGCGACTGACGAAACCCTTGAACAGCTCATGGGTGGTCTCGAGGTCTTCCTGGAACTTCTGTCGTCCCTTCTCGGTGTTCTCACCAAACACCGTGAGGGTGCGCTTGTACTCGCCGGCAGTGAGCACTTCGAAGTCGATATCGTGCTTCTTCAGCAAGCGGTGCACATTGGGCAGCTGTGCCACGACACCAATGGAGCCGATGATGGAAAACGGCGCGGCAAGGATCTTCTGGCCGATGCACGCCATCATGTATCCGCCGCTGGCAGCCACCTTGTCCACACAGATGGTGAGCGGCACACCGGCGTCACGAATGCGGGCCAGTTGCGACGACGCCAGGCCGTAGCTGTGCACCATGCCGCCACCGCTCTCCAGGCGCACCACCACCTCGTCCTTGTCCGTGGCCATGGACAGCAGTGCAGTCACTTCATGACGCAGGTGATCGGTAGCCGAGGCCTTGATATCGCCATCGAAGTCCAACACGAAGATCCGCGACTTCTGCCCTGCCGACTTCTTCGCCTGTTTCGCCGCTTTGGCTTCGGCCTTGCGCAGTGATTTCAGGCTCGCCTTGTCCAATACCGAGTGCTCCAGGCGCTCGCGCAAGTCCTTGTAGAAATCGTTGAGCTTGCGGACATCCAGATGGCCGCTGGCCACGCGCCGGTTGCGACCACGCAGTGCGGCGATAGCCGCCAGCACCACCAGGATGGCCACCAGCACGGTCACCGTCCTGGCCAGAAAGCCTGCATACTCGGCAAAGAATTCCACGTGTATCCCCCTTGTCATCCCCACTGGCGCCAGCCTTTCGGCGGCGCAAAGACCAGCAAGCATAACGGTGCGAACCCCTGCTCGCCAGCGAGCTGAAACGTCTGCATAAACAGTGGGAATGCATTCAAACAAGCGTATGTTTTTTCGTTGACAGGCCTAAGGCTTCCTCATACCCTCGCGGAACTTTCAACCTCGCGGGACGGCAGCGTACGTGGGCAGCATCTACCTGATTCGACATGGCCAGGCTTCCTTCGGCGCCGACGACTACGATGTGCTTTCGCCCATCGGCATTCGTCAGGCAGAGATACTCGGCGAGCACCTCGCCCAACTGGGCTTGCGCTTTGATCGCTGCTACAGCGGTGACCTCCGCCGCCAACAGCACACGGCGCAATCTGCCCTGGCGCAATTCAGCGCTGCCGGCCTGGCAGCGCCCGCCATCGATATCGACCCGGCCTTCAACGAGTTCGATGCAGACGCGGTGATCCGCGCCCTGCTCCCCGACCTGCTACCGGAAGAGCCCGAAGCCTTGCACGTCTTGCGCAATGCCGCGCAAAACCGCGCCGAGTTCCAACGACTGTTCTCCAAGCTGATCCTGCGCTGGGTCTCAGGCACCCACCACAGGCCGGGGCTACAAAGCTGGCTGGAGTTCGTCGAACAGGTTCGCGGAGGCCTGGAGCGCATCCTGGCCCAGGCGGACAGCAAACAGAATATTGCCGTATTCACCTCCGGCGGCACTATCACCGCCCTGCTCCACCTGGTTGCCGGCATTCCGGCCGAAAGCGCCTTCGGGCTCAACTGGCAGATCGTCAACACCTCGCTCAATCGCCTGAAGTTCCGCGGTAGCGAGGTGACCCTGGCTTCCTTCAACAGTCATGTGCACCTGGAACTGTTGAAGGCGCCGGAGCTCATCACTTATCGCTGAGCCCGGCCCATTGCGGCTGGAACAAGCCGCTAGAAAAAACCCTAGAAAAAGGAAAACACCATGACCAACGTTGCTGACATCGTCAAAACCATGCAGTCCAAGTTCAACGCCGGTGCCGCCGCTGGCCTGGACCTGGTATTCCAGTTCAACATCGAAGACGGCGACAACCACTACCTGGTGGTCAAGGACGGCACCTGCGACGTACAGCAAGGCGATGCCCCGAACCCGAACGTCACCCTGATCATGGACAGCGCCACCCTGGTGGGCATCATGACCGGCGAAACCGACGGCATGCAGGCCTTCATGGCGGGCAAGCTGCGCGCCGAAGGCGACATGATGCTGGCCATGAAGCTCGGCGAACTGTTCCCGGTCTAAGCTTTCCTCGCGACAAGCCATGCACCAAGAAACCGGAGTCCATGGGCTCCGGTTTTTTTTCGCCCGACGCAAGCGGCACGGGCGAATCAGGCAGCCTGATTGTGCTGCAACACCTTTGTCTATAACGGCTCGTTCGGCTTGTGACGCCCCTGAAGCGGCATTAGATTAGCGAATAGTCTCGGGCCCCCATCATAAGTAGAAGGGATAAGCATGACGCTTACTGATCAGTCCACCCGTATCCGCGAAGGCGAAGAGCTCGACGCCGCCGTTATCGACCAATACCTCAAGGCCAGCATTCCCGGCCTGGAAGGTACCCCGCGCATCAGCCAGTTCCCTGGCGGCGCCTCCAACCTGACCTACCTGCTGGAATACCCCAACCAGGAGTTCGTGCTGCGCCGCCCGCCCTTCGGCCACAAGGCCAAGTCCGCGCACGACATGGGCCGTGAGTTCCGCATCCTCAACCAGCTCAACGCCGGTTTCCCGTACTGCCCCAAGGCCTATGTGCACTGCACCGACGAATCGGTGATCGGCGCCGAGTTCTACGTGATGGAACGCGTCAACGGCGTGATCCTGCGCGCCGACCTGCCGGCCGACATGACGCTCGATGAAGGCCAGGCCCGCGAACTGTGCCTGAGCTTCATCGACAAGCTGGTGGAGCTGCACAATGTCGACTACAAGGCCTGCGGCCTGGGCGATCTGGGCAGGCCAGAAGGCTATGTGCAGCGCCAGATCGCCGGCTGGACCGACCGCTACGAGAAGGCCCTGACCCCGGACGCCCCGACCTGGGAACCGGTCAAGGCGTGGCTGCGCGACAAGATGCCGGCCGACCACCACAAGCCGGCCATCGTCCACAACGATTACCGCTTCGACAACGTGATCCTCGATCCGAACAACTCGATGGAGATCATCGGGGTACTGGATTGGGAACTGACCACCATCGGGGATCCGCTCATGGACCTGGGCAACACCCTCGCCTACTGGATTGAAGCCAAAGACCCGGCCCCCGTGCAGTTGATGCGTCGTCAGCCGAGCCACCTGCCAGGCATGCTGACCCGCCAGGAGTTCGCCGACTACTACGCCGAGCGCGCCGGCCTGCCGCGCATCGACAACCTCGACTTCTACTACACCTACGGCCTGTTCCGCCTGGCCGGCATTGTGCAGCAGATTTACTACCGCTACTTCCACGGGCAGACGCAGGACAAGCGCTTCGCACAGTTCATTCACATGAACAAGCTGCTGGAGCAGATGAGCCTGCAAGTCATCAACCAATCACGGCTGTAAACCGGCTTACAACAAGGGGTACCCCATGTCCAAGACCCATCTGTTCGACCTCGACGGCAAGATCGCCTTCGTTTCCGGCGCCAGCCGCGGTATCGGTGAAGCCATTGCCAAGCTGCTGGCCCAGCAAGGCGCCCACGTAATCGTTTCCAGCCGCAAGATCGAAGGCTGCCAGGCCGTTGCTGACGCCATCATCGCCGAAGGCGGCCAGGCCACCGCCATCGCCTGCCACATCGGCGAAATGGAGCAGATCCAGAGCGTCTTCGCCGAGATCCGCGAGAAGTTCGGCCGCCTCGACATCCTGGTCAACAACGCCGCCACCAACCCGCAGTTCTGCAACGTGCTGGACACTGACCTGTCGGCCTTCCAGAAGACCGTGGACGTCAACATCCGTGGCTACTACTTCATGTCCATCGAAGCCGGCAAGCTGATGAAGCAGAACGGCGGCGGCAGCATCATCAACGTCGCATCCATCAACGGCGTATCCCCGGGCGAATTCCAGGGCATCTATTCGGTGACCAAGGCCGCCGTGATCAGCATGACCAAGGTCTTCGCCAAGGAATGCGCCCAGTTCGGCATTCGCTGCAACGCCCTGCTGCCGGGCCTGACCGACACCAAGTTCGCCTCGGCCCTGGTGAAGAACGACGCCATCCTCAACGTCGCCCTGCAACGCATCCCGCTCAAGCGCGTCGCGGACCCAAGCGAGATGGCCGGCACGGTCCTCTACCTCGCCAGCGATGCCTCCAGCTACACGACCGGCGTTGCCCTGAACGTCGACGGCGGCTTCCTTTCCTGAGGATGTCGCCCATGAAAAAAGGGAGCCCGAGGGCTCCCTTTTTCATGTCTGCGATTTAGTGGGAGATTCAATGTCAACGCCGTAATCCAGTAGGGTGGACGGCGCTTTTCATCCATCGGCTGCGCCAGGCCGGTCCTCGATTGGTGGACCGGTGAAGCGTGGTCCACCCTACCGCTGAATCGATCTTTGGGCGTCGCATCCTGCGCGAATTAGCCCAAAGTGCGGTTTCCCAGACAACGAGCCCGGAATCAGCGCCAGTCCTTCAATGCTTCCTTGGCCACCTGATTCAACGGTTGAGCCAGCAGACCTGTGGGCGACAGGCTCACGGAATAGACGGCCCCATCGGCCATTGGCAGATAGGTCACGCGCTGCGCCTCTGGCACGAACAGGAAGAAGTCACGCTGGTCCAGTCGCAACCAGCGCCACAGATCAACGCCGTATGGGCTCGCCGCCAATTGCACACGAGGATGCTGGGCCAGCGCCTGCTGTTCGATGGCGAGGAAGCGCCCGGATAGTCGCTCCAGGCGGTAGCCCGGTTGCAGGCCGAGCAACTCACCCAGGCCTTTCCACTTGAACAGTCGCGCATCCAATTGCCACAGGTCGCCATCCAGCAACACCTCACGCTCGGTGCCGCCCTCCAGTAGCGTGACCTGGTAGCTCTGCGAGCCCGTGGACTTGAAGTTCAGGGTCACCAGCGGCTTGTCTTCAGGCAGTGCGTTGTAGCTCCACAGGTCCTTGGCTACCAATGCCACCAGCAGCGCCAGAACCAGGAATGCCAAGCCGCAGGTACCGCGAAGCCAACCCAGAAACCAGCCGCGATCGAAGAGGATACGTCCCGCCACCACCGCGACCAACACTGCCAGCAGGGCGGTTACCCAGGCCAGGCCGTCATACTGCATGGAGCCCATTCCTTATGCGTGAAAATGCCGGCATTATGCGCAACTCCCCACGCCGCAGCCACAAGCCACGCGGCAGTTGTAGACACGGACCTCGTTTTCCATGCCATTCCCCTTCGAGCTGGCGGTCGATCCCGCCACACTGGCGATTCTCGCCGCTGTCGCCTTTCTCGCCGGATTCATCGACGCCATCGCCGGTGGCGGCGGACTGCTGACCATCCCCGCCTTGCTTACCGCCGGGCTGCCGCCGCACCTGGTACTGGGCACCAACAAACTTTGCGCCACCTTCGGCTCGGCCACCGCCAGCTTCACCTTCTATCGGCGCAAATTGTTCGATCCCGGCAAATGGCGCCATGCACTGATTGCCACGGCCATCGGCGCGGCCCTGGGCGCAGTGATCGCCCATTGGCTTCCCGCTGCCTGGCTCAATCAGATGCTGCCAGTGGTGGTCTTCGGATGCGGCCTTTACCTGCTCTTCGGCAAGACCCCGGACGTGGCGCATAGCCAGGATGCTGTCATCCCTCGCGGCCGCCAGTGGCCCCAGGGCCTCGGCCTCGGTTTCTACGACGGTGTGGCCGGCCCGGGCACGGGTGCCTTCTGGACCGTCAGCAGCCTGCTGCTCTACCCGCTGGACCTGGTACGCGCCAGTGGCGTCGCCCGCAGCATGAACTTTGTCAGCAATGCCATGGCCCTGGTGGTCTTCATCGCCGCAGGACAGGTGGCCTGGGCGCTGGGCATCAGCATGGGGGTGGCATTGATGGCAGGTGCTTTCCTGGGCGCGCGGACCGCCATCAAGGGCGGTGCCAAGTTCATCCGCCCGGTGTTCATACTGGTGGTGTTGGCGCTGACCGCGCGCCTAGCGTGGCAGCACTGGATCGGCTAAGCCGAGGCGCCGCGCCACGTAGAGGTCGATGAGGTAGCGCGCGATGGAGCGCTGAGCCGGCAAGGGCGGCAGCGCATCCACCGGGAACCAGCGGGCGTCTTCGATCTCACCCGGTTGCGGCACGATCCCGCCGCTACGGTACTCCGCATGGAAACCGAGCATCAGCGAATGCGGGAAAGGCCAGTTCTGGCTGGCGATGTACTGGATATTGCCGATTTCCACGCCGACTTCTTCCCGCACTTCGCGGGCCACGCACTCCTCCACCGACTCACCCGGTTCGACGAAGCCGGCCAGCGTGCTGTAGACGCCGCTGACGAAGCGCGGAGAACGCGCTAGCAAAAGTTCATCACCACGACTGACCAGCACGATCATGCTCGGCGACAGTCGCGGATAGTGGTGGACTTCGCAACTCGGACAGCGCATCGCCCGCTCGCCCGCAACCGGCTCCATGCGCTGGCCGCAGCTACCACAGAAGCGGTTCTGGTCAGCCCAGGTTCCGATCTGGCTGGCATAGCCGAGCATGCGGAATACATCGGGATCACCCTGCAGCATGACCTGGCGCAGGCCCTGCCAATGGCAGCCAGGCACTTCAGTTGGATGGGCCAGTTCAAGCAGGTAGATGGAATCGCCGTCGAAGTGGCCGATTCCATGCTCGGCCAACACCGGCAGTTCCTGGCGCTTCAGCCACTCACGTGGGAAGAGCACGCCGTTGCTGTCGGTGAGAAACTGCTGGCGACAATGGGCCACAGCCCAGCCTCCAGGCTTGGAGACATCCAGCAAGCCGGAATGCCAGCGTTCACCGGTCATGTCAGGCCGCCACTGGCAGGCCCAGGGCCCGCACACTGTTGGCAGCCAGGTCGAGGACGTCGACCTGGAAGCCACGGCGCATTCCGGCACCGCCTTCGAGGTAGTACTCAAGGCTGGTCAGGGCATCCGCCAGGGTTTCCAACATCTGCTCCGAAGGCATGAGAGAGGTCTCCAGCATCTGCTGTTGGATGTACTCGGCACAGGCACCGACCAAGGCAGCAGCACGCTCCTGACCAAGGAACCAGAGCCCTCCGCGAACGGCCTGCAGGCTCACCGGCACGTTGGCCAGGTGCGGTTTTTCGCCGTTGGACTCGAGGTAGGCGGTAATGGCGCGCTTGGCCAATGCCAGTCCGGCCTGGGCCTCGTCCAGTACCACGATACGCGCTTCGGCCAGTTGGTGGTTTGCAAAGGATTCCGCCTCGTGCCCGGGTTCAGCCACCAGCCGAGCACCCCGACGCTCACCACTGTCGAGACCGGCCACCATGCTTTCCACATAGAGCACGGCATCGGCCAGCTTGAGCAACTCACTGGGCTCAACCGGCGCGCTTGCGCTCCAGGCGACAACCATCGGCAATTGCGACTGCAAGGCGTTGCCGGGGGAGTTCAAGCCAACCATGACCAAGGTCTTGGCCAGCTTGCCCAGCAGGGTATGAAGACTCTCGAAGGACTCCATCGGCGCGGTGCCACGCTCGATCAGGTCGATCATGTCCTTGACGCTGTTCAGCTCTTCGAAGATGGCCGAGGACAACGAACGCATCACCGCCTGCCCCGGCCCTGACAGGCGCTGGTATTCCTGTTCCAGGAGCTGATCGGAGAACGGTAGCGCGGTCATGCCGAAGACTTCGCGCAGTTCGCGGGAGCGTGACCCCTTGCTGTCGGCAAGCGCCACCAGGTAGAGGAGTTCTTTCTGCAAGCTGCGTGGCGCCTCGTAGGCCGAGTTGGCCAAAAGCAGCTTGAGTTCTCGGTCCAGGCGCGAGAACAGTTGCTTGCGCGACTTGCGCGCCAGCAACTGGCCGTCCAGCTGCGATTCGATGGCGGCCGCGCCGATCCAGCAAAGACGGCCACGGGACTGCTCGGCGAACAGGCGCTCCAGGCCACCCAGGGCGCGCTCCATCATGCGCAGGGCACTGGGTACCTTCTGCCCGCGCAGGAAGCCAAGCAGACCCTGCTGGTAGGCTTGACGGAAACGTCGGGCCAAAGCCTCCGGATCAGCACCAGCCGGCAAACTGCATGCAGTCGCCCCTTGGCGCGTCTGGTCCAGGCGCACGCTGAAAAAATAGCTTTCCGGCAGCGGCGGCTGGCCGCCGGCCTGGCGCAGGTCGTTGATCGCCGGCAGCAGCAACTCAGGCATTTCCTGGCGGTGCACATCCAGGTTTTCCAGGTAGCGACGCAGCACGTGCAGCGCATTGCTCTGGGCTGCCAACTGGACGTCGCGCTCCTCACCTGCTCCGGTGGGAATGTCCGTCGCCTGGTCCAGCAGTTCCTGGGCCAGGAGTTCAGCGCCGGTCAGCTCAATCAGTTTGAGTGTGCCACGCACCTGGTGCATGGCCTCTACCGCCTGCTGCAACAGGCTGCCATTCTGGCGTTCGGCGATGAACTGCTCGAGGCTGTGTTCAGCCTGCTCCATGGTGGCGAACAATTCGTCGCGCACCAGCCCAAGCGAAGTGACTCCAGTGACCATGCCTTAATGCGCCTCCCGCGCGAGTGTGCGGTAGCGCATCAGTCAGCGAACTCTGGCTTCTGTTTGCTCATGTGGGCTGTCATGGCCACGCGCAAATCGGCCGATTGCAGCATGGCGGCGTTCCAGGTAGCGATGTACTCAAGGCCATCGTCGACGCGGTGGTCACGCATGTAGCGGATCATTTCCTTGGTGCCGCGCACTGCAATGGGCGACTTGGCGGCAATCTCAAGGGCGATGCCGAACACGCCATCGAGCAGGCTGTCCTGGTCGGAGTAGGTGCGGTTGACCAGCCCAAGGCGCTGCGCCTCTTCACCGTCGATAGTGCGGCCGGTGTAGGCCAGCTCGCGCATCATGCCGTCACCGATGATCCGCGGCAGTCTCTGCAAAGTGCCGACATCTGCCGCCATTCCGATGTCGATTTCCTTGATGGAGAACTGCGCGTCGACAGTCGAATAGCGCATATCGCAGGCGGAGATCAGGTCGATGGCACCACCCAGGCAATAGCCCTGGATAGCTGCGATCACTGGCTTGCTGCAGTTGTCGACCGCGTTGAACGAGGCCTGCAGTTCGAGAATCTTGCGTCGTAAGGCCCGCGCATTGCGGCCCGCGTCCGGCCCCAATTGCGCGCCGACAGAAGCCAGCATCATCAGGTCGATGCCGGACGAGAAATGCTTGCCCGCACCGGAAAGCACCACCACCCGCACTTCGTCGTTGTCTTCGATCTCGCGGAAGATCTCGACGATCTCTTTCCAGAAATCGGCGTTCATCGCGTTGATCTTTTCCGGACGATTGATTTGCACATGGGCGATCTTGTCTGCCAACTCTACGCGGAAGGCTTTGTAATCAGGCACGGGACAGTCCTCGGCGTGCGCCACAGAAATGGAGTCGTTCAGGAAGCCCGGCAACTATAACAAGCACGATGTAAAAGTCGATGCTGCCCACTGTGACGCAGACCACGCCATGCAACTGCCACTTCACATCGAAAACCCGGCTTAAACGCTTGATCTACAGGGACCGGGCTGGCACCTTCCCAGCGCCCTCCAACAATTAGAAGACCAAGGACAACCTCAATGCCCGCCTCGCCCGCCGCCGCCCTCGGTCGCAACTTCCTCGGCAACTCACCCCGCTGGTACAAGCTGTCGATCATCGCGTTCCTGCTGCTGAACCCGCTGGTGCTCTGGCTGCTGGGCCCCGTTCTGTGTTCGTGGTTGCTGGTGGGCGAGTTCATCTTCACCCTGGCGATGGCGCTCAAGTGCTATCCGTTGCTGCCCGGCGGCCTGCTCGTGATACAGGCCCTGCTACTCGGCCTGGCGACTCCCGACGCGGTGTACAAGGAGCTGGAGCACAATTTCCCGGTGCTCCTGTTGCTGATGTTCATGGTGGCGGGGATCTATTTCATGAAGGACCTGCTGCTCCTGCTGTTCTCCCGCCTGCTGCTCGGGGTGCGCAGCAAGACCGTGCTGGCGCTGATGTTCTGCCTGCTGGCGGCCTTCCTGTCGGCTTTCCTCGATGCCCTGACCGTGACCGCGGTGATCATCAGCGTTGCCGTGGGCTTCTATGCCGTCTACCACCGCGTGGCCTCCGGCAAGGGCGCGGGTGACGAGCACAGCCACGACTCCGACCATGAAGTGACCAGCGCCAGCCGTGATGACCTCGACGCCTTCCGCGCCTTCCTCCGCAGCCTGCTGATGCACGCCGCTGTGGGTACCGCCTTGGGCGGCGTCTGCACCCTGGTGGGCGAGCCGCAGAATCTGCTGATCGGCCATGAGGCCGGCTGGCACTTCAAGGAGTTCTTCCTGCGCGTGGCACCGGTCTCGATGCCGGTGCTGGCTGCGGGCCTGCTGACTTGCGTGTTGTTGGAGAAGCTGCGCTGGTTTGGCTACGGCGCCGAACTGCCGGAGAGCGTGCGCCAGGTACTGGCCCATTTCGACGCTGAAGAAAATGCCCGACGCACCCAGTCCCAGCGCATCGCTCTCATGGTGCAAGGCGCGGCGGCGCTGATCCTGATCCTCTGCCTGGCGCTGCACCTGGCCGAGGTGGGCCTGATCGGCTTGCTGGTGATCGTGCTGATCACCAGCCTCAACGGTGTGACCGATGAACACCAGATCGGCCGCGCCTTCCAGGATGCCCTGCCCTTCACCGCCCTGCTGGTGACATTCTTCGCGGTGGTGGCGGTCATCCAGCAGCAGCACCTGTTCACCCCGATCATTCACGCGGTGTTGGCACTGCCGGCGGATGAGCAGCCAGGCATGTTGTTCATCGCCAATGGCCTGCTCTCGGCCATCAGCGACAACGTCTTCGTCGCCACCATCTACATCACAGAAGTGAAGAACGTGCTGGACTCCGGCGGCATGACCCGCGAGCACTTCGACACCCTGGCAGTGGCCATCAATACCGGCACCAACCTGCCCAGTGTGGCGACCCCCAACGGCCAGGCAGCCTTCCTCTTCCTGCTCACCTCATCCATCGCACCGCTGGTGCGCCTGTCATACGGACGCATGGTGTGGATGGCGCTGCCCTACACCATCGTGATGGGCGTGCTCGGCTGGTGGGCTGTCAGCCATTGGCTCTGACGGCGGCGTCCGCCTGCACCCGGTTGCGCCACTGGCGCCAGGTGTAGAGCGGGATACCGGCCATCAGCACGAGGAAGCCCCAGAAGATGGCCTGCTCACCGGTGCCATACAGGGCCCAGATGGAGTAGACGAAACCCAGCACGCCGATAGCCACCAGCCGCCCACGCTCGCCCTCGGAGAAATCGCCGGGTTTCACCGCCAGTTGCTGCAGCAGGGCGGCGGTGCAGAAGGCATAAGGCACGACGCCCGTCATGGTGCCGAGCAGGATGATCACGTTGAACACGTCCACCAGATCGCCCTGGCCATCCACCAGCACCAGCGCGGTGACCAGCACCCCGGAAATCAGCAGGCCATTGGCCGGCACGCCGTGCTTGTTGGTCTTGGCCAGGGACTCCGGCAGCAGGCCGTCGCGGGCGGTGGCCATGGGGATCTGGCCCTGCAGCAGGACCCAGCCGTTCAGCGCACCGAGACACGCGATCACCGCGCCACCGGCCACCAGGTGGTAGCCCCACTCCCCTACCAGCACCCGCGCCGCGTCGGCGAAGGGTGCGGTGGAGCGCGCCAGCACCTCGGGTGGCAACACGCCCTGCACAGCAGTGATCGAAAGGATGTACACGCCGGCCGCCACCAGGGTGCCGAACACCGTGGCCCGCGGGATGGTGCGTTTCGGGTTCTCCACGTGGTCCGCCGGCACGGTTGCCGACTCAAGGCCAATGAAGGACCAGAGCGTCAGCGCCGCCGTGGTGGCGATGGCCTGGGCGTAGCCAACCCCACCGGGAAGTTCGCTTGCCTCGGGTATTCGCAGGTACTCGGGATTGAAGGAAAACCAGCCCAGCACGCCCACCAGCAGCAGGGGCACCAGCTTGAGCACCGTCAGCAGGTTCTGCGCCAGGCCGAAGGCACCGATGCCACGCAGGTTGATCAGGGTACAGAGCCAGATGGCGCCGATCGCCGTGGCCACCATCAGCACCGGGTCGCGCAAGGCCGGGATGAATACCTGCAGGTAACCGACCAGCGTCACCGAAATGGCGGCATTGCCGATCCAGGCTGCCTTCCAGTAGGTCCAGGCACAAAGGTAGCCGGCGAAGTTGCCGAATCCGTCTCGCGTGTAGGCATAAGGTCCGCCAGCCGCCGGACTGAGCCGCGCCAGGCGGGCGAAGGTGAGGGCGAGGATCACGGCGCCAGTGCTGGAGATCAGCCAGCCGAACAGGCTAAGCCCACCGTAGGCCGCAAGGCTGGAAGGCAACAGGAACACCCCCGAGCCAATCATGTTGCCGACCACCAGCGCGGTGCAGGTCCAGAAGCCCATGCTGCCCCGCATCTTCTCCCCTTCCCCAGTCGCCATCGCGTCCCCCGCTGGCCGATTTATTCCTTGATGCAGTCCACTGTATAGCAGCGACCTGTAGGACTTTCCTGACAGTTGAGGCCATGCACATCGATATCGAACCCAGGGAAGCTCAGGTCGAAGGTGCGCGCGAATTCCAGGTAGTCGATTATTGCGCGGGTTTCCGGGGTGAAGCGCTCACCCGGCATGATCAGCGGTATGCCCGGCGGATAGGGCACCAGCATCACAGCCGCAATGCGCCCTTGCAGCTTGTCCAGCGGCACGGCCTCCACTTCGCCACGCACCAGGTTGTCGTAGGCATCGGCTGGCTTCATCGCCAGCTCCGGCAGTTTCGTGTACATGCGTCGCAACGCTTTTGGCGTAGCGCTGTTGCGGTAGCAGGCATGCAACGCGTCGCAGAGGTCGCGCAACCCCATGCCGGCATAACGGGCCGCATGGGCGGTAGCGATCGAGGGCAACGCCTCGGCCAGGCTCTGGTTGGCGTCGTAGCCGCGCTTGAACTCCAACAGCTCGGTGAGAAGCGTGCTCCACTTGCCCTTGGTGATCCCCATGGAGAACAGCACCAGGAAGGAATAGAGGCCGGTCTTCTCCACCACCAGCCCACGCTCCCAGAGGAACTTGCTGACGACGGCCGCGGGAATGCCCTGATCGCCCAGCTTGCCATCGGCGGTCAGGCCCGGCGTTACCAGCGTGACCTTGATCGGGTCGATCAGCACATAGTCTTCCGCCACATCGCCGAAACCGTGCCAATCGGCATCCGGGCGCAGTAGCCAGTCCACCGTGGCTACGCTGTCGGCGCCTTCCACCCGCGGCGGTTGCCAGATGCCGAACCACCAGTCGTCGGTCGTCAGGTTCTGTCGCACATTGGCCAGTGCCCGGCGAAAACGCAGCGCCTCGTCGAAGGTTTCCTGGATCAGCGAGCGCCCGGCGGGCCCTTCCATCATCGCCGACGCCACATCGAGCGAGGCGATGATGCCGTACTGGGGCGAGGTGGAGATGTGCATCATGAAGGCTTCGTTGAAACGATGCCGGTCCAGCCGGCGCGCGCCGCCATCCTGCACGTGGATCATCGAAGCCTGGCTGAACGCCGCCAGCAGCTTGTGGGTGGAGTGGGTGGTGAACACTAGCGGCGAGCGTTCATCCCGGCCGGTACACATGCCGTAGCGCCCAGCGTAGAACTCGTGGAAGGCGGCATAGGCGTACCAGGCCTCATCGAAATGCAGCACGTCCACCGAGTCGCCCAGGGCCTGCTTGATCAGTTCGGCGTTGTAGCAGAGGCCGTCATAGGTGGAGTTGGTCACCACTGCCAGCTTGACCTTGGGCTCGCGGCCTTTGGCCAGGGGGCTGGCGTCGATTTTTGCCTGGATCGACTCACGGCTGAACTCGCTGAGCGGGATCGGCCCGATGATGCCCAACTCGTTGCGCTCCGGCGTCAGATACAGCGGAATGGCGCCTGTCATGATGATCGAGTGGACGATGGACTTGTGGCAGTTGCGGTCCACAAGCACCAGGTCATCGCGGCCCACCATGGAGTGCCACACGATCTTGTTCGCAGTGGAGGTGCCGTTGATCACGAAGAACGTGTGGTCGGCCCCGAAGTTTTGCGCCGCCCGCGCTTCGGCTTCGGCCAGCGGACCGGTGTGATCGAGCAGAGACCCCAGTTCCGGCACCGATACCGAAAGGTCCGAGCGCAGCGTGTTTTCGCCAAAAAACTGGTGGAACGCCTGGCCTACCGGGCTCTTGCGATAAGCGACGCCGCCACCATGCCCCGGCGTGTGCCAGGAGTAATTGGATTGCGCGGTGTGTTCCACCAGGGCGCGGAAGAACGGCGGCAGCAACCCTTCCAGATAACTGCGAGCGGCGCGGGCCACCTGGCGTGCCAGGAAAGGCACGGTGTCTTCGTAAAGATAAAGCAGGCCGCGCAGTTGGTTGAGGTCCGCCATGGCCTCAGCCGGCGCATTCTCAATGGTCACCTGCTCGCCGAGGGCGAAGATCGGTAGCTGCGGCGCACGCACCCGCGCAACGCGGATCAACTCCACCATGTCCTGCAACAGCCGCTGGTTCTCCCCGGCGCCTTCGGCAGCGACCAGGATGCAAGCGAGACCATGATGGGTCGAAGCAACGATGCGCCCTTCGGCGGAGCTGGCGGTGGAGAGAATGGTGAAGCCTTCTTGCTCGAGCTCACGGGCGATGCTGCGCACCCGGTCGCCGGCAACAGTGTCAGCCTTGATGTCGCGGTGGACGATGAGGACGGGGAACTTGAGCTCTTTATACATTGCGGCTCCCTGAGGGGCGGGCCTGCCCGCCTATGCCCTCAGGGTAGAAGCTCGTTCGCAGGGGCGGTACCCCTGCTGCCACTGGCTGTACGTAAAAGTCGCAATCAGGAAGCCGGCGGCGCGTCCATCTGAACCCAGAGTGCGGGTGAGCCGGCAGACTTTTCGATGGCCGCCAGGCGGGAAGCATGGGCAGCCAGCTCTTCTTCACTGGCGCGGATCACTCGGCTGCGTGGGCGATCGGCGGGCAGACGGCGGATTGGCGAAGCCTGAGCACGACCACCGCTGCCGTCGCCACCATCGCCGGCGAGGGACAAGTTGGTCTGGCCACCGGTCATCGCCAGATAGACGTCGGCGAGGATCTCGGCGTCGAGCAATGCGCCGTGCAGTTCACGGTTGGAGTTGTCGACGTCGTAGCGCTTGCACAGGGCGTCCAGACTGTTGCGCTGCCCCGGATGGCGCTCGCGGGCCATCATCAGGGTGTCGAGCACTGTGCAGTGCTCGGTGACGTCGCTGCGGTCGGACTGCCCCAACAGGGCGAACTCGTTATTGATGAAGCCGATGTCGAACGCCGCGTTGTGGATGATCAGCTCGGCGCCCTTGATGAATTCGAAGAACTCATCGGCAACATCCTTGAAGCGCGGCTTGCCCACTAGGAACTCGTTGGTGATACCGTGCACCGCGATAGCGCCTTCATCCACCTCGCGATCAGGTTGCAGGTAAACGTGGAAGTGCCGCCCGGTCAGGCGCCGACCTTCCATCTCGACGCAGCCGATCTCGATGACCCGGTGACCATCGGTAACCGGCATGCCGGTGGTTTCAGTGTCGAGCACTACATAACGCATGTTCAGAACCTATGAAGGAGATTGCCGCAGGGGCGGAATTCTAGCGGGCATTCAACTCAGCGACACCCCGATTGGCCAACTGGTCGGCCCGCTCGTTGCCGGGGTGGCCGGTATGGCCGCGCACCCACTGCCAGCGCACGTTGTGGCGATTCACCTGCTCGTCCAGGGCCTGCCAGAGATCGGCATTCTTCACCGGCTGCTTGGACGCGGTTTTCCAGCCGCGCTTCTTCCAGTTGGGCATCCATTCAGTGATGCCCTGCATCACGTACTGGGAGTCGGTGATGATTTTCACCTCGCATGAACGCTTTAGCGCGACCAGCCCCATGATGGCGGCCATCAGCTCCATGCGGTTGTTGGTGGTATCGCGCTCGCCACCCCAAAGTTCGCGCTCGGCGCCCTTGTAGACCAGCAGCGCACCCCAGCCGCCAGGGCCGGGATTGCCCTTGCAGGCGCCATCGGTATAGATCTCGACCAGATCGCTCACTTATGCCTCATGTTTCGAATCGCACCGGCTGACCTTGGCCACCGGCATCGGAACCAGCTTGCCCATGGGCTCACGCCGGGACTGACGCAGTGGCCGCAAGCCGATCACCAACTTGCGCGCCACCAATAGATAGAAGCCCGCACCGAATCCTTGTCCGGCGGCGCCCCAACGCTCCAGGCGGGCCAGGCGGGATTGCCAGGCGGCTGAAGCGAGCGGCGGACGATAGCACCCGAAGCGTCGTTTCTCCAGCGCGAACCCCAGCAGGTTGAGCCAGTCGTTGACCCGCGTTGGCGAGATGCAGCGCGCCTGGCGCAGGGCATCGCGAGCGAAGAAATGGCGCACGCCCCAGGCACTCCATGGATTGACCCCGACGATGATCAGGTGACCGCCGGGCCGCACACTGCGTGCAGCCTCGCGCAACAGGCTATGGGGAGAAAGACAGAAATCCAGGCCATGCTGCAACACCACAACGTCGGCGGCATGCTCGCTCAAGGGCCAGGCGGCCTCTTCGCAGGCGATTTCCACCCCCGGAAGGGGCGCACCCAAGTGGACGCAGCGCTGGATCTGCTTGGCGCCGGGTGGTAATTCCGCGCGCGGGCCGTAATGCACCAGGTAACCGCCGAAGTAGCGCGCCAGTTCGTCCTCCAGCAACCGCTGCTCTTCGAACAGCATCAACCCGCCCAACGGGCCTGCAAACCAGGAACGAGCCCCGGTGATCAGCTCGAGCCAGTCGGCATCGGCTTGAGCGAATGCTTTCTCGGTCATGGCAATCTCCTGCGTCAGAGCCCTAAGATGCTCCATTGCTCTCTGCTTGGCGACTCCCTTCATGATCCAGATTGATGCCCTCCCCGCCTTCTCCGACAACTACCTCTGGCTGCTGCAAGATGCCGAAAACCGCCGCTGCGCGGTGGTCGACCCGGGTGACGCCGGGCCGGTACTGGCCTGGCTTGAAGCCCATCCCGGCTGGCAGCTGACGGACATCCTGGTCACCCACCACCACCACGATCACATCGGCGGCGTGGCTCGCCTGAAGGAAGCCTGCGGCGCCCGCGTGCTGGGGCCGTCCCGGGAAAAGATCCCCTCGCGCGACCAGGCCCTGGACGAAGGCGACCGGGTACAGGTGCTGGGCCTGGAGTTCCAGGTGATCGAAGTCCCTGGCCATACCCTGGGCCATATCGCTTACTACCATGCGGACGCCAGGCAACCGCTACTGTTCTGCGGCGATACGCTATTCGCCGCCGGCTGTGGCCGTCTGTTCGAAGGCACCCCGGAACAGATGCACCACTCCCTCACCCGTCTGGCAGCACTGCCGGTGACCACCCGCATCTACTGCACCCATGAGTACACGCTCAGCAACCTGCGCTTTGCCAAGGCAGTGGAGCCCACCAACCGTGCTACGTCCACGCGATTCGACGAAGTCACCCGGCTGCGCGAGCAAGGGGGGATCAGCTTGCCATCTACCATCGCCCTGGAACTGGCCACCAACCCCTTCCTGCGGGTAACCGAAACATCCGTTAAACAAATGGCCGACGAGCGGGCCGGCCGGGATAACCCTACGCCAACCGAGGTCTTCGCCACCCTCCGAGCCTGGAAAGACCAGTTCTGAACAGTCGGTCAAGCTTTGGCGGACTGGTGAAAACTTGACCAACCATAGGTCGATTTCTAGAATCGCCGGACTTTTTTGCCGGAAAAACCTCACAGCCAATGTTATCTACGCCGTTCAGAACCTTCGACCTGGATGCATTGGCACGAGCCGCGCGAGCGCTCGTTGTGGTGTGTGCGGCTACGCTTGCAGGCTGTTCTGGCATGGGCCAGAAGGACGATGACCAGGGCCGCGACACAGACCGCGCGCTGGGCATGAACCAGCATCCCCAGTGGCTGGAAGAAGCCGAAACCGAGCGCGAGCCTCAGGACATCTGGGACCGCATGCGCAACGGTTTCAAGCTGCAGGATGAAATCGGCGTAAACCCGCGTATTGAGCGCCAGCGCCTCTGGTACGTCAGCAAGCCCTCCTTCCTGGAAAGCGCCAGCGAGCGTGGCAGCCTCTATATCCACTACGTGGTAGAGCGCCTGGAAGAGCGCAACATGCCCCTGGAGCTTGCCCTGCTGCCGGTGGTGGAAAGCGCCTATAACCCCTTTGCCTATTCGCGCAGCCAAGCCGTGGGCATCTGGCAGTTCATTCCGTCCACGGGCCGCTACTTCAACCTGCGCCAGACCAACTGGTACGACGGCCGTCGCGATATCACCGCCTCCACCAACGCCGCGCTGAACTACCTGGAACGCCTGCACGAGATGTTCAACGGCGACTGGCTGCTAGCACTGGCCGCCTACAATGCGGGCGAAGGCACCGTCAGCCGTGCCATCGAGCGTAATCAGAAGCTCGGCCTGCCGACCGACTACTGGAACCTGCCGCTGCCCAAGGAAACCCAGGATTATGTGCCCAAGCTGCTGGCACTATCGCAACTGGTGATGGCACCTGAAGCCTATGGCGTGAACCTCGATCCCATCGCCAACGAACCCTACTTCGAAGTGGTGGAAGTCAAGCAGCAGCGCCTCGACCTGTCGCAGGTGGCCGAGCTGGCCGACATGGACGCCGACGAGATGTACCAGCTCAACCCGGCCTTCAAGAAGCGCATCACCATGGACGGCCCGCAGCACCTGCTGGTGCCGACCGAGAAGGCCGAGCTACTGACCGCCAACCTCGCCCTGATGAAACCCCAGGAGCTGGTGGACTGGCAGCAGTACCGGGTGCGCAATGGCGACAGCCTGCACGGCATCGCCAACCGCTATCACGTAACGGTCAAGACCCTGAAGGAAATCAATGGCCTTTCCGGCAACCACCTGCGTGTAGGCCAGAAATTGAGCATTCCGGTCGAGCCAGGACTGAAGCCCGGACAACCGCTGTTCCAGAACGTCGCCAATGCTCCTGCACCCACCCCAACGCGCAGCCACAAGGTGAAGAGTGGCGACAACCTCTGGACCATCGCTCGCGATTACAAGGTGAATGTGCAGGACATCAAGCGCTGGAACCAGCTCAAGGGCAATCACCTGAAGACCGGTCAGGTCCTGAAACTGCAAGGCGGCGCCATTCAGGTCGCCAGCGCCAGCCAAGGCAGCAAGTCCAAGGGCAAGGACCGTGAATCAGTGACCTATTACAAGGTCAAGCGGGGCGACTCCCTCTACCTGATCGCCAAGCGCTTCAACGTCGAGATGAAACACCTGCAACGCTGGAATCCGCGCAGTGGCACCGGCTTGAAGCCGGGCCAGACCCTGACCGTCTACCTGCCCTGACACCCTCCGCCCATAGGGCACAGATGGGCGCCGACCAAGGCGCGCCCCCAATACGCCTGCAGCCCGCCCGCTGAGCCTCGCGCCCGCTGCCCGCGGCTACTTTTGCGCCATCGCCGCCAGGCACCGCCCCGCTGCCTGGGCGAAATGCTGAAATGCCACGAACTGCTCATGCCTGAGCGCCCGGCCCGAAAGTCGGCAATCAGCGTAGATCACCCCGATCTCGCGCTTGCCGGCCAGCAGTGGCGCGACGAAGAACATCCCCTGCCCCAGCCACTCGCGCATCGGGCGCGTCACCAGGTCGTTCAGGCTGTAACTGGCGGGAACGCCCATCCACAAGGTCTCGCGAGTACGCAAGACGTAGCTGAACAGATTGGCCTGTTCGGGCAGGTCGGCCGGCAAGGCGAAGTCACTCAGCCATCGCTCGCTGCCCTCACCCACTGCGCGGCGCGCCGTGAAGCGACTGCGCTGGTCTGCCAGCACCGCCACCATTACCCGCTCTATCCCGGCCCCCCTGTGCAAGCCCTGGAGCAGGGTATCCAGCACCAGGTTGACGTCTGCCTTGCGCGACACCAGCATGCCCAGTTCCTGCAGGGCCTGTTGCATGACCAGCAGGTTGGGTTGAAGCAACCGCGCCTGGCGCTGCTCGCGCTGCACGCGAATCTGTTCCGGGTCAGTGTGAGGAATCAGGTGGCAAAGCTTGCTGGCGCCAAAGGTCGTCGCCACCTTGACCGCCTCATCGGCATTGGCCAGAACCTGCTGCATCGCCTCCTCCCGACCGAGGCCCACCAGGCTGGCAAACTGCTCCACCAGTAGCGTCATGGCTGGAGAGTCCCAGCCCTGCAGGGCTGACTCACTGATGCGCACACCCAAGCTCACAGCCTTCACCGCAGGGTCACTCTGGGACGAGCCGGCGTGGGCGAGGCTCGCCAGCTCCCCCAGGTTCCAGCTGCGCACCAGACCCAAGGTGAGTTGGCGAAAGCTGGTACCCAGCACGTCGCGTACGGCCTGCTCTTCGTCGATCCCCGGTTGCGACAGGGCGGCAGCCAGCTCGTCGGCCTGATCGCCGCCACAGCCCCAGAACGCCAGTTCCCCCAGGTTGTGCAGCAGGGCGGCAATGAATACCTCTTCCTGGCTGCGCGCCAGCAGGTAGCCTGCAATGTTGCGTGCCTGCACTGCGGCATGGAAGGAACGCGCCAGAAGCGCCGGCAATTGCTCCCGCGGGCCGCAAGTCAGCAGGCTGTCGATCAGGCTCACTGAAAGACCTATCAGACGCACGCTCTCGAAACCGATCAGTACGATGGCGCGGGAGATCGTGCGGATCGCCTCCTGGGAGGGGTTGTAATAGACGCTGTTGGCGACCTTCAGCACCTTGGACGTCAAGGTCGCGTCACGTAGCAGCACATCGGCCAACTGCTGCACGGAGGATTTGTCCTGTTGGGCCATCTGGTGCAAGTCCTGCACCACCGCGGCCAGCGCGGGCAATTCGGCCTCGTTGAGGCGGTCGATCCATGACTGCAAACCATGGCTACGTTCACCCAAGATTGGTACCTCTGCGAAAATTTCCGGATTGTGGTCAGAATGCTGGCCAGCTAGCCGCAGGCTGGCCCTTTTTTCTTGCCTGTACAAGCTGTTACTGTACTTGCCAGCCGTCACCGCCGACACCCGCAGCGCGTGACCCCCGACACGATTTCGCCGGCCCGAGGCCCGCGCCTTCCCGCCAGCGAGGCCAGCGCTCATATGCCCGACACAACAGCCATGGATCGGACCCCCGCCTGATGCGTCGCCTTGCGTTCATGCTCATCGGCCTGCTGGCCCAACCCAGCTTCGCCAGCCTGATTGAAAGCCACGGCTATGCGCAGTTCGGCATGCTGAAGTACCCCGCCAACTTCGACCATTTCGAATGGGTCAACCCCAGTGCCCCCAAGGGCGGAACACTGCGGGTCATGGCCTTCGGCAACTTCGACACCCTCAATCCCTACACCTTCAAGGGCACCAGCCCGGCGGCCACGCCCAACTTCCTGCAGTACGGCGTCACCGAATTGAACGAGCCGTTGATGGTGGGTACCGGCCAGTACGACCCCTCCGGGGACGAACCCGCCTCGAGCTACGGGCTGATCGCCAGGAGCGTCGAATACAGCGAGGACCGAAGCTGGGTGGTGTTCAACCTGCGCGAGGAAGCCCGCTTCCACGACGGCAAGCCGATTACCGCCTATGACGTGGCCTTCTCCTACCGCACGCTGGTCGAGAACGGCCATCCTCAATACCGCACCAGCCTGCAGGAAGTGAAGCGGGTCGACATCCTCAACCGCCACCGCATTCGCTTCGTACTCAAGCGCGCCGGCAACCCGCTGCTGATCCTGCGCCTTGGCGAGTTGCCCGTTCTCCCCCAGCACTACTGGGAAAACCGCGACTTCAAGGCCACCACCTTCGAGCCCCCCCTGGGCAGCGGCCCTTATCGCATCGCTCAGGTTCGGCCGGGACGCAGCCTGGTATTCGAGCGGGTGAAGGACTGGTGGGGCGAGAAATTGCCGGCCAACCGTGGCAAGTACAACTTTGATCGGGTCGAAGTGGAGTTCTACCGCGACAGCAACGTCGCGTTCGAAGCCTTCAAGGCTGGGGAGTTCGATTTCTACATCGAGCATCAGGCGAAGAACTGGGCCAATGGCTATCGTTTCCCGGCCATCGCCCGTGGCGACGTCATACGCGCCGAGATCCCGCACCAGATCCCGACCCAGACCCAGGCCCTGTTCATGAACACCCGCCGCGCCATATTCAGTGACCGCAAGGTGCGCGAAGCGATGGGACTGATGTTCGACTTCGAATGGACCAACCGTACCCTGTTCAACAACGCCTATATGCGCTCCACGAGCTACTACCCCAATAGCGAGTTCAGCGCCCAGGGCAAGCCCGAAGGGCACGAGTGGTTGCTGCTGTCACCCCACCGCAAGGAGTTGCCGGAGTCGCTGTTCATCCGGCCGTTCCAGGTACCCACCACCGAGGGGCGCGGCATCCCGCGGGAAACCCTTCGCCGCGCCCTAGGTCTATTGGCCGGAGCCGGCTGGAAACTGTCCGGCCAGCGCCTGGTGAATGATCGTGGCCAGCCGCTGCGTTTTGAAATCCTGCTGGTCAACCCGAACCTTGAACGTATCCTCCAGCCCTATCGCGAAAACCTTGCCAGCATCGGCATCGACGTCAGCCTGAGGACCGTGGACCGCGCGCAGTACAAACAGCGCCTCGACCACTTCGACTACGACATGATCCTGATGACCCTGCCGCAGACCCTGAGTCCGGGCCTGGAGCAATACCTCTACTTCCACTCCAGCCAGGTGGGCGTGAAGGGCAGCAAGAATTACGCGGGCGTCGCCAACCCGGTGGCCGACGACTTGATCGACAAACTTCTCGGCGCCCAGAGCCGCGACGAACAACTGGCCGCCGCGCGAGCACTCGACCGCACCCTGCTCTGGGAGCACTACAGCGTCCCCAACTGGTACATCAATTATCACCGCCTGGCCTACCGCAACCGGTTCGCCTTCGTCACCACACCGCCCTACACCCTGGGCCTGCGTGCCTGGTGGCTGAAGCCCACGGAGAACGCCCGATGAGCAAAACGCTGCGCAACCAATGCCTGCAAGGTTGTGGCGCCCTGCTGCTGTCCCTGGCCGGCCTCGCCACGGCCGAACCCAAGTACGCCATCACCCTGTATGACGAGCCTGCCAAGTACCCGGCGAACTTCACGCACTTTTCCTGGGTCAACCCGGATGCGCCCAAGGGTGGTGCCCTGCGTCTCGCCGGCGTCGGCGGGTTCGACAGCCTCAACCCCTTCATTCCGCGGGGCAATTCGGCCGACCAGATCGGCCTGATCTACGACAGCCTGACCTTCCACTCCCCGGATGAACCCTTCACCGAGTACGGCCTGCTGGCGGAGAAGATCGAAAAGGCGCCGGACAACAGCTACGTGCGCTTCTACCTGAATCCCAAGGCGCGCTTCCACGATGGCCAGCCGGTGACGGCCGAGGACGTGATATTCACCTTCAACACCCTCGTCGAGCATGGCGACCCCATGTACCGCCACTATTACGCCGACGTGGACAAGGTGGAGGCCGAGGACACGTTGCGCGTGCGCTTCGACTTCAAGCACGCGGGCAATCGTGAACTGCCGCTGATCCTCGGCCAGATCCAGGTACTGCCCAAGCACTTCTGGGCGGGTCGCGACTTCGGTAAGACCGACCTCGCCCCGCCGCTCGGCAGCGGCCCTTACCGAATCGCCAAGGTGGACGCTGGCCGCTCCATTCGCTATGAGCGGGTCAAGGACTGGTGGGCCAAAGACCTTCCGGTCACGCGCGGTTACTACAACTTCGATGCGATAACCGTCGACTACTACCGTGACATGTCGGTGTCACTGGAGGCCTTCAAGGCCGGCCAGTTTGACTTCAACCTGGAGTACTCCGCCAAGGATTGGGCTACCGGCTACGAAAGCCCTGCCCTGCGCGCTGGCAAGATCGTCAAGGAAGCCATCCCGAACCATAACCCGACCGGGATGCAGGGCTTTGCCTTCAACATTCGCCGACCAGCATTCCAGGACCGCCGGGTACGCGAGGCCATCGCCCAGCTGTTCGACTTCGAATGGGCCAACAAGCAGCTGTTCTTTGGCGCCTACAAACGCACCAGCAGCTACTTCGAGAACTCGGAGATGGCGTCCCACGAGATGCCTGATGCCGAGGAGCTGAAAATCCTCGAGCCGCTGCGTGACCAGGTGCCGGGCGAAGTCTTCACCCAGGTGTTCAAACCGCCGGTGAGTGACGGCAGCGGCATCATCCGCGACCAGAAACGCCGCGCTTACCAGTTGCTCATGGAGGCCGGCTACAAGATCGAGAACGACAAGATGGTCGGCCCGGACGGCAAGCCCCTGGCCTTCGAGATCCTCATCGCCCAGGCCAACCTGGAACGCGTGATCCTGCCCTTCAAGCGCAACCTGGCGGAGCTAGGCATCGACCTGCAGATTCGCCGCGTGGACGTTTCCCAGTACATCAACCGCCTGCGCTCGCGCGACTTCGACATGATCCCGGCCACCTGGGGGCAGTCCAGCTCGCCGGGCAACGAACAGATGGAGTTCTGGCACTCGCGCAGCGCCGACAGTGCCGGCAGCCGCAACTTCATCGGCCTGCGCGACCCTGCCATCGACAAGCTAGTGGAGGGCCTGATCCGCGCCGACTCACGCAAAAGCCTGGTGAAACACGCCCGCGCCCTCGATCGGGTACTGCTCTGGGGTCACTATGTGGTGCCCAACTACTACGTCGACACCTGGCGCGTGGCCTACTGGAACCACTTCCAGCGCCCCGAAACGACGCCGCTCTATGACTACAGCCTGATGACCTGGTGGCAGAAACCGGGCACGGAAACTGCTAACGAGTCCGAGCAAGCCATCTCCGAGCCGGATGCCCAGTAAATGCTCGCCTACATACTGCGTCGACTGCTGCTGATCGTTCCCACCCTGTTCGGCATCCTGCTGATCAACTTCATCATCATCCAGGCCGCTCCCGGTGGTCCGGTGGAACAGATGATCGCGAAACTGGAAGGCTTCGATGCCGCGGCCGGTGGCGCCACCGGACGCATCTCCGGCGGCGGCTCGGAAGTGGCCACGGCGGGCTCGAACTACCGCGGCGCCCAGGGCCTCGACCCGGAACTGGTGGCCGAGATCGAGAAGATGTACGGCTTCGACAAGCCGGCTCCGGAACGCTTCTGGCTGATGATCACCAACTACCTGAAACTGGATTTCGGCAATAGCTTCTTCCGTGATGCCAAGGTCACCGACCTGATCATCGAGAAGTTGCCGGTGTCCATCTCCCTCGGGCTCTGGAGCACCCTGATCATGTACCTGGTCTCCATACCCCTGGGGATCGCCAAGGCCGTGCGCCACGGCAGCGCCTTCGACGTCTGGAGCAGCACGGCAATCATCATCGGCTACGCCATCCCGGCGTTTCTGTTCGCCATCCTGCTGATCGTGCTGTTTGCTGGCGGTAGCTACTTCGACTGGTTCCCCCTTCGCGGCCTCACCTCGAACAACTTCGACGAACTGAGCCTGACCGGCAAGATGCTCGACTACTTCTGGCACCTGGCCCTGCCAGTGACTGCGCTGGTGATCGGCAACTTCGCCACCCTCACCCTGCTGACCAAGAACAGCTTTCTCGACGAGATCAACAAACAGTACGTGACCACTGCCCGCGCCAAGGGCCTATCGGAAAACCGCGTGCTTTATGGCCACGTGTTCCGTAATGCGATGCTGCTGATCATCGCCGGTTTCCCGGCGGCCTTCATCGGCCTGTTCTTCACGGGATCACTACTGATCGAGGTGATCTTCTCCCTCGACGGCCTGGGTCTGCTGAGCTTCGAGTCCGCGCTGAATCGCGATTACCCCGTGGTGTTCGGCACACTCTTCATCTTCACTTTGCTGGGACTGGTCGTGAAACTGATCGGCGATCTCACCTATACCCTGGTCGATCCTCGCATCGACTTCGAAAACCGGGAGGGTTGAGCATGGCCCTCTCCCCCATCAACCAGCGCCGCTTCGCACGTTTCAAGGCCAACAAGCGCGGCTGGTGGTCGCTCTGGCTGTTCCTGATCCTCTTCATCCTGAGCCTGGGCGCCGAAATGATCGCCAACGACAAACCGTTGATGGTCGACTACAACGGCCAGTGGTACTTCCCCTTCCTCAAGCGCTATCCGGAAACCACCTTCGGCGGCGAGTTCCCGCTGGAAGCCAACTACAAGACGCCCTATATCCGCGAGCTGATCGAATCCAAGGGCGGCAGCATGATCTGGGCCCCCATTCCCTTCAGCTACGACACCATCAACTACGAACTCAAGGTACCGGCTCCGGCGCCGCCCTCGGCGGAAAACTGGCTGGGTACGGATGACCAGGGGCGCGACGTGATGGCTCGGATCATCTACGGCTTTCGCATCTCGGTGCTGTTCGCCCTGACCCTGACCTTGCTGAGCTCCATCATCGGCGTGATCGCCGGAGCCTTGCAGGGCTTTTACGGCGGCTGGGTGGACCTGGCCGGCCAACGCTTCCTTGAAATCTGGTCCGGCCTGCCCGTGCTCTACCTCCTGATCATCCTGGCCAGCTTCGTGCAGCCGAACTTCTGGTGGCTGCTGGGCATCATGCTGCTGTTCTCATGGATGAGCCTGGTGGACGTGGTGCGTGCCGAGTTTCTTCGTGGCCGCAACCTGGAATACGTGCGCGCGGCCCGCGCACTGGGCATGGAGAATGGCGCCATCATGTTCCGCCACATCCTGCCCAATGCCATGGTGTCCACCATGACTTTCATGCCATTCATCCTCACCGGCGCCATCGGCACCCTGACCGCGCTGGACTTCCTTGGCTTCGGCCTTCCACCGGGAGCCCCTTCCCTCGGCGAGTTGGTAGCCCAGGGCAAATCCAACCTGCAGGCTCCCTGGCTGGGCATTTCTGCCTTCCTGGTGCTGGCGGCCATGTTGACCTTGCTGGTGTTCATCGGCGAAGCCGCGCGCGATGCGTTCGACCCAAGGAAGTGAAATGAGCGAGAACCTGATCGAAATACGCGACCTCGCCGTCGAGTTCGTCACCGGTGAGAAGGTCCAGCGCGTGGTCGAAGGCGTCAGTTTCGACATCCGCAAAGGCGAAACCCTGGCCCTGGTGGGCGAAAGCGGCTCCGGCAAGTCGGTAACCGCGCACTCCATCCTGCGCCTTCTGCCCTACCCGCTCGCCCGCCACCCGAACGGCAGCATCAACTACGCCGGCAAGGACCTGCTGAAGCTACCCGAAAACAAGCTGCGCGGTATTCGTGGCAACCGCATCGCTATGGTCTTCCAGGAGCCCATGACCTCGCTCAATCCGCTACACAGCATCGAAAAGCAGATCAACGAAGTACTGGGCCTGCACAAGGGGTTGACTGGCAAGGCCGCCACCAAACGCACACTGGAACTGCTGGAGCTGGTCGGCATCCCCGAGCCGCACAAACGCCTCAAGGCCTTTCCACACGAACTCTCCGGTGGGCAACGGCAACGGGTGATGATCGCAATGGCACTGGCCAACGAGCCGGAACTCCTGATCGCCGACGAACCCACTACTGCGCTGGATGTCACCGTCCAGCTGAAAATCCTCGAGCTGCTAAAGGAACTGCAGGCACGCCTGGGCATGGCGTTGCTGCTGATCAGCCACGACCTCAACCTGGTGCGGAGAATTGCGCATCGCGTATGTGTCATGCAGCGAGGTTGCATCGTCGAACAAGCGTCGTGTGATGAGCTGTTCCATACACCGCAGCATCCCTACACCAAGGAACTGATCGGCGCCGAGCCGTCGGGCCAGCCGGCACAGAACCCGGTGGGAGCACCACTGCTGGAGGTCGATGACCTGCGTGTGTGGTTCCCGATCAAGAAGGGCTTGCTGCGACGCACCGTGGATCACGTGAAGGCCGTGGACGGCGTCAATTTCAGCCTGCTGCAGGGCCAGACCCTGGGTATCGTGGGCGAAAGCGGCTCCGGCAAGTCCACGCTGGGCCTGGCGATTCTTCGGCTGCTGGGCAGCCGGGGCGGCATCCGTTTCCAGGGCCAGGCACTGGACGGACTGTCGCAGAAGGACGTGCGGCCGTTCCGGCGCGAGATGCAAGTGGTCTTCCAGGATCCCTTCGGCAGTCTCAGCCCGCGCATGTGCGTGGGCCAGATTGTCGGCGAGGGGCTTCGGATCCACCGCATCGGCACCGAGGCGGAGCAGGAACAGGCCATCATCGACGCGCTCCTGGAGGTAGGGTTGGACCCGGAAACCCGGCACCGCTACCCCCACGAGTTTTCCGGCGGGCAGCGGCAGCGGATTGCCATTGCCCGGGCGTTGGTGCTGAAACCGGCACTGATCCTGCTGGACGAGCCCACCTCGGCGCTCGACCGGACGGTTCAGCGCCAAGTGGTGGAGTTGCTGCGTAGGTTGCAGACCAAGTACGACTTGACCTACCTGTTCATCAGCCATGATCTGGCGGTGGTCCGAGCATTGAGCCACCAACTGATGGTGATCAAGCACGGGCAGGTGGTCGAGCAGGGTCCAGCCGAAGGCATCTTCGCCGCACCGCAGCACAGCTATACGAAGCAGTTGCTGGAAGCCGCATTCCTGGTTCCAGAAACTGCCCATTAACCAGAAGAGGATGAAAGCACATGGGTTTTCTCGCCGGTAAGCGCGTACTGATCGTTGGCGTAGCCAGCAAACTGTCCATCGCATCGGGCATCGCTGCAGCCATGCATCGCGAAGGCGCCGAGCTCGCCTTCACCTACCAGAACGACAAGCTGAAAGGCCGCGTCGAAGAATTCGCCGCAAGCTGGGGCTCCAATGCCGAGCTCTGCTTCCCCTGCGACGTGGCCAACGACGAAGAAATCGCCGCTGTCTTCGAGGCCCTCAGCAAGAAGTGGGACGGCTTGGACTGCATCGTCCACTCGGTCGGTTTCGCTCCAGGCGACCAACTGGACGGCGACTTCACCGAAGTCACCACCCGTGATGGCTTCCGCATCGCCCACGACATCAGCGCCTACAGCTTCGTGGCCCTGGCCAAGGCCGGTCGCGAAATGATGAAAGGCCGCAACGGCAGCCTGCTGACCCTGTCCTACCTGGGCGCCGAGCGCACCATGCCGAACTACAACGTCATGGGCATGGCCAAGGCCAGCCTGGAAGCCGGTGTACGTTACCTGGCCGGCAGCCTCGGCCCGGAAGGCACGCGCGTGAACGCCATCTCCGCTGGCCCGATCCGGACCCTGGCGGCTTCCGGCATCAAGAGCTTCCGCAAGATGCTCGCTGCGAACGAGAAACAGACCCCCCTGCGTCGCAACGTGACCATCGAGGAAGTCGGCAACGCCGGTGCCTTCCTCTGCTCCGACCTGGCCTCGGGTATCAGCGGCGAAATCATGTACGTGGACGGCGGTTTCAACACCACAGCCATGGGCAACATCGAAGACTGATAGCCGCACTTACGAAGAAGCCCGCACTCAAGTGCGGGCTTTTTTGTGGGCGATGGCCAAGCGGAGCCTGTTACCGGACCAATCACGTTTAATCAATCCACCATACCGAGCTGAGCGGAACCGTGATACCTGAGCAAGGCTAACGCTTCACCCCGCCATTCGAACGGTCTGGGACACCGACCAAAGAAAAAGGCCGCATAGAGCGGCCTCTTTCATACATCACACGTCAGAAACGTTCGATCTTCGCCTTCTCTTCCAACTGGCGACGGTAGGCAGCAAAGTCTTGCTGGCCACTGCGCGAGGCGAGGAAGCGGCTGTACATCGCCTTCTCCTGCTCCGAAAGCTTCTCTTCCGACTGACTGATGCCGTTCAGACGGATCACCACATAGTCGCCGTTGCCAAGTTTCACGCCAGTGAACTCGGGCTTGTCGGCGGCCGCAGGTTTCGGCATGCGGAACAGGGCCTGCAACACAACCGGCTCGATACCTTCCTGGCTACGGGTCGCGGCTTCTACCACCTGCCAGGATTGACCGTCCTGGGCCTGCTCAACCGGGGTGTTACCTTCGCGCAGGCTGGCAATCAGGGCGTCACCTTTGGTCTTGACGGCTTCGCCGGCCTTCTGCTCCATCAGGTGCTGGCGGATACTGTCACTGACCTTGTCCAGCGACAGCTGTTCGGGCTTCTTGTGCTCTTTCACACGCAGAACGACTACGGTGTCCGGATCGAGCTCAATGGCAGAACTGTTGGCGCCGTCTTCCAGCACTTCCGGACTGAACGCGGCCTGGAGGACTTGGCGATTTGCAGTCAGGCCTTCGCCACCTTCACGACCGAACGGGGCGCTGGTCTTCACTTCAAGGTTCAACTCCTGCGCAGGCTGCGCCAAGTCCGAAGCCTCGAATGCGGCATCTTCCAGTTCCTTGCTTACCTCGACGAAGCGCTGCTCGACCTGCTGAGCCTTGATGTCGTGTTCCAGTTTCGGCTTCAGGCTCTCGAAACTCGGTACCTCGGGCGCCTGCACACCCAGCAGTTTGATCAGGTGCCAACCGTACTGGGTAAGCACCGGAGGGGAAACCTCGCCCTGCTTCAGCGCGTACAGCGACTCTTCAAAAGCCGGGTCATAGACGCCAGGGCCGGCAAAGCCCAAGTCCCCGCCATTGGTAGCGGAGCCGGAGTCGTCAGAGAACTCCTTGGCCAGGGCGGCGAAGTCTTCACCCTTGTCCAGACGCTGCTTGATCTGCTCGACTTTGGCCTTGGCCTGCTCTTCGCTGAGCTTGTCGCTGACCTCTACCAGGATGTGGGCGGCCTGACGCTGTTCGGCAAGGTTGCTGATCTCTTTCTGGTACTGGGCCTGGAGGTCTTCCTCCTTGGCTTCAACCTGACTGAAGAAGGCAGCTTTCTTCAGTTCGACGTACTCGATCACCACCTGCTCGGGGCTCATGAATTGGTCGACGTGACCGTCGTAGTAGGCCTTGAGCTCATCATCAGAAACGCTGACTGCAGCCGGGTCAGCTTTCAGGGTCAGTGTCGCGAAATCGCGAGTCTGTTTCTCCAGACGAGCGAAAGCTTCAACTTCTGCATCGGTCACGAAACCACTACCAGCCAGACCAGCACGCAGTTGGCCGATGAGCATCTCCTGCTCGAGCATCTGGCGGAACTGCAGGCGGCTGTAGTTCATCTGACGAATCACCTGATCGAAGCGGTCGGCATTGAATTTGCCGTCCACTTGGAACTCCGGCGTCTGCAGGATCAACTGGTCAATAGCACTCTGCGAGAAGGCAAAGTCGGCCTCTCCAGCGCCTTGCAGCAAGAGCTTACGTTCGATCAACCCCTTCAGCGCGGCTTCACGCAACAGCTTCTCGTCCAACAGGGAGGCATCGAAGTCCTTACCCAACTGTTGCTGCAACTGGCGGCGCTGCATGTTCACGGCTTCGCTCAGTTGGTCCAGAGTGATCTCATCACCGTTCACCTCAGCCGCGCTCTGGCGATTGCTGGTGGCATTGAAGATGGCGTCGAAGCCGGTCAGCGCCAGCAGCGCGATGATGACGCCAATGATGGTTTTGGCAATCCACCCCTGTGAATTGTCCCGTATGTTCTGCAGCATGGGTCCCCCAGAAACGGCCACATTGAGTCGCAGCCGAGTAACGCGGGTAGAGTATCCGAATAAGAGAAAGGCGCATCCTAGGATGCGCCTTCTCGTAGCTTGCGGAGTCTGAGATTCGACCTCTCTGGTGGTAGGAAGAAACCCTTCGCTTCCACCGCTCCGCTATCAGGCCAGGCTTGCCCGGCCCGGTCGGGCAAAGCCCGAAAGACGCTTAGTTGACGGCGTCTTTCAGAGCTTTGCCGGCCTTGAAGCCAGGGATCTTGGCAGCAGCAATCTTGATCGGCTTGCCGGTCTGCGGGTTGCGGCCAGTACGAGCGGCACGCTCTTTAACTGCGAAAGTACCGAAGCCAACCAGGACCACGGAGTCACCAGCCTTCAGAGCGCCAGTAACGGATTCGATAACTGCGTCCAGCGCGCGGCCAGCTACAGCTTTCGGGATGTCAGCAGATGCGGCGATAGCATCAATCAGTTCCGACTTGTTCACTCTTAAGTCCCCTTATTTCTGTTGAGTTGTTTCTTAGTTGTTTGGTGTAAGCAAAGCGGGTGCTGGTTGGCCTGCTAACACATAAGAGCCGCTTTATAACAAGGGCTCTAAAAATGTGTCAAGGAAGCCCCCCGGCTAATGCGTGCTGATTCGCTCCTTGGAATCAGTCTCGCGTTTGTCATCCTTTGCAACCATCTCCGGAGCCGCATCGGGCAAGGGCTCCGGGGCGTATTGCAGCGCAATTTGCAGGACCTCGTCAATCCATTTAACTGGTTTAATCGCCAAGTCTTGCTTGATATTCTCGGGAATTTCTTTCAGATCGCGCACATTCTCTTCGGGAATGATCACGGTCTTGATTCCACCACGATGTGCGGCCAGCAATTTCTCTTTCAGACCGCCAATCGCCAGTACCTGACCCCGCAGTGTAATTTCCCCGGTCATAGCCACATCAGCACGAACCGGAATCTGCGTCATGGCCGAAACCAACGCAGTGCACATGCCGATACCAGCGCTGGGGCCATCCTTCGGAGTAGCGCCCTCGGGCATGTGGATGTGGATATCCCGTTTCTCGTGGAAGTCCGCCTGAATACCCAGGCTCTTCGCCCGGCTACGCACCACGGTAAGAGCTGCCGTAATGGATTCTGCCATCACGTCACCCAGCGAACCGGTCTTGGTCAGTTGCCCCTTTCCAGGAACGACTGCTGCCTCGATGGTCAGCAATTCGCCACCAACCTGAGTCCACGCCAGCCCAGTTACCTGACCAATCTGATCCTGCTGCTCGGCCAGACCGTAGCGATATTTACGCACGCCAAGGAAGTGCTCCAGCGATTCGGCGGTGACCTGCACGGCGAAGCGTTTCTCGCGAGCGTGTTCCTTCACAGCCTTGCGGCAGACCTTGGCGAGCTGACGCTCAAGGCTGCGTACACCGGCTTCTCGGGTGTAGTAACGAATGATGTCGCGAATGGCCTCTTCGTCGAACTCCAACTCACCCTTCTTCAGGCCGTTTGCCTTGGTCTGTTTGGGTGCGAGGTACTTGACGGCGATGTTGACCTTCTCGTCTTCGGTGTAACCAGGCAGTCGAATCACTTCCATACGATCCAGCAGCGGTGCCGGAATGTTCATGGAGTTGGCAGTGCACAGGAACATCACGTCCGAGAGGTCGTAGTCGACTTCCAGGTAGTGGTCGTTGAAATTGTGGTTCTGCTCGGGATCAAGCACTTCCAGCAGCGCAGACGCAGGATCACCGCGCATGTCGCTGCCCATCTTGTCGATCTCGTCGAGCAGGAAAAGCGGGTTGCGCACACCGACCTTGGTCATCTTCTGGATTAAACGACCGGGCATGGAACCAATGTAGGTACGACGATGACCGCGAATCTCGGCCTCGTCACGTACGCCGCCGAGGGCCATGCGCACGAACTTGCGATTGGTGGCACGTGCAATAGACTCGGCCAGCGAGGTCTTGCCGACACCGGGCGGGCCCACCAGGCAGAGAACTGGCCCCTTGACCTTCTTCACGCGCTTCTGCACGGCGAGGTATTCAAGGATACGCTCCTTGACCTCCTCCAGGCCGTAATGATCAGCGTCGAGGATATCCTCGGCTTTGGCCAGATCCAGTCGAACCTTGCTTTCGGCCTTCCATGGGACATTGACCAGCCAATCGATATAGGAGCGCACCACAGTCGCTTCGGCGGACATTGGCGACATTTGCTTCAGCTTGTTCAGCTCGGCATTAGCCTTGGCAAGCGCCTCTTTGGTCAACCCAGCGTTGTCGATGCGTTTTTTCAACTCCTCGACTTCGTTGTGGCCTTCATCGATGTCGCCCAGCTCTTTCTGAATAGCCTTCATCTGCTCATTCAGGTAGTACTCGCGCTGGCTACGCTCCATCTGCTTCTTGACGCGGCCACGAATACGTTTCTCGACCTGCAGCAGATCGATCTCGGCATCCAGCAGCGCCAAGACATGCTCGACACGCTCGGAAAGGTCGGTCAGTTCGAGGATTTCCTGCTTCTGCTCGATCTTCAGCGCCATGTGGGCAGCCATGGTGTCCACAAGGCGACCCGGCTCATCGATGCTGTTCAGCGACGAAAGCACCTCGGACGGGACTTTCTTGCCCAATTGAACGTACTGTTCGAACTGGCTGAGCAAACTGCGGATAAATACTTCAGATTCGCGCTCGCCTGCATCGACTTCGTCGACCAGGCTGACTTCGGCGCGGCAATGACCGTCAACTTCGATGAAACGCTCGATGGCGCCCCGCTGCTCGCCCTCAACCAGCACTTTCACTGTGCCATCGGGTAGCTTCAAGAGTTGCAGAACGGTGGCGACAGTACCCATGCGATACAGGGCATCTTCGCCCGGATCATCGTCGGCCGGGTTCTTCTGGGCAACCAGGAGGATCTGCTTGTCCCCCGTCATCGCAGCTTCGAGAGCCTCGATGGATTTCTCACGCCCCACGAAAAGGGGAATGACCATGTGCGGATAGACCACGACATCGCGCAATGGCAGGAGAGGTAATTCGGCAGTCGTATTCATGGTATCAGCTCTACGGCGGCCCTTGGGCCGTAAACAGATGGGAAAACCCTTGGCCCTAAGATGGGGTTAGGCCCGGGAAAAAACAAGCTTTAAGGCAGTAAATACAAAGGGGCCCGTAGGCCCCTTTGTTTCATCAAGCGTCAGGCGCCGCCTTGGCAGGCTGCTCGTTGTTCTCGTAGATCAACAGAGGCTTGGACGATCCTTCGATGACACTTTCGTCGATGACTACCTTGCTTACATCTGTTTGAGAGGGAATCTCATACATGGTGTCGAGCAGGATACCTTCGAGGATGGAGCGTAGGCCGCGTGCACCGGTTTTACGCTCCAGCGCCCGATGGGCAACGGCTTTGAGCGCATCCGGGCGGAACTCGAGGTCCACTCCTTCCATTTCGAACAGTTTGGCGTATTGCTTGGTCAGCGCGTTCTTCGGCTCGGTGAGGATCTGCATCAGCGCAGCCTCATCCAGTTCGTCGAGGGTGGCAATGACCGGCAGTCGACCTACGAACTCCGGAATCAGGCCGAACTTCACAAGGTCCTCCGGCTCGACTTCACGGAGGGCTTCGCCCACCTTCTTGCCCAGATCCTTGCTGCGGACTTCGGCATTGAAACCGATACCACCTCTGGTCGAACGGTTCTGGATCACTTTTTCCAGGCCAGCAAACGCACCACCGCAGATGAACAGTATGTTGCGGGTATCAACCTGCAGGAATTCCTGTTGCGGATGCTTGCGACCGCCTTGCGGCGGAACCGAGGCGACGGTGCCTTCGATCAGCTTCAGCAGGGCCTGCTGCACACCCTCGCCCGATACGTCGCGGGTGATGGAGGGGTTGTCCGACTTGCGGGAAATCTTGTCGATCTCGTCGATATAGACGATACCCATCTGGGCCTTCTCTACATCGTAATCGCACTTCTGCAGCAGCTTCTGGATGATGTTCTCAACGTCTTCGCCAACGTAACCCGCCTCTGTGAGGGTAGTGGCATCAGCGATGGTGAAGGGTACGTTAAGCAGGCGAGCCAGGGTTTCAGCCAGCAGCGTCTTGCCCGAGCCGGTGGGCCCGATCAGCAGAATGTTGCTCTTGCCCAGTTCGACGTCATCTTTCTTGTCGCGCTGGTTCAGACGCTTGTAGTGGTTGTACACCGCTACCGCGAGAACCTTCTTCGCGCGCTCCTGACCAATCACGTATTGGTCGAGGATGGTGCGAATTTCCTTGGGCGCGGGCAGTTTGTGCGCACTGCTCTCGGCCTGGGCTTCCTGCACCTCCTCACGGATGATGTCGTTGCACAGGTCGACGCACTCGTCGCAGATAAATACGGAGGGACCGGCAATCAGTTTGCGTACTTCGTGCTGGCTTTTGCCGCAGAAAGAGCAATAAAGCAGTTTGCCGTTGTCCTCGCCGTTGCGGGTGTCAGTCATTCGATCGATCCAATCGGGTAGGCTTGAAACACAAGATGAAGGCAAATGCGGGCATTTTCAACCCCGCGAAACGGCCGGATATTCTCCGGCCGCAGTCTTGCGGATGGGCTTAGCCCACGAGCTGGCGCTTGCTGAGCACCTGATCGATCAGGCCGTATTTGACTGCCTCGTCACCACTCATGAAATTGTCGCGGTCGGTATCGCGCGCGATCACGTCAATCGGCTGACCAGTGTGGTCGGCCAGGATCTTGTTCAGGCGCTCGCGAATGGTGAGTATCTCTCGGGCATGAATCTCGATGTCCGAGGCCTGCCCCTGGAAACCGCCCAACGGCTGGTGAATCATCATGCGCGAATGCGGCAGGCAGAAACGCTTGCCCGCAGCACCACCAGCCAGCAGCAGGGCTCCCATACTGCACGCCTGACCAATGCAAAGGGTTGAAACGTCGGGTTTGATGAACTGCATGGTGTCGTAGATCGACATACCGGCAGTCACCGAGCCACCCGGGGAGTTGATGTAGAGCTGAATGTCCTTGTCAGGGTTCTCGGCCTCGAGGAAAAGCAGCTGCGCCACCACCAGATTGGCCATGTAGTCTTCTACGGGGCCCACCAGGAAGATCACGCGCTCCTTCAACAGGCGCGAATAAATGTCATAAGCACGTTCGCCACGGGCGGACTGCTCGATCACCATCGGCACCAGACCGCCAGCGGCTTGGATGTCAGGCATTTGCTGCACGAAAGAATTGCGGGACATGTCCTGCGATCACTCCCTAATTAGATAGTCATGTCTCAAAGACGCATAAGCCAGCTCGGAGGCTGGCTTATGGTGTATTCGAAGGAGGCGGAACGATCAGTCGGCTTTCGGAGCTTCTGCCGGCTTGACTGCCTCTTCGTAGGAAACCGACGTGTCGGTCACTTTGGCCTTCTGCAGGACAGTATCTACAACTTGCTCTTCCAGCACAACCGAACGGACTTCGTTCAGTTGCTGGTCGTTCTTGTAGTACCAGGCCACGACTTGCTCAGGCTCCTGATAGGCGGAGGCCATCTCTTCGATCAGCTCGCGCACGCGAGCTTCGTCCGGCTTCAGCTCGAACTGCTTGACCACTTCGGCCACGATCAGGCCCAGGACCACGCGGCGCTTGGCTTGCTCTTCGAACAGCTCAGCCGGCAGTTGCTCGGGGTTGATGTTGCCACCGAACTGCTGAACAGCCTGGACGCGCAGACGATTCACTTCGTTGCCGATCAGGGCCTTCGGCACTTCAACGGCGTTGGCAGCCAGCAGACCGTCCATCACCTGGTTCTTCACCTTGGACTTGGTGGCCTGACGCAGCTCACGCTCCATGTTCTTGCGAACTTCGGCGCGGAAGCCTTCCAGACCACCTTCCTTGATGCCGAACAGGGAGAAGAACTCATCGTTCAACTCAGGCAGTTGAGGAGCGGAAACACTGTTCACGGTCACGGTGAACTCTGCAGTCTTACCAGCCAGGTCCAGGTTCTGGTAGTCAGCCGGGAAGGTCGGATTGATCACACGCTCTTCACCGGCCTTGACGCCAACCAGAGCCTCTTCGAAGCCCGGAATCATGCGACCGGAACCCAGCACCAGCAGGGTGCCTTTGGCGGAGCCGCCAGCAAAGGCCTCACCGTCAACCTTACCGACGAAATCGATGTTCAGTTGATCACCGTTCTCGGCGGCGCGCTCAACAGCCTCGAAACGGGTGTTCTGCTTGCGCAGGATGTCCAGCATGTTGTCGACATCAGCGTCGCCAACCTCAGCCTGCAGGCGTTCGATGGCGATCTCTTCGAAACCGGCAACCTTGAATTCGGGGAACACTTCGAAAGTGGCGATGAACTCAAGATCCTTGCCCTTCTCGAACACTTTAGGCTCGACAGACGGGGCACCGGCCGGATTCAGCTTCTGCTCGACAACAGCTTCATAGAAGGAAGACTGGATCAGGTCGCCCAGGACTTCCTGACGAGCGGAGTCCTCGAAGCGCTGACGAATGACGCTCATCGGCACTTTGCCCGGACGGAAACCGGCAACCTTGGCGCGGCGGGCAGTCTGCTGCAGGCGCTTGGTCACTTCGTTCTCGACGCGCTCGGCCGGCACGCCGATGGTCATGCGGCGCTCAAGAGCGGAGGTGCTTTCTACAGAAACTTGCATGGATAATCCTCGTTGCACAGACATAAGCCGGCCGTTCCGGCCCCAGAATCAAGGGCATGCATTCTAGTGGCTCGATTTACAGAAGTCACCCGCCAGAAACAGCCGGAAAATTGAAGAGAGAGAAGAAAGGAATTCGCGATGCTTCGCGAGGGCGGGCAGTGCCCCGACTCCACACTGCGTCGGGGGCGCCTCGATCCGGAAATGAAAACGCCAGGCACTGAGCCTGGCGTCTTCATGAATATGGGGTGGACGATGGGAATCGAACCCACGACACCAGGAGCCACAATCCTGTGCTCTACCAACTGAGCTACGCCCACCATATCGCGCATTCACTGATTTTCATCAGCAACGGTAGCCACTGGGGCCACCGTTTTACAACCAGAATCGCCAAGAACCCGCGGAGCATCCACTATTCAGCACGACTCGAACATCATGGTGCGGACGGAGAGACTCGAACTCTCACGCCTTGCGGCGCTGGAACCTAAATCCAGTGTGTCTACCAATTCCACCACGTCCGCAGAGACAACACTTGAAACGAAAACGCCAGGCACGTTGCCTGGCGCTCTCTGGAATATGGGGTGGACGATGGGAATCGAACCCACGACACCAGGAGCCACAATCCTGTGCTCTACCAACTGAGCTACGCCCACCATATTACGCATTGCTTGAGCCAAATGTGCCAAATGGCACGCCCGGCAGGACTCGAACCTGCGACCATCCGCTTAGAAGGCGGATGCTCTATCCAGCTGAGCTACGGGCGCTTATATCTGCGAGCAGACTATAAAGCTTCGGCCAAGACCGAATCACTTGGATTCGTCTTTACCGTCTTACCCAGCGACAGGCTGTGCTCGACAAGCGGGGCGCATCTTATAGCCAGCCCTACCCCTCGTCAACTGGAAAATTGAAAAAAATCAGAAAGATATAAGCGTCAGGACAAAATGCCGACCGCCCGCCTTTGCCCGCCCGCCCCTCCATGCGAGAATACGCGCCCTTTTTAGCCCTTCCCGATGGTTAATCTAGCGTCATGACCGCACAACTGATCGACGGCAAAACGATCGCCGCCCGCCTCCGCCAGCAGATAGCCCTACGTGTCGCCGAGCGTCGCCAGCAAGGACTTCGCGTCCCCGGCCTCGCAGTGATCCTGGTCGGCAGCGATCCCGCCTCCCAGGTCTATGTCGCCCACAAGCGCAAGGATTGCGAGGAAGTCGGCTTTCTGTCGCAGGCCCATGACTTGCCCGCCAGCACCAGCCAGGCTGAGCTGCTGGCCCTGATCGATCGCCTCAATGAAGACCCGGCGATCGACGGCATCCTGGTTCAGCTACCGCTGCCGGAACACCTGGACGCCTCGCAGCTGCTAGAGCGCATCCACCCCGACAAGGACGTGGACGGTTTCCACCCTTACAACGTCGGCCGCCTGGCCCAACGCATCCCCCTGCTTCGCCCCTGCACTCCCAAGGGCATCATGACCCTCCTGGAAAGCACCGGCGCCGACCTCTACGGCATGAACGCCGTTGTTGTGGGCGCCTCCAACATCGTCGGCCGCCCCATGACCCTCGAACTTCTGCTCGCTGGCTGCACCGTAACGGTTACACACCGATTCACCAAGGATCTAGCCGGCCACGTAGCCAACGCAGACCTGGTGGTAGTGGCCGCCGGCAAGCCCGGCCTGGTGAAAGGCGAGTGGATCAAGCCCGGCGCGATCGTCATCGATGTCGGCATCAATCGCCAGGACGATGGCAAGCTGGTGGGGGACGTGGAATATGATGTAGCCGAACAGCGCGCCAGCTGGATCACTCCGGTCCCAGGCGGCGTCGGCCCCATGACTCGCGCCTGCCTGCTGGAAAACACTCTCTACGCCGCCGAAACGCTTCACGCGTAAGACACCAGCCAATAGAAAAGGCCGCATCAAGCGGCCTTTTCTATTGGGCGAATCCGATTGAGTCGACTCAGTCAGCGAGGCGCCAAGTGGTACCACCCTTCCCATCTTCCAGCACTACACCCATGGCGCTCAGCTGGTCGCGGACGCGGTCGGATTCGGCCCAATTCTTCTCCGCACGCGCCTGCAGACGCGCCTGAATCAGCCTTTCGACCTCAGCAGCGTCCACCTTGCCTTCAGCACCTGCGCGCAGGAAGGCGTCCGGCTCCAGCTGCAGAACACCGAGCAATCCCCCCAATGTCTTGAGCTGCGCTGCCAGGGCAGCAGCAGCCCGCAGATCGCTATCACGCAGGCGATTCACCTCACGCACCATCTCGAAGAGCACCGCACAGGCTTCCGGACTGTTGAAGTCATCGTCCATAGCTGCCGCAAATCGCTCGATGAAAGCCTCGCCACCTGCCGGAGGCGCATCGGGCAGCCCCCGCAGAGCATGGTAGAAACGCTCGAGGGCGCCCTTGGCTTCCTTGAGACTCTCTTCGGAGTAGTTGATCGGGCTGCGGTAGTGGCTGGACACCAGCAGGTAGCGCACTACCTCGGGATGGTACTTTTCCAGCACCTCGCGAATGGTGAAGAAATTGCCCAGGGACTTGGACATCTTCTCACCATCCACCCGCACAGCCCCCGCATGCATCCAGGCATTGGCATAGAGCTTGCCGGTGGCCGCCTCACTCTGGGCAATCTCGTTTTCGTGATGCGGGAATACCAAGTCCGGACCACCGCCGTGTATGTCAAAGGTCTCGCCCAGGCAGCAGGTGGACATAACCGAGCACTCAATGTGCCAACCCGGGCGACCGGGACCCCAGGGCGATTCCCAACTAGGTTCACCAGGCTTGGCGCCTTTCCAGAGCACGAAATCCAGTGGATCTTCCTTGGCTTCATCCACTTCGATTCGGGCACCGATGCGCAGATCTTCAATCTTCTTGCGCGAGAGCTTTCCGTAACCGACGAACTTACCGACCCGGTAGTAGACATCGCCATTACCCGGGGCATAGGCGAAACCCTTGTCGATCAGCGCCTGGATCATCTCGTGCATGCCAGCGATATGGCCAGTGGCACGCGGCTCCATGTCCGGACGCAGCACCGACAGACGCGCCTCATCCTCATGCATCGCGGAGATCATGCGCTCCACCAGCGCCTCGAATGGCTCGCCATTTTCATTGGCGCGACGAATGATCTTGTCGTCGATGTCGGTGATGTTGCGCACGTAGGTAAGGTCGTAACCTCGATGACGCAGCCAGCGCGCCACCACGTCGAAAGCCACCATCACACGAGCGTGGCCGATATGGCAGAAGTCATAGACCGTCATGCCGCAGACATACATGCGAACCTGATTGCCGACCAGCGGCTTCAACGGTTCCTTGATCTTGCTCAGAGTGTTGTAGATCGACAGCGTCATCATTGGCCCCAGGAGTCACGCAGGGTCACGGTACGGTTGAAAACAGGCTTGCCGGGACGGGAGTCCTTCAGGTCGGCGCAGAAATAGCCCTCACGCTCGAACTGGAAGCGATCCTCAGGCATTGCCTGGACCAGGGACGGCTCAGCACGGCAACCGGTCAACACCTGCAGGGAATCCGGGTTGATGTTGTCGAGGAAGCTACCACCCTCTTCCGACTTCTCCGGGTTCGACGAACGGAACAGGCGATCGTACAGACGCACTTCGCACTCCACACTGCCTTCAGCCGGAACCCAATGGATCACACCCTTGACCTTGCGACCTTCGGGGTTCTTCCCAAGAGTGTCCGGGTCATAGGAGCAGCGCAACTCAACGATACTACCGTCAGCACCCCTGATCGCCTCGTCAGCGCGGATCACATAGCTGCCACGAAGGCGTACTTCGCCGCCAGGGATCAAGCGTTTGTAACCGGCCGGCGGGACTTCCTCGAAGTCACCGGCATCGATGTACAGCTCGCGGGAGAACGGCAGGACGCGCACGCCCATGTCTTCCTTCGGATGGCGCGGCAACTCAAGGTTCTCAACCTGGCCTTCCGGGTAGTTGGTGATGACCACTTTCAGGGGCTTCAGCACGCACATCGCACGCGGTGCGGTGGCGTCGAGGTGATCGCGGATGCTGAACTCCAGCATGCCAATATCCACTACGCCACTGGCACGGTTCACGCCGATCATCTCGCAGAAGTTGCGGATGGACTCCGGGGTGTAGCCGCGGCGACGGTAGCCGGACAGGGTCGACATGCGCGGGTCGTCCCAAGCGCTGACGTGACCTTCATCAACCAGTTGCTTGAGCTTGCGCTTGCTGGTGATGGTGTAGTTCAGGTTAAGGCGCGAAAACTCGTACTGGCGAGGCTGGGCCGGGACCGAGAGATGCTCCAGGAACCATTCGTAGAGCGGGCGGTGATCCTCGAATTCCAGGGTGCAGATGGAATGAGTGATGCCCTCGATGGCGTCCGACTGACCGTGAGTGAAGTCATAGCTCGGGTAGATGCACCACTTGTCGCCAGTCTGGTGATGGTGGGCATGGCGGATACGATAGAGGATCGGATCGCGCAGGTTCATGTTCGGCGAAGTCATGTCGATCTTCGCGCGCAGGGAACGGGTGCCATCCGGGAACTCACCGGCCTTCATACGGGCGAACAGGTCCAGGTTCTCCTCAACCGAACGATCACGGAAGGGGCTGTTCCTGCCCGGTTCGGTCAGGCTGCCGCGGAACTCGCGCGCCTCTTCCGGCGACAGGTCGCAAACGAACGCCTTGCCGGCCTTGATCAACTCGACGGCCCAGTCGTGCAGTTGGTCGAAATAATTGGAGGCGTAACGCACCTCGCCGACCCAATCGAAGCCCAGCCACTTCACATCGCTTTCGATGGCGTCGATGTACTCCTGGTCTTCCTTGGCCGGGTTGGTGTCATCGAAGCGCAGATGGCAATCACCGCCGAACTCCTTGGCCAGGCCGAAGTTCAGACAGATCGACTTGGCATGACCGATATGCAGGTAGCCGTTGGGCTCCGGCGGAAAGCGGGTGACGATCTTGGTGTGCTTGCCGGCGTCCAGATCCGCCTGGACGATCTGGCGCAGGAAGTTGGAAGCGGCGGGAGTCTCTGGCTTGCTCATGGGGTCCTTACATCTAGCTGGTGCGCGGCTCAGGGTAGGCCGGCCAAATCAAAGCGCTTATCATAGCCGAAGCTGTCAATCCCCTGACAGGCCTTGGATTTCTCGATAGAGCGAATAGCCAAATGATCAAGCTGCATACCAACCACGGCGTCATCACCCTGCAACTCTTTGAAGACAAAGCCCCGGATACCGTGGCCAACTTCAAGGAGTACGTGAAGGCCGGCCATTACGACGGCACCATCTTCCACCGCGTGATCGGCAACTTCATGATCCAGGGCGGTGGGTTCGAGCCGGGCATGAAGCAGAAGTCCACCCGTGCCCCGATCAAGAACGAGGCCAACAACGGTCTGTCCAACAAGGTCGGCACCGTCGCCATGGCCCGCACCATGGAGCCGCACTCGGCATCCGCGCAGTTCTTCATCAACGTCGCCGACAACACCTTCCTGAACCACAGCGCGCCGACCGTCCAGGGTTGGGGCTATGCCGTGTTCGGCGAAGTAGCCGAAGGCATGGACGTGGTGAACAAGATCAAAGCCGTGGCCACCACCATGAAGTCCGGCCACCAAGACGTTCCGGTTGATGACGTGATCATCGAGAAGGCCGAGATCATCGAGTGATATTGCTGATCTCCGATCTGCATCTTGAAGAGGAACGCCCGGACATCACCCGGGCGTTTCTTTCTTTCCTGCAGACCCGCGCCCCGCGCGCTGAAGCTCTATACATACTCGGCGACTTTTTCGAAGCCTGGATCGGGGACGATGCCATGACACCGTTCCAGCACGCCATCGCCCAGGCGCTGCGCACGCTGGCCGATGGCGGTACGCGCATCTACGTGATGCATGGCAATCGCGACTTCATGATCGGCAATGACTTCTGTCGCGAAGCAGGATGCACCCTGCTACCGGACCCGAGCCTGGTACAGATGAATGGCGAGCCGGTGCTGCTGATGCATGGCGACAGCCTGTGCACCCAGGACAAAGCCTACATGCGCTTGCGCCGGTGGCTGCGCAATCCCGTGACCCTGTTTATCCTGCGCCACTTGCCGCTGACCACCCGCCATAAGCTCGCACGCAAGTTGCGCAAGGAAAGTCGGATGCAAACCCGCCAGAAAGCTGCGGAAATCACCGACGTCACCCCTGGAGAAATCCCGCGCATCCTTCGCCAATATGGCGTCAGGACTCTGATCCACGGCCACACTCACCGCCCGGACGTCCACGAACTGGACCTTGACGGTCAATCCGCCCGACGCATCGTCCTGGGGGACTGGGACCGACAAGGCTGGGCGCTGCAGGTAGACGAGCATGGATTCCTGCAGACCCCATTCAACCTCGTCTGACATTTCCTGCGAGATGTTCCTCGCAGGCCGACTCGCCGCCTCTTGACGGGGTGGCCATCGGCCAGCAGCATCGCCGCTCCGATTCAACGTCAAGGAGCGACCATGCCTCTTACCAAGGCACAACTCATCAAATACGCGGGCGGCCCCGTCGTCCTCGCCACCCTCGCCTTCGCCCTCTTCAACGGCATCTTCTTTTATAACGAGGCCGGCTTCTCCACTCACGTGCGAACCATCTTCGGCGAGGAAAAGGTAGTCGATGACGTCGGCTACGCCACCAAGTGGTTCGGCCGCGCAACGGCCTGGAAGAAAGCACTTAGCGTGCAGTCGGTGTTGACCGAGGCACTCCAGAAAAGCCGCAACGACGACAGCGATAACGATTCTCTCGGCGCCACCATCGAAGCCTTCCCGATCGTCTTCCTTGGCAACGTCGACGCCAAGGTGGAGTCCTCCGCACGCTTCCGCCTGCCCGGCGGCGACCAGTTCCTGAGAATTGCCCAGGAATACCGCAATCCCGAGAACTTCATCGGCACCGCACTGGTACCTGCCATCAAGGAAACCCTGCAAGCCACGGCGTCCTTGATGAGTGCCGACGACTTTTACGCGGGTGCGCGCAGCGAGTTCGCCGCCGAGTTCGAAAACCAGCTCAACGACGGCCTCTACCTGATCAAACGCAAGGAAGTCCGCGCCCCCCGTGGCGCCATGCCTCACCAGACGGCCATCCTTCAGGCTGGCACCGAGCAAGGTGCCTTCGGCGACAACAGCGCCAGCCAGTTCGTCACCGAGAAGGTCACCGATACCAAAGGCATTCCCGTCCGCAAGCAACAGCAGTTCCGCAAATACGGCGTGGAAGTGGTGGAAGCGCGGATCACCAACGTCGACCCCAACCCGCAGTACAAGCAACGCATGGTCAAGGTGCAGCAGGCCCTCGCCGAACTCGCCGTGGCCCGGCAGAACCGCCTGAAGGAAGAGGAAGAGAAACTGCTGGTTACCGCGCGCGGCGAGAAGGAAGTCGAAGCACGCCGCCAGGAAACCCTGCGCGACCAGATCGAGCGCACCACCCAGGCGGAAACCGAGAAGCAACTCGCGATCATCAACGCCGAAAGGGAAAAAGGCCGCGCCGAAATCGAGAAGCAGACTGCAGAGCTATTGCGCGACAAGGCCTCCATCACCGCCGACGCCACCAAGATCACCGCCGACGCTGAAGCCTATGCCCGCGAAGCCGTCATCAAGGCGGACGGCGCATTGCAACCCAAGCTGGATGCGCTGATTGCGATCAACAAGGTCTGGGCCGAAGCCGCCGCCCAAGCACCAGTGCCCAGCGTCATGATGGCCGGCGGGCAGACCTCCGCCAGCAGCCGACAGGACGAGATCGGCCAACTGATGGGCGTGCTCGCCACCAAAGCCGCCCGAGACCTGGCCCTGGACATGAAGGTCAAGGATTAGAACCCAACCGAACGAAAGCGCCCACCCGGGCGCTTTTTGTAGGTCGGTCAGGCCGGCACGCCACTGTGGAAGCGGAACTCCTCGTCCGTCGACTCGATCAGCTCCCGCTCCGCCGCCCTCACTTTCTCGATGGTGCGATCAACGTCCTGAGTCTCGCCGTACTGGTAGGCCAGCTTCAGATAGCCTTGGTAGTGACGGGATTCGCTTTTCAGCAAGCCACCATAGAACTTGCCCAGTTCCTCATCCAGATGCGGCACCAAGGCTTCGAAACGCTCGCAGGACCGAGCCTCGATGAAGGCACCCACCACCAACGTATCCGCCAGCTTCTGAGGCTCATGACTGCGCACCAGCTTGCGCAGTCCAGAGGCGTAGCGCGACGCAGACACGGGTATGAGGTCGATCCTGCGCCTTTTCATAATGCGCAGCACCTGCTCGTGGTGTACCAGTTCCTCGCGAGCCAGTCGCGACATGAAGTTGATCAAATCCAGATGAGTCGAGTACTTGGCCATCAGCGCCATGGCCGTGGATGCCGCCTTGAACTCGTTGTTCTTGTGGTCGATCAGCAGGGTTTCCTGATCGGCCAGTGCAGCCGCTACCCAGGCATCAGGGGTACGGCAGCCAAGAAAATCATGGATATCAGGCAAGTTCACAAGTAGCTCTCATCATGCTGGGCGCCACACTGGCCGGGCTCCCGAAGGCGGAGCATTATACGAATGCAGGACTCGACGACCAGCCCGACACACTTGATATATGTCAAGAACGCAAAAGCCGAATCGGGACTACATTTGATTTGGCTATAAGCCATCGACAGGGAGATGAGGACCATGCAAGCCATTCGCAGCATTCTGGTGGTATTGGAACCGGACCGGCCGGAGGGCCTTGCCCTGAAAAGGGCAAAACTGATCGCAGGGGTGACCCAATCGCACTTGCACCTCCTGATCTGCGACCGCAAGGGCGACCACACCGACTACCTCAGCGATCTGGCCGACTCGCTCAAGGCCGAGGGCTATAGCGTCAGCACCCAGCAGAGCTGGCTGGACAGTCAGCACCTGACCATCATCGCGTCCCAGCAGGCCGAGGGCTGCGGTCTGGTGATCAAACAGCATGTGCCGGACAACCCGCTGAAGAAGGCCCTGCTCACTCCAGATGACTGGAAGCTCCTGCGCTACTGCCCAGGCCCCGTGCTGATGGTAAAGACTGACAAACCCTGGACCAACGGCAATATTCTCGCCGCGGTCGACGTGGGCAATAGCGATGGCGAGCACCGCACGCTGCACGCCACCATCGTTAGCCACGGCTACGACATCGCCGGACTCGCCCACGGCACCCTGCACGTGATCAGCGCCCACCCCTCCCCCATGCTCTCGGCGGCGGACCCAACGTTCCAGCTCAAGGAAACCATTGAAGCCCGCTACCGCGACGAATGTCGCGTTTTCCAGGCAGAGTACGACGTCAGCGACGAACGGTTGCATATCGAGGAAGGTCCGGCAGATGTACTCATCCCCCATGTCGCTCACAAACTGGAAGCAGTGGTCACGGTGATCGGCACCGTAGCCCGCTCCGGCCTTTCCGGCGCGCTGATTGGCAATACCGCTGAGGTGGTGCTGGATGCCCTGGAGAGCGATGTGCTGGTGCTCAAGCCCGAGGCCATCATCGCCCACCTGGAAGAGCTGGTCGCCCAGCGCTAACTCCACCTGAACGAAAGAGGCCGCCTGATGGCAGCTTCTTTCGTGACGTCAGACGCGAATCTCGACACCTTCGCGCAGGAAGCGCGGCGCGATGTAACGCTCGTAGTGAGCTTCGGACAGCAGGAAAAATTCCCGATCGATGGCTTCCCGCACGTCCGGCAAGGCCCAGTCGCGAAACTCGGGGAGGAGCGCGACGCCATAGGCATCCAGGCGACTGATCATGCGTGAGGCCCGCGCGATCAACTGATATGCCCAGCAATAATGGGACTGCTCGGGTACGAATCGCACCTGGTGCAGCTCCAGCTGATGACGCAGTCGCACTGGATCGAATACCTCCAGCTTGGCCGCCATCACCTGCACCAGGAGGATTTCCAGGCGCCGCCACACCGCTCGCTTCTCGTCCTCGTTGTACAGGTTCCAGTTCACCACTTCATGGTGAAAACGCTTGCAGCCCCGGCAGACATGATCGCCATAGACAGTGGAACAGAGGCCGACGCAAGGCGTCTTGATGCGCTGGTTTGACATGGTGAAGGAGCATTCGGCAGGTAAAACAGGCCAGCCATCTTAGCCCTTTGTCTAATCAGGGTCACCCTCAGTGAATTCGGGATTTCGTCTTAACTTTGCCGAGCCTTTCCTTTAGAATCAGCCCGCCATTTAAGGCGCCGATATCCGTTGGAAGCTGTTTTCAAAGCGTCACGAGCACAGTTCATCCGGCAGGAAATAATGGCGCCGGGCATCCCGCCAGGGATGTCCGCCGCCAGCCCTCATCAGGTCTTCCTTCCGGCGTAAAACTTTGAAAACAGCTTCTCGATGGAGGCCGCCGCAACCTTGGCCAGACAGCCCAAAAAGCTGTGCGGCGCATGCGTTCGGCGGATTCCTGGATGAGCGCCCTGGACATTCCAGGGCCACTGATGAGGGTAAAACTGTGCTTGAAGCCTATCGCAAACACGTAGAAGAGCGTGCCGCCCAGGGCGTTGTGCCCCAGCCGCTGAACGCCGAACAAACCGCAGGCCTGGTCGAACTGCTGAAGAACCCGCCGGCCGGCGAAGAGGCCTTCCTCCTCGACCTGATTACCAACCGTGTTCCGCCGGGCGTCGACGAAGCCGCCTATGTCAAAGCCGGTTTCCTTTCCGCTGTCGCCAAAGGCGAAGCCACCTCCCCGCTGATCAGCAAGGCCCGCGCAACCGAACTGCTGGGCACCATGCAGGGCGGCTACAACATCGCCACCCTGGTCGAGCTGCTGGATAGCGCCGAACTGGCCACCACTGCCGCCGAACAGCTCAAGCACACCCTGCTGATGTTCGACGCCTTCCATGACGTCGCCGAGCGTGCCAAGAAAGGCAACGCCTCCGCGCAAGCCGTGCTCAAGTCCTGGGCCGACGGCGAGTGGTTCGTCAACAAGCCTGCCGTACCGGATAAAGTCACTCTGACCGTGTTCAAGGTCCCCGGTGAAACCAACACCGACGACCTGTCTCCGGCTCCTGACGCCTGGTCCCGCCCCGACATCCCGCTGCACGCCCTGGCCATGCTGAAAATGGCCCGCGATGGCATCGAGCCGATCCAGCCGGGCTCCGTCGGCCCGCTGAATCAGATCGAAGCGGTCAAGGCCAAGGGCTTCCCGGTTGCCTACGTCGGTGACGTGGTCGGTACCGGCTCTTCCCGTAAGTCCGCCACCAACTCGGTGCTGTGGTTCTTCGGCGACGACATCCCGTACGTTCCGAACAAGCGCGCTGGTGGCTTCTGCTTCGGCACCAAGATCGCCCCGATCTTCTACAACACCATGGAAGACGCCGGCGCCCTGCCGATCGAATTCGACTGCACCAACCTGGCCATGGGCGACGTCATCGACGTGTACCCGTACGAAGGCAAGGTCGTTCGCCACGACAGCGGCGAAGTGGTCACCACCTTCGAACTGAAGACCCCGGTCCTGCTGGACGAAGTCCGCGCCGGCGGCCGTATCCCGCTGATCATTGGCCGCGGCCTGACTGAGAAGGCCCGTGCCGAACTCGGCCTGGGTGCTTCCGACCTGTTCAAGAAGCCGGAGTCCCCGGCTGACAGCGGCAAAGGCTTCACCCTGGCGCAGAAGATGGTTGGCCGCGCCTGCGGTCTGGCGGAAGGCCAGGGCGTACGTCCGGGCACTTACTGCGAACCGAAGATGACCACCGTCGGTTCCCAGGACACCACCGGCCCGATGACCCGCGATGAGCTGAAAGACCTCGCCTGCCTCGGCTTCTCCGCCGACCTGGTAATGCAGTCCTTCTGCCACACCGCCGCCTATCCGAAACCCATCGACGTCAACACCCACCACACCCTGCCGGACTTCATCAAGACCCGCGGCGGCGTGTCCCTGCGTCCGGGCGACGGCATCATCCACAGCTGGCTGAACCGCATGCTGCTGCCTGACACTGTCGGCACCGGTGGCGATTCCCACACCCGTTTCCCGATCGGCATCTCCTTCCCGGCCGGTTCCGGCCTGGTCGCCTTTGCCGCCGCCACCGGCGTAATGCCGCTGGACATGCCGGAATCGGTACTGGTGCGCTTCAAGGGCAAGATGCAGCCCGGTATCACCCTGCGTGACCTGGTGCACGCCATCCCCTACTACGCCATTCAGTCCGGCCTGCTGACTGTCGAGAAGAAAGGTAAGAAGAACATCTTCTCCGGCCGCATCCTCGAGATCGAAGGCCTGAACGAGCTGACTGTAGAACAAGCCTTCGAGCTGTCCGACGCCTCGGCCGAGCGTTCCGCTGCCGGTTGCACTATCAAGCTGCCGGAAGAGGCCATCGCCGAGTACCTGCGCTCCAACATCACCCTGCTGCGCTGGATGATCGGCGAAGGCTACGGCGACGCCCGCACCCTGGAACGTCGTGCCCAGGCGATGGAAGCCTGGCTGGCCAAGCCGAATCTGCTGGAAGCCGACAAGGACGCCGAATACGCTGCCGTGATCGAGATCGACCTGGCCGACGTCAAGGAGCCCGTGCTCTGCGCGCCGAACGACCCGGACGATGCCCGCCTGCTGTCCACCGTGGCCGGCGACAAGATCGACGAAGTGTTCATCGGTTCCTGCATGACCAACATCGGCCACTTCCGCGCTGCCGGTAAGCTGCTGGACAAGGTCAAGGGCGGTATCCCGACCCGCCTGTGGCTGGCCCCGCCGACCAAGATGGACCAGCACCAGCTAACCGAAGAAGGCTACTACGGCATTTACGGCAAGGCTGGCGCGCGCATGGAAATGCCGGGCTGCTCGCTGTGCATGGGTAACCAGGCTCGCGTACAGACCGGTGCCACCGTGGTCTCCACCTCCACCCGTAACTTCCCGAACCGCCTGGGCGACGCCACCAACGTCTACCTGGCCTCCGCCGAGCTGGCGGCTGTTGCCTCGATCCTGGGCAAACTGCCGACCGTCGAGGAGTACATGGAATACGCGAAGAACATCGACAGCATGGCTGCCGATATCTACCGCTACCTGTCCTTCGACCAGATCGCCGAGTACAAGGAAGCCGCTGCAAACGCCAAGATTCCGGTGGTCCAGGCCTAAGCCTGCATCGGTATCCCGGTAACGAAGAAGCCCCGCCTTGCGCGGGGTTTTTTCTTTGCGCCGTCAGGCGACCTCAGGTCGATCAGAGCCGCACCGAACGCCTCCGCCAGGCCCCACACTTTCGACAGAAGGGCGACCTCTCTGCCTTGCAGCTGCTCCGTCAGCAGCTATGTTCCAGTTATCAGTTGCCACGACGGGGAGCGTCGTCATGAAACTCTGGAACCTGATCCTGTTCTGCGCCCTTGGCTTGGTTGGTTGCTCCAGCGAATACCTGATCGCCACGACCGACGGCCAGATCATCACGACCCACGAGAAACCCGAACTGGACAGGGACACCGGCATGCTCGAATTCGAGGATGACGAAGGCCGCAGTCAGCAAATCCCGCAAGCACAGGTGAAACAGATCATCGAACGCTGAGGTGGCTCCGAGTTCGAACCACTACCCTGCGAGGTCTTCTTCCCCCTCTGGCATATCGCTTGCTTGCTCAGCATCAACAATACTCACTCCAACGGCGGAGCGAGTTGATGACAATGGCGTCGATTCCGGCCGGCCCCGGCTGCTCCGGATCGGCGCCATTTTGCTGATAGGTGGCAACCAAGATGACCGACAAGCAGAACACCACGCGCGCAGACAATCTGGCCTGGGTCGCAGGCAGCGACGCGCCAGAGAAGTGCATGCTCAACCTGGGCTTCATGCCCCTGACCGACTCGGCCTCCCTCATAGTCGCCGCCACCCAGGGCTTCGCTCAGCCATATGGCCTTACCCTTAACCTCCAGCGCCAATCGTCCTGGGCCACGCTGCGCGACAAGCTGCTCTCCGGCGAACTGGACGCCGCACAGGCACTCTACGGACAAATCTACGGGATAGAGCTGGGCATTGGCGGCCCCTGCGCCGAAATGGCCATCCTCATGGGCCTCTGCCAGAATGGCCAGGCCATCAACCTCTCCGAACCACTCAAGCGCATCGGCGTGACCAGTTCCGAGGCACTGACCCGCTACGTGCGCCATGGTGGTGCACGACTGACTTTCGCCCAGACGTTCCCCACCGGCACCCACGCCATGTGGCTGAACTATTGGCTGGCCGCCCAGGGCATCCATCCGTTGCGGGATGTCGATACGGTCGTTGTACCGCCCTCGCAGATGGTCGCTCACCTCAAGGCCGCTCGCATTGATGGCTTCTGCGCTGGCGGCCCCTGGGGCGCATTGGCGGTGGACCAGGGCCAGGGGTTCACCCTGGCCACCAGCCAGATGATCTGGCCGGACCATCCGGAGAAAGTCCTCGGCGTCACCCGCGAGTTCGCCGAGCAATACCCCAACACTACCCGAGCCCTGGCCATGGCCGTCCTTGAAGCGAGCCGCTTTATCGACGCCAGCCTTGAGAACCGGCGCAGCACCGCCCAGTTGATCAGCGGCAGCGACTACGTGGACGTCCCGTTGTCGGCCGTTGAGCCGCGCTTCCTTGGCCACTACGAGGATGGATTGGGCAACGCCTGGGAGGACGATCACCCGCTGCGCTTCTTCGAGGGCGGCCAGGTGAACATGCCCTATCTCTCTGACGGAATCTGGTTCATGACCCAGTTCCGCCGCTGGGGCCTGTTGCGGGAAGACCCCGACTATTTCGCCATCGCCCAGCGTGTCCAGCGGCTGGATCGCTACCGCGAAGCCGCCGAAGCCCTCGGTATCCCCGTTCCCGCCCCGATGCGCAGCGCCACACTGATTGACGGTCGTACCTGGGACGGCAATGACCCCGCTGGCTACGCTCGCAGCTTCCCCATCCATTCCCTGGCCGGCAATGCCCGCGCCATTGCCCAGTAGCCGTTAGGGAAGACCGCCGCCATGCTGCGCATCCTGCTGATCAACGACACTGCCAAGAAAGTCGGCCGCCTCAAGGCCGCCCTGGTGGAAGCCGGCTTCGAAGTCATCGACGAATCCGGTCTGACGATCGACCTGCCGGCCCGAGTCGAGGCTATTCGCCCAGACGTGGTCCTGATCGACACCGAATCCCCGGGCCGAGATGTGATGGAACAGGTTGTTCTGGTCACCCGTGACCAGCCCCGCCCCATCGTCATGTTCACCGACGAGCACGACCCCAAGGTCATGCGCCAGGCCATCCAGGCCGGCGTCAGTGCCTACATCGTCGAAGGCATCCAGACCGACCGCCTGCAACCGATCCTCGACGTCGCCATGGCCCGCTTCGAGAGCGACCAAGCCCTACGCGCACAGCTCAACGTGCGCGATCAGCAGTTGGCCGAGCGCAAGCGCATCGAACTGGCCAAGGGGCTGCTCATGAAGATGAAAAACTGCAACGAGGAAGACGCCTATACCCTGATGCGGCGCCAGGCCATGAGTCGCCAGCAGAAGCTGATCCAGGTAGCCGAACAGATCATCGCCATGCACGACATGCTGGGAAACTGAAGCCCGGACCCGGCCCTTCTTGTAAGCGCGGGCTCCTCTCTGGGAAGCGCAGCCCGCTCCTGCCCGACGGTGCGCCATCAGGCTAATCCGTGGGCGCAGGCGAAACAGACCTCGACAAGGGCACTGCGAAGCCCTTATCTTCGCCGCCAGGCCACCACAGTGGCCGACGTCGCTCGGACGGTTCCGGGCGCTTACGTATCCGAGGAAAGCATGGCTGACCAGCGTTCACCGCGCCGTTTTGCGCGCATCGATCGTCTCCCCCCCTACGTCTTCAACATCACCGCCGAACTCAAGATGGCAGCGCGCCGTCGCGGCGAGGACATCATCGACCTTTCCATGGGCAACCCCGACGGCGCCACTCCGCCGCATATCGTGGAAAAGCTCGTGCAGGTCGCCCAGCGTGAAGACACCCACGGATACTCCACTTCCCGCGGTATTCCCCGCTTGCGCCGAGCCATCTCGCGCTGGTACAAGGACCGTTACGACGTGGAGATCGATCCAGAGTCCGAAGCCATCGTGACTATCGGTTCCAAGGAAGGCCTGGCGCACCTGATGCTCGCCACCCTGGATCATGGCGACACGGTGCTGGTCCCTAACCCCAGCTACCCGATCCACATCTATGGTGCGGTAATCGCCGGCGCCCAAGTGCGCTCAGTGCCCCTGGTACCCGGCGTGGACTTCTTCGCCGAACTGGAACGGGCGATTCGCGAGAGCATCCCGAAGCCGAAGATGATGATCATCGGTTTCCCCTCCAACCCCACCGCCCAGTGCGTGGAACTGGACTTCTTCGAGCGCGTAGTGGCCCTGGCCAAGCAGTACGACGTGTTGGTCGTGCACGACCTGGCCTACGCCGACATCGTCTACGACGGCTGGAAGGCGCCCTCCATCATGCAGGTCCCCGGCGCCAAGGACATTGCGGTGGAGTTCTTCACCCTGTCCAAGAGCTACAACATGGCAGGCTGGCGGATCGGCTTCATGGTCGGCAACCAGGAACTCGTCAGCGCCCTGGCACGAATCAAGAGCTACCACGACTACGGCACTTTCACCCCGCTGCAAGTTGCCGCTATTGCCGCTCTGGAAGGCGACCAGCAGTGCGTGCGCGATATCGCCGAGCAATACCGCCAGCGCCGCAACGTCCTGGTGAAGGGCCTCCACGAAATCGGCTGGATGGTGGAAAACCCCAAGGCCTCGATGTACGTCTGGGCCAAGATCCCCGAGCCCTACGCCGCCATGGGTTCCCTGGAGTTCTCCAAGAAGCTCCTGGCCGAAGCCAAGGTCTGCGTATCGCCCGGCCTGGGCTTTGGCGACTACGGTGACGATCACGTACGTTTCGCCCTGATCGAGAACCAGGACCGAATTCGCCAAGCCGTTCGCGGCATCAAGGGAATGTTCCGTGCCGATGGAATACTTGAGCCGTCGGCAGCGCCCAAACCCCGGAAGTCCGGCAAGGCCTGACGCCCGATTACGTCCCCTGGTCACAGGGGACACACGCTCCGCTGAACTTTCCCGAAACCTGCGCCCTGCAAGGTTTCCTCGCCTTTTCAAGCGCTTGAAGCCCCCACCCACGCACAACCGCTCGTCGGCTTTCAGATCGTTTTTTGAACAAAATCAAGGGTTCACCACTCTGATGATAGCCTGAGTACATCGCGTCACTTTTGAGCCATGGTCGGTGGATGGCGCGCATGTCTTATTCCCCTTGAGTCCGGAGCGATTCCAAATGCACAAGTTCATGTGCACGAGGTTTTTGTGTCTCAAAAAAGGAGGAGTGCGTATGAAGACATGAAATATACATAGAGATGTAAAACAACCTGACCACCACTCAAAGTCCAAAGAGACCAAAGAGTAAGAAAACAACATATATCGGTGCCCTTACTGCATCAGCACACCAACTTACTTTGTAAAACAAGAGGTAAACCATGGAGCTGTACCATCTCATTACTTCCCTGTTCAAACAGGAAGCAACCATGGAACTAATGCGCATGGGTGTTGTTTATGCCCACTTGATCGCTTGCTGCGTGGCAATCGGCCTGGTCCTGACCAGCGACTATGCCATGATCAAGCAAATGATCACGGGTAAAGACGATGCTACCCATAGCGACAAAACCCATCTTGATACTCTGAAGAAAACTGTACTGCTTGCACTTGCGGCACTCTGGGTAACAGGGATAGGTATCGTACTGCTGGACTACTCTGTCAAAGGCGCGGTGTATTTCCTCAACCCCAAACTCCAGGCGAAAATCCTGGTCGTGGCACTGTTGACCGTAAACGGTTTCCTGCTTCACAGCGCCGTACTGCCTGCCATCAAAAAAGCCGGCACGCTGGTCAAGATGGAAACCAACGCCCGCACCCTCGCGGTGTTCGCGGGTGTCGTCTCCGGAGTCTCCTGGTTCTATGGAGCCATGCTGGGCATCGCTCGTCCGCTTAGCTGGAAATACTCCCTTGGCGAAATCATGTTCGCTTACCCGCTGTTCATCTGCCTTGGCTTCGTCGCGATGACGCTGCTGGTGAAGTGGGCAAGCAACAGAGCTGAAAATATCACTCCTTCTCGAGTGAATCCCGCACTCGCCTCGCTGTAAGAGATGACTGGGCAGGGATGCCCAGTTTCAGCTCACAGCCTCATCGAATTGTTTACCCATTAACTCCATCACCCACTTTTAATCGATACAACGCCCCTGCAAAAACCTCTCCTGCCTCTTCTTCACGAATAGGCACCAAAGTCCAAAATCCCCCTTAATTCAAGCTGGCCCGGAACTTTTCCACCCTCTGCATGTACGAACTGCTGCCCCTAGGTATTCAGCAGTAAGGACATCATATGATCGACCTAAGCACCTGGAACCTCACGGTCCCAGCCACCAGCTCCAATACGCTCATCACCACCGATCGCCTTAACAATGGCTACGAAAGCCAATACTTTCGGCGAAATGCTGACGGTAGTATCAGCTTCTGGGTACCCGTGAATGGGTCTCGCACCGAAGATGCCAGATACCCCAGAACCGAACTGCGGGAAACCCAGGCTGATGGCACCCTTAGTTACTGGTACCACGCCAGTGCCGATAACTACCTCAGCGCGGTGCTCTCCGTAGAGCAGGTACCCAGCCAGAACAAGATCATCATCGGCCAGATCCACAGCAAGGACGAACCCGGCAGCGAAAACGACCCACTGCTCAAGATTCAGTACCATTACTTGCGCGGCAACGGCCGGGTCGAGGCTCTGCTTCGCAAGCGCCCGGGCGACAAGGAGGTGAAGAACATCCTGCTTGCCGAGAACGTTGACCTGGGCGAGCGCTTCGGCTACGACCTGCGCATAACGCCTACCGGCAAACTGGGTATTACCGTCACCAGCAACGGCGATGATGGCAATCTCTATCGCGAACTGAGTGGCTACTGGGGGGCTCAGCAGCTCTACTTCAAGGCCGGCGCCTACATCCAGGACAACTACGGAGCCGACAACGAAGGGGGCCGCGTCACCTTCTACTGGTTGAACGGCCTGCACCGCTGACATTCAGCCCCGAAATGCCGGGCTATCCGATCATGCCGGCGTAGAATCGGCGCTTTGCTGCTTCTACGCCCGAGATCCCCATGGCCCGCCTATCCCTGAACTTCCCGGAAGACCAGTACTGCTACTCCACCCACCTGACCGTGCGCGTCACTGATATCAACGGAGCAAACCACCTGGGCAACGACTCGATGATCTCGATGATCTCGGAAGCCCGCGCGCGATTCCTGTTCGAGTTCGGCGTCAGCGAGACTGCCGAAGACGGTACCGGGATCATCGTCACCGACTTGGCCACCACCTACCGGGCCGAAGCCCACGCCCGCGATCAGTTGTTATTCGAGGTCGGGGTCATGGACTTCAACAAATACGGAGGCGACATCACCTTCCGCATCACCCGCCCGGCCGATGGCCGACTGGTCGCCATGGCCAAGTCCGGCTTCGTCTTCTTCAACTACCGGGCGTCTTGCGTGGTCACGATGCCCGATGGTTTTCGCAACACCTTTCCTAAGGTGAACTGGCTGGACTGAGGCCGGGCGGCCTCAACTCGGTGCACCCCTCCTCCTCACGCCCCTTTTTGAATCAGACCAGGTTTCCATCAGAAACCGGCTAACCGCTCTGGAATAGGTATTCCAAAGATTGGCCCGGCTCTTGCTCTCTATCTGGCAGAGGTAGCCAACGGCGGTTGCCTATCACACGACAAAGGCGTCGCGTCACTCCGCAGGAATGCGGGCAGTGGTGCGACGCCTTTTTCGTTCCGGCCCCAGCGATGGGGCAGTGGACGGGCCGGGATCCGGACGTTCGCTTGCAGCTCACTCACTCCCGCTGCGGCTTTTGCCGCAGGACGAAGCGCCACAAGCGCGACGTTTTACCGGGAGGTGCGACCGCCGTGCCCACGATCACGACAGGCGCGCCTCCCGGCCCCTAACTGCAGATGAGGTGTTCAATGACAACGAGTTTCTGGAAAGCCGGCCACACGCCCACCCTGCTCTCCGCCTTTCTCTACTTCGACCTGAGTTTCATGGTCTGGTACGTGCTTGGCCCGCTGGGCGTGCAGATCGCCACCGATCTCCAACTCACCACCCAGCAGCGCGCCATGATGGTCGCTACCCCCATCCTGGCTGGCGCGGTATTGCGTTTCCTGATGGGCATGCTGGCTGACCGCACCTCACCCAAGACCGCCGGCCTGATCGGTCAGGTGGTGGTGATCATCGCGCTGTTCGTTGCCTGGCAAGTGGGTGTGCGCACCTATGAGCAGGCGCTGCTCCTCGGCCTCTTCCTTGGTTTCGCCGGCGCATCCTTCGCCGTGGCGCTGCCGCTGGCCTCCCAGTGGTACCCGCCGCAGCACCAGGGCAAGGCCATGGGTATTGCCGGTGCCGGCAACTCCGGCACCGTGCTGGCCGCTCTTTTCGCACCGGGCCTGGCCGCCCTCTACGGCTGGAACAACGTTTTCGGCCTGGCGCTGATACCACTGGTACTGACCCTGGCGATCTTCTCCTTCGCGGCTCGCAACGCACCCAACCGTCCGGCTCCCAAAGCGCTTGGTGATTACCTCAAAGCCCTGGGCGACCGGGACAGCTGGTGGTTCATGCTGTTCTACAGCGTGACCTTCGGCGGCTTCCTCGGATTGGCCAGCACCCTTCCCGGCTACTTCCACGACCAGTACGGCCTGGCCCCGGTGACCGCCGGCTACTACACCGCCGCCTGCGTGTTCGCCGGGAGCCTGATGCGGCCGCTGGGCGGCGCCTTCGCCGATCGCATCGGCGGCATCCGGACCCTGCTGGTGGTCTACACAGTAGCCTCCGTATGCATCGCCGCTGTGGGTTTCCACATCGCAAGCTCCACCGTCGCGCTCTCCCTCTTCGTAGTCGCCATGCTCAGCCTCGGCGCCGGCAATGGCGCGGTATTCCAGCTCGTGCCCCAGCGCTTCCACAAGGAAATCGGCGTGATGACCGGCCTGATCGGAATGGCGGGCGGGATTGGTGGCTTCTGCCTCACCGCAGGCCTGGGCGCGATCAAGCAGAACACCGGCGACTACCAACTTGGCCTGTGGCTGTTTGCCAGCCTGGGCGTTGTAGCGTGGTTCGGCCTCTACGGCGTCAAGCAGCGCTGGCGCACCACCTGGGGTTCGGCTGCCGTCACCGCTGCCCGCGTCTGAGCTGATGCCCACTTCGGCGCAGACAGCGGCTCCGAACTCGACCCGACAAGGAGCGCCTCGCGCTCCTTTCGCCATACAGGACGCTCATCCAGATGACCCTGCAACTCAGCTTTGGTGAGGCCAGCGCGACCGGTCCGCGCGCGGAGAACCAGGACGCCCTGCGGGTAGTCACACCAGCGCCTGCCCTGGCCGCCAGCAAGGGCTACCTATTCGCCCTGGCTGATGGGGTCAGCCAATGCGCCGACGGCGGCCTGGCCGCTCGCGCCACATTGCAGGCCCTGGCGCTGGACTACTACTCCACCCCGGAAACCTGGGCCGTGGCCCAGTCCCTGGACCGGTTGCTGGTGGCCCATAACCGCTGGCTCCAAGCCAACGGCGGCGGCCAGCCGTTGCTCACCACACTGACGGCCATGGTGCTGCGCGGACGCCGTTTCACCCTGGCCCACGTGGGGGACTGTCGTGCCTATCGCTGGGACGGCCAGCAGTTGATTCGCCTCAGCGAGGACCATGTCTGGGAACAGCCCGGCATGCAACACGTGCTCAAGCGCGCGCTCGGCCTGGACCAGCACCTGGTGGTGGACTACCTGGACGGTGAGCTTGCGGAACGCGAGGGATTCGTGTTGGTCAGCGATGGCGTCTGGGCTGTACTCGGCGACCAGGGTATTCAGCGCATCCTCCAAGATGAACAGGACCTCTCCGCTGCCGCCCAGGCGCTGGTCAGCGCAGCGCACTTGGCGGGAGGCCAGGATAACGCCAGCGCATTGCTGATTCGCGTGGAAAACCTGCCGCAGGCGGGTCTGGCCGATACGTTGGCGCAGTTGGATCACTGGCCGTTGCCGCCCCGCCTGCAAGAGGGGCAGGACTTCGAGGGCTGGCAGGTCGATCGCCTGATCGCCGAATCCCGTCAGTCCATGGTCTATCGGGTGCGCGACGGCCAGGAACGGCGCTGGCTGCTAAAGACCTTGCCCATCTGCCGCCACGACGAGCCTGGAGCCGCCCCGGCGCTGATGCTGGAGGAATGGTTCTTGCGCCGCGTCGCCGGGCGCCACTTTCCCGAAGCGCACCCCCTACCCCAGCGTCAGCACCTGTACTACGTGCAGCGCGAGTACCCAGGGCAGACCCTGGCCGAACATCTGCGGCTTAGCGGCACAATGGCACTACCGGAGTGGCTGGATATCGCCCCGCGCTTGCTCAAGGCCCTGGGACAGCTGCACCGGCGCAACATCCTGCACAGAGACATCAAGCCAGAAAACCTGCTCTGGGGAGATGACGGTGAGCTGCGCCTGCTGGATTTCGGCCTGGCCTATTGCCCCGGACTGTCCCAAGACCAGGCCCACAGCGTGCCCGGTACCCCCAGCTACATCGCCCCGGAAGCCTTCACCGGTGCGCCGCCCTCCCCCCGACAGGATCTGTACGCCGCGGGTGTTACCCTGTATCACCTGCTAACCGGTCACTATCCCTATGGTGAAGTCGAAGCCTTCCAGCATCCGCGCTTCGGCACGCCCACTCCGGCCAGCCGCTATCGGCCTGACCTGCCCGCCTGGCTGGACGAATGCCTGGCTCGTGCCGTCGTCGCCGACCCCGCCGGACGCTACGAAACGATGGAGGAATGGCTACTGGCCCTGGAACAAGGCGAGCGCCGCGCCCTTGCCGCCAAACCCAGGCCGTTACTGGAGCGCGAGCCGTTGAAGGTCTGGCGCGGGTTGGCCCTCGTGTCCCTGCTGCTCAACCTGGTACTGCTGATCGCCCTGCTGCAAGTCTGACGCACCAGATCAGGGCAATGCGCCCCAGGCAAGTGCGAGAGGACCCACAAGTCATTGCGCAAGACCCCGATGTACAAGGCCTCCGAGGGTTGGCACGGCACCTGCAACATCCACTTCGACAATCTACAAAAGCGCCCGCCTCAACGACGAGACGGCACTTTCCCGATCGAACGGGACTTGGACAAAGGCGTCCTGCTGGAAACAGCGGGACGCCTTTTTTGTTTGCTCGACGTTTATGCAGGAGTGTCCTGGCATGAAGACATCCAAGCTGGTGGTGATCGGAAACGGCATGGCCGGAGTGCGTACCCTCGAAGAGTTGTTGCGTCTCGCGCCAGAGCAGTACCAAGTCACCGTGTTCGGCGCCGAACCCCATCCGAACTACAACCGCACCCTCCTCTCCCCGGTTCTGGCCGGCGAACAGACGTTCGAGGAAATCATCCTCAACGACCTGGCCTGGTACGCAGAGAACAGCATCGATCTGCTACTCAATCGCAAGGTGGTAAAAATCGACCGCCAGCGTCGCCAGGTGGTCGCCGAAGACGGTACCACCGCCGCATACGATCGCCTGGTCATTGCCACCGGCTCCACGCCGAGTCGCCTGCCCATCCCCGGTAACCGTCTGCAAGGGGTGATTGGCTACCGCGATATCGCCGGGGCCCGCGCCATGATCGAAACGACCCGCACTCACAGCCACGCGGTGGTAATTGGCGGTGGACTGCTTGGCCTGGAAGCAGCCAATGGCCTCAAACAGCGCGGCATGGACGTCACTGTCGTACATCTGGCTGACTGGCTGCTGGAAAAGCAGCTCGACCCGCTGGCCGGCGAGAAGCTACTGCGCGCGCTGCAGGCTCGCGGTATCCGTTTCCGCCTGGGCACCGCCACCGAAGAACTGATCGACAACGGGGACGGCCGTGTTTGCGCCGTGCAACTGGCTGGCGGCGAGGTGATCACGGCGGACCTGGTGGTAATGGCAGCCGGTATCAAGCCCAACACCGAACTTGCCGAACAGGCAGGCCTGCCTTGCAGCCACGGCATCCTGGTCGACGACACCCTGCAGACCTATGACCCGCGCATCTACGCCATCGGCGAATGTGCAAACCACCGTGGTGTTTCGTATGGACTGGTCGCCCCGCTGATGGAGCAGGCCAAGGTCTGCGCCAATCATCTGGCCATGCTCGGTTTCGCGCGCTACCAGGGTTCCAGCACGAGCACCCAGCTCAAGGTGGCCGGCATCGAGATGCTGAGTGCTGGTGACGCGCCCCATCCCGGCCAGATCGCCGGCATGCGCGGCGCCTGTCCCTTGCACGACTGGCAGATCGAACTGACCAACAACGACGTGCTGGCCTGGACCTGAATCATTTAGGGCGCGAGATGCGCCGAGGAGAATCCCGATGAACGGTAAAGTCTGGCTGGTAGGTGCAGGCCCCGGTGACCCCGAGCTCCTCACCCTGAAGGCGGTAAAAGCGCTCCATCAGGCGGAGGTGGTGATGATCGATGACTTGGTCAATCCGGTGGTACTGGAGCACTGCCCCAATGCCCGGATTATCCGCGTGGGCAAGCGCGGCGGCTGCCGCTCAACGCCCCAGGCGTTTATCCATCGCCTGATGCTGCGCTATGCGCGCCAAGGCAAATGCGTGGTGCGGCTGAAGGGCGGCGATCCGTGCATTTTCGGCCGCGGCGGTGAAGAGGCCGAATGGTTGGCCGAGCGCGGCATCGAGAGCGAACTGGTCAATGGCATCACCGCAGGCTTGGCAGGCGCCACCAATTGCGGCATATCCCTCACCCTGCGCGGAATCAGCCGTGGTGTCACCCTGGTCACCGCCCACACCCAGGACGACAGCAGCCTCAATTGGGGGGCTCTCGCGCAGTCCGGCACGACGCTGGTGGTTTACATGGGCGTTGCCAAGCTTGCCGATATTCGCGAAGGGCTTCTGTCGGGCGGCATGTCCGGCACCATGCCCGTGGCCATGATCGAGAATGCCTCCCTGCCCCATCAACGCGAATGCCGCAGCACCCTTGGGCAGATGCAGGCAGACGCCCAGGCCTTCGAACTGAAAAGCCCGGCCATCCTGGTCATCGGCGAGGTCGCCGCAGCCGAAGCGGTCCTCCCAATGGCACGAAGCGCCTGAATCTCTCTTCGCTCCTGCGAAGTAGTGTTTGCCCGGCCATGCCGGGCTTTTTTTCACCCGGATCAGCGCACGACACTTATCTCCAGGCAAAGAAAAACCCGGCTGAGGCCGGGTTTTTCCGAGGCTCAAACCAATTACTTGGCCTGGGCTTCCACTTCAGCTTCTACGCGGCGGTTAACAGCACGGCCGTCAGCGGTGGCGTTGTCGGCAACCGGGCGGGTTTCGCCGTAGCCAACAGCGTTCACGCGCTCGGAACCTACACCGTACTGGTCAACCAGCACGTCGCGTACGGCGTCAGCACGACGCTCGGACAGCTTCTGGTTGTAGGCGTCAGTGCCGACGGAGTCGGTGTGGCCTTCAACAGTGGTGGTGGTAGCCGGGTACTGGTTCATGAAGTCAGCCAGGTTCTTGATGTCACCGTAGCTTTCTTCTTTCACCTTGGCCTTGTCGAAGTCGAACTTCACGTCCAGCTCAACGCGTACGACTTCGGCAACAGCCGGGCAGCCATCAGCGTCAACGGTAACGTTGGCCGGGGTGTCCGGGCACTTGTCGACGTTGTCGCAAACGCCGTCGTTGTCGCTGTCAGCGCACACTTCGGCAACCGGAGCCGGAGCCGGCTCGGCTTGCTTGGTGGAACCACCGAAGTTCACGCCAACGCCTACGCCAGCCATCCACTCGGCTTCCTGGGCATCCAGGTTGTACATGCCGTCCAGGCTCGCCTTGGCGAAGAAGTTCTCGGTGAAGTAGTACTTCAGACCGGTGCCAACGTTGGCGAAGGTGCTGTGGTCACGACCGGTACGCGGTGGAATGTTGCTGATGTTCTGATGGGCGAAGCCAGCAGAAACGTACGGACGCAGGCCAACACCCGGGGTGCCGAAGTGGTAAATGGCATCAAGGGAAGCCAGGTTGCCCTTGATATCTTTGTGGCCGTCGGTACCGAAAGCGTCTTCGGAGGTCATGTCGTGGTATTCGCCGTACGACAGAGCCAGGGAGACGTCGTCGGTCAGGTAGTATCCTACCGAGCCGCCGTACAGGTTGCCGTTCTCGAGATCGCGAGAACTGTCGGTGAAGTAACGCTTACCGAAAGCTTCCACCTCAACTGCGCCTTGGCCCTGAGCCAGCGCGTTCAGCGAAAAGGCGGCAACAAGAGAGCCAACGGCTACGCCTAAGGTGTTTTTCAGTTTCATCCGTAAATCCCCATCATTGGTGGTCAGAAGTTGTCGAACAATCTCCAGACAACTTGGTCGGCAATTCTAGCAGAACATACCGGCCCTTAAGAGATAATTTTTCCCGAACTAAGTTTCGGCAAGGCCCGAGAATTTTTCGCGCAGTCGATCCAATGCACGCTTGTAGCGCATTTTCGTGGCGCTCAAGCCCATATGCATAATGTCTGCGATCTCCTGAAACTCCAGCTCTGCGACAAAACGTAGCACAAGAATTTCCCTGTCAATGGGATTGACATGTACCAGCCATCGCTCCAGGCCTCCCCGCTCCTCGACTTTAGGCGCTTTCTCTTCCGAAGCCTCCTCAAGAGGGTCCAGACTCAGCGCATCAAGCAAGCGTCGCTTTCGGCGCTCTTTCCGATATTGGGTAATGCACTCGTTGTACGTGATGCTATATAGCCATGTCTTGAACTTCGACTTGCCTTCGAAGTTCTTCAATCCATAGAGCACCTTCAGCATCACTTCCTGGCAGACATCATCTGCGTCGCGGTCGTTCCCTAAATAGCGGGCACAGACGTTGAACAAAGTGCGCTGATAGCGCCGCATCAATTCTTCATAGGCGCGCGTGACATGGAACAGCTCGACATGCGCGCGCTCCACCAGCTCCTCATCAGAGAGCTCGCGTGGGTCATAGCGCAAGGAAAGCGATTGGGGCTTGTTCAAAACGGGTCGGGCCGACAGTCAGGTCAAAAGCCGCCGGGGCGCGAAGTTCGCGCACCCTGTCTGGCGGCATACATTAGCAGGGAAAAGCCGTCGTGTTAGCGGCTGGTTACCCGTTGATCGAGCAAAGTGCGGTTCGACACCGATACCAGCTCACCTTCCTCGGTAAGCAGCAGGGTCTTCACCGTGCCGATTTCCTCGATCTGACCTTCGACATCGCCAACCTTCACTTGTTGCCCAACCTGATAAAGCTCGCGCACATAGATGCCGGCGAGGATCTGACCGGCAATCTCGCGACTACCAAGCCCCAGCGCAAGCGCCGCTGCCAGGCCGATGGAAATCAGCACGATGGCAATGACGTTGTTCAGCAGGTCGGTCTTGACCTCCAACTGGCCGATGGCCACAGAGATGCTGATGATGATGACCAAGCCTTGGGCAATGCGACCCAGGCCGTGGGCGTATTCCAGACCCACACCTTCAGCGGCGCCACGCACCACGCCGCTGACCAGTTGCGCCAGCAGCACACCGGCCAGCAGCACCAGGGCTGCGCCCAGCACCTTGGGCAGGTAGAGAGCCAGTACGTCCAGGGTCGCCGAAACGCGATCCAGCCCCAGGGACTCGGCAGCAGACACGAGGAAAATCAGCAGCACGAACCAGTAGACGATCTTGCCGATCAGGGTGGAAACCGGTACCTGGATCCCCGCACGGGACAGCATCTTGGTAAGCCCAGTGCCTGCCATCAGGCGATCCAGCCCCACCTTGGCCAAGAGCTTCGACAACAGGGTATCCAGCAACTTGGCTACCACGAAGCCCAGCAGTACCACTACCAGCGCGCCGAACAGGCGCGGAATGAAGCCCGCCACCGGTGCCCACACCGAGGTCATGGCGTTAACGAGTCCTTGAGTCCAGGGGTCGAATTCCATGTTCAATCAGCCTTATCTGCAGAACGGACAGAAGCGTTGCGGCGCGAAACAGGCGCCAGGTGAGGCGAGCCATTATTCAGGGCGATCATCATGGCCTCGAGCCAATGGCCCATCAGACTGAACAGATCTCCAGCGCCTACCTGGCGGTTGGCGGTCTTGAGCACCCGACCCAGCGTGGCGTCGTCATCGTGATCGGGTTGCGGTGACGCCTTGAGCAGGTCCCGCAGAGATTCTTCGAACGGATCGTGCATGCGCACCTCGCGTGGATATGTCGGCTAGACGAGACAGGAGCAGCCCAGGTCACATCAGAGCCATCGCAGCCGACGGAAAAGCCACAACTGGAAACCGGCAATTCCCAGAATCAATACGCAGGCCAGGACGAAGCCATAACGCGTCTCATCGCCGGGGATGCCGCCTACGTTCATGCCCAGCAGGCCCGTGATGAAGCTCAGCGGCAGGAAAAAACCGGTAGTAATACCCAGCAGGTACATGGTGCGGCTGGTGCGTTCACCTTGGCGACGGCTTTCGCTTTCCAATACCAGGCCGATGCGCTCGCGGATCAGCTCCAACTCCTCCAGGTAACGGGTCAGGCGATTGTTCAGCTCGTTCCAGTAATCGCTGTCGCCTTCGACGAACCAAGGCATACGGCTGCGCGCCAGTTGCCCGTAGATCTCTCGCTGGGGAGCCAGAAACCGCTTGAGCCCAGCGGCCCGGCGGCGGACCTGCAGCATCAGGTCATGGTTCGGACGGAACCGTTCGTTGTTGTCGAGGTGCTCCTCCTGCTCATCGACCTTCTCTGACAGGTCAGCGACCAGCGAATCGACCTTGTCGGTCAGGTGCTCCGCCATGTACAGCAGCACCTCGGAAGCCACCTTCGGCCCGGTACCCCGCGCCCACTGATCGATCAGCTCATCCGTGGCGTGCAATGGCCGCAGGCGCAGGGAGAGGATGCGCTGCGCCGAGGCGAAGATCCGCACCGAGACCATATCCTCCGGGACAGCGCCGGGATTCAGGTTCACGCCGCGCAGGAACAGCAGCAACTCGTCACCGGGCAGCGCCAGCATCCGCGGCCGGGTGCTCTCCTCCAGAAGCAGGTCGCAAGCGAACTCGGACAGCCCGCTTTGCTCCCGTAGCCAGCGCCGCGCGAGTGGATGGCTGCGATCCCAGTGCAACCAGAGACTCTGCGCAGGCGCAAGCTGCAAGTTGGCCAGCGCCTCCCGCGAGATCGGCTCGGCACCGCCCTGCCCGTCCAGCACGAAGGCATGTACTAGCCCCCACTGGGCGTTCTGCTCCTCGAACATTCAGTCTCCTTGGAAGAAAAAGCCCGGCTACCAGACTGCGTGAGGACATTGCGAGCGAAGGTCAGGCGAGGCGAAAACCGCCGGAAAAGCGCAGTTTACGATCTGTAAATGAGCATTTTGAGGCGGCTTTCTACGCAGCGTCACCGAGCGCAGCAGTTCTCACTCAAATCGGTTCCGTCGGGCTCATTTAATCAGGCCGGCATTTCCAGGGTTTTCGGCGAAACGATGATGCCGTTGTTGTCCGCATATACATACTCACCCGGGCGAAAGGTGACGCCGCCAAAAGTGACCGCGACATTCAGGTCACCGATACCGCGCTTGTCGGTCTTCATCGGGTGGCTGGCCAGGGCCTGGACGCCCAGGTCGGTCTGGGCGATTACGTCGACATCACGTATGCAGCCGTAGACCACGATCCCTTCCCAACCGTTCTTCGCCGCCTTCTCGGCCAGCATGTCGCCCAGCAGGGCACGACGCAGGGAACCTCCCCCATCGACCACCAGCACCTTGCCCTTGCCCGGCAAGTCGACCTGCTCCTTGACCAGGGAGTTGTCCTCGAAGCACTTGATGGTGACGATCTCACCGCCGAAGGAGTCGCGACCGCCAAAGTTGCTGAACATGGGTTCGACGACCTGGACCAGGTCCGGATAGGCATCGCACAGATCAGGGGTAACGTATTGCATGGACTTCTCCTTGATAGCAGTTACAGATCGAGACCGATGCGGTCGCCGTCGTAGGCCAGCGGCAGGCGCTGCAATGGAGGGCAAGGCGCATTGACCGGATGGCCACTGGCCAGGTTGAAGGCAATGCCATGCCTGGAACAGCGCAGCACCCCGCCTTCGAGGGTGCCGGTGTGCAAGGGCGCACCCTGGTGTGGGCAACGATTTTCCATGAGGATCGGCTGATGATCAACGACGATCAGCAACAAATGCCGCCCCTCAACCTGAAAAACACCCCGGTATCCGTCCTGAAGATTGATCAGTCGTTCCAGCGCTACGAACATGGAGCCTCCACCGCTCCGCGATTCCGCCATCTTTAGCACAGCCTCCCGCCATCCGAAACTGGAAACCGTCGGCAGGCAGCGAGCTAGAGCGTCACGACCTCAGCTCCCTGAACAGCGACCGGCAGGGACTGATGCCCCAGCCAATGCGCCACCAACGGCCAGACCTCGCGCTCGGCGACCTTGCTCACCAGCATCTCGATGTGGCCGAAGTCGTCGCTGAACCCTGCGTCTCGCGCCAGGCGCAGGAAGTGACGGTTCTCCTCGGGGACTTGCTCCACCAGTTTTCGGCAGGCCCAGACCGGGTCCTGCAGGTCTCCTGCAGCCGCAACAGCCAACACAGGAACCCGGACGTCCGCCAGCCCGGCCCACCAGTCCCGCTCGGCATCGCCGAAACGACCGAAAAGGCCGTGCCAGCGCATGCTTTCCAGGGCAAGACCGATCGGTTCGTCCTCAGGCCCGCGCTTGAGCCATGAGCCGGAGAGCACTTCGAACCGTTTGAGCAAGAGACGGCCACTCCACTCCACCGGCGGCACCTTGAGCGGCCAGTAGTTACGACTGATCTGACTGCCGAACAGCGCGACCGACGCCGCATCCCCGTTACCCAGGTAGTGCCCACCCAGGGCCGCAGCGAGTGTCGTTCCACCCAACGAGTGGCCGAGCCAGTGCGGCACCTGCCCACACTGTTCGCGAACGAATGCAGCGATGGCCGGCAGGTCATAGCGCGCGTAGTCCGCCACTCGGTTGCGTCGGTAGTGCTGGTTACGCGGTGACAGGCCGTGGCCACGCATCTCCACGATCCACACGTCGAAGCCGGCGCGCGTCAAGTAAGGTCCGAGTCCAAGCCCCTTGGGCGAGTACCAGAAGCGCCGATTGGAAAAGCTACCGTGCACCAGGATGACCGGTACGCCACGCTCATCCTCCTGGCCAAAGCGACCAAGGCGGGTCAGAACCAGCTCTACACTCGCGTCTGGGCTGTTGCCGGGCTTCAGGCGATAGACGTCTTCGGTCAGGTCGCCACGGAGTTCTGCGCTCATCAGCGCAACGGGAAAGAGATCACTACTGCTTTGCATGATTGCTGCTTGCACAAAAAAGGGCGGGTTTCGAACCCGCCCTTTTCGTTTCGACTAACGAAGGGTCAGGCCTGACCTTCCGCCAAGAAGAACCAGGTATCCAGCACGGAGTCCGGGTTGAGGGAAACGCTCTCGATGCCCTGCTCCATCAGCCACTTCGCCAGATCCGGGTGGTCGGACGGACCCTGACCGCAGATGCCGATGTACTTGCCAGCCTTGTTGCAGGCGGCGATGGCATTGGCCAGCAACTTCTTCACGGCCGGATTACGCTCGTCGAACAGGTGGGCGACGATGCCGGAGTCGCGGTCCAGGCCCAGAGTCAGCTGGGTCAGGTCGTTGGAGCCGATGGAGAAACCGTCGAAGAACTCCAGGAATTCATCGGCCAGCAGGGCGTTGGACGGCAGCTCGCACATCATGATGACCTTCAGGCCGTTCTCGCCGCGCTTCAGGCCATTGCTGGCCAGGAGCTCGACCACCTGGGAAGCCTCTCCCAGGGTACGCACGAACGGCACCATGATCTCGACGTTGGTCAGGCCCATCTCGTTACGCACTTTCTTCAGCGCACGGCATTCCAACTCGAAGCAGTCGCGGAAAGACTCGCTGATGTAGCGGGAAGCACCGCGGAAGCCCAGCATGGGGTTCTCTTCTTCCGGCTCATAGAGCTTGCCGCCGATCAGGTTGGCGTATTCGTTGGACTTGAAGTCCGACAGGCGCACGATGACTTTCTTCGGCCAGAAGGCCGCCGCCAGGGTACTGATGCCTTCGACCAGCTTCTCGACGTAGAAGCCAACCGGGTCGTTGTAGCCGGCGATGCGCTTCTCGACGCTTTCCTTGATCTCCACCGGCAGGCTGGCGAAGTTCAACAGCGCCTTGGGGTGAACGCCGATCATGCGGTTGATGATGAACTCCAGACGGGCCAGGCCCACACCCTCGTTGGGCAGCTGGGCGAAGTCAAAGGCGCGATCCGGGTTGCCGACGTTCATCATGATCTTGAACGGCAGATCGGGCATGGCGTCGACGGAGTTGGTGCGAATGTCGAAACCCAGCTGGCCCTCGAAGATGAAGCCGGTGTCGCCCTCGGCGCAGGAAACGGTCACGCCCTGGCCATCCTGCAGCGCCTGGGTGGCGTTGCCGCAACCCACGACAGCCGGAATACCCAGCTCACGGGCAATGATCGCCGCGTGGCAGGTACGGCCGCCACGATTGGTGACGATAGCGCTGGCGCGCTTCATCACGGGCTCCCAATCCGGATCGGTCATGTCGGAGACCAGCACGTCGCCCGGCTGGACCTTGTCCATCTCGGATACGTCGTGGATCACGCGAACCGGGCCGGCACCAATGCGCTGGCCGATAGCGCGGCCCTCTACCAGGACCTTGCCCTTTTCCTTCAGCAGGTAGCGCTCCATCACCGTGGCGCTGGCGCGGCTCTTAACAGTTTCCGGACGGGCCTGCACGATGTACAGCTTGCCGTCGTCACCGTCCTTGGCCCACTCGATGTCCATCGGGCGGCCATAGTGTTTCTCGATGATCAGGGCCTGCTTGGCCAGCTCGGTCACTTCGGCGTCGGACAGGGCGAAGCGAGCGCGGTCGGCACGGTCCACGTCGACGGTCTTCACCGACTTGCCAACCTTGGCTTCCTCGCCGTAGATCATCTTGATTGCCTTGCTGCCGAGGTTGCGGCGCAGAATGGCGGGACGGCCGGCTTCCAGGGTGTGCTTGTGGACATAGAACTCGTCAGGGTTCACGGCGCCCTGCACCACGGTTTCACCGAGGCCGTAAGCGGCAGTGATAAAGACCACGTCACGGAAGCCGGACTCGGTATCCAGGGTGAACATCACACCGGCAGTACCCGTTTCCGAACGAACCATGCGCTGCACGCCAGCGGACAGGGCAACCAGCTTGTGGTCGAAGCCCTGGTGCACTCGGTAGGCGATGGCGCGGTCATTGAACAGGGAGGCAAATACCTCTTTGGCAGCGCGGATCACGTTGTCCACGCCACGAATATTCAGGAAGGTCTCCTGCTGACCGGCGAAGGAGGCGTCGGGCAGGTCTTCAGCAGTGGCGGAGGAGCGCACGGCTACGGCCAGGTTGTCGTTGCCCTTGGCCAGTTCGGCGAACGCAGTGCGAATTTCAGCGTCCAGGCGCTCCGGGAACTCGGCATCCATTACCCACTGGCGGATTTCGGCGCCGGTCTTGGCGAGGGCGTTGACGTCGTCCACGTCGAGGTTATCGAGGGCAGTGTGGATGCGATCGTTCAGGCCGCTCTGCTCGAGGAAGTCACGGTAGGCCTGAGCGGTAGTAGCGAAACCACCGGGAACGGAAACACCGGCGCCAGCCAGATTGCTGATCATCTCGCCCAGGGATGCGTTCTTGCCCCCCACATGCTCAACATCGTGAACGCCGAGCTTATCGAGGGAAACTACGTACTCTACCAAGGTGATCTCTCCACTATTTGTTGGAAAAGCTCATGCGGAACAGCTCCGCAGCGTTCTGGCGTTGGTCCAGAAAAATACGTCACAATGCCGACCGGCTCGGGCCTGGCTAAAAACGCGGCCTATCATAGCCAAGAATCGTTCCTGACTTAAGGCCTTTGGCGCAAATGAAACGAACCGCTTTCTTCATCTCCGACGGTACCGGCATCACTGCGGAAACCCTTGGCCAGAGCCTCCTGGCGCAGTTCGAAACCATCACCTTCAACAAGATCACGCGACCGTACATCGACAGCGTTGAAAAAGCGCGCGCCATCGTACAGCAAATCAATAAGGCTGCGGAGCTGGACGGCTCCCGCCCGATCATCTTCGACACCATCGTGAACCAGGAGATCCGTGACATCCTGGCCACTTCCAACGGCTTTATGATCGACATCTTTTCGACCTTCCTTTCGCCGCTGGAACAGGAACTTACTTCGCACTCCTCGTATTCCGTCGGCAAATCCCACTCCATCGGCCACCACGCCAACTACATGGAGCGGATCGAGGCGGTTAACTTCGCCCTGGACAACGACGACGGCGCCCGTACGCACTACTACGACAAGGCCGACCTGATCCTGGTGGGTGTGTCCCGGTGCGGCAAGACACCGACCTGCCTCTACATGGCCATGCAGTACGGCATCCGCGCCGCCAACTACCCGTTGACCGAAGAGGACATGGAACGCCTGCAACTGCCTGCGGCCCTCAAGCAGCACAAGAGCAAGCTGTTCGGCCTGACCATCGACCCCGACCGCCTTACCGCCATCCGTAACGAGCGCAAGCCCAACAGCCGTTACGCGAGCTTCGCACAATGCGAGTTCGAAGTGCGCGAGGTGGAGAACCTGTTCCGTCGCGAAAACATTAACTTCATCAACTCCACTCATTTCTCGGTAGAAGAGATTTCCGCCAAGATACTGGTGGAAAAAGGTGTCGAACGACGCCTCAAGTAATGTGATCAATGATGAATAAGCCCGCTTCTGCGGGCTTATTCATGGACGAATCATTTAGAACGCATCGCCAGGCACACGCACCCAACCTTCCATCAGCACGCGAGCACTGCGGCTCATGATGGCCTTGGTGACGGTCCACTCGCCTTCCACTCGGACGGCTTCGGCGCCAACGCGCAGAGTGCCCGACGGATGACCGAAGCGCACAGCGCTTCGCTCGCCGCCACCGGCTGCCAGGTTCACCAGGGTGCCCGGAATGGCGGCGGCAGTGCCGATGGCCACTGCCGCGGTGCCCATCATCGCGTGATGCAGCTTACCCATGGACAAGGCACGCACCAGCAGGTCCACCTCTTCAGCCTTGACCGTCTTGCCACTGGAGGCCAGATAGTCCCTGGGTTTTGCCACGAAGGCGATTTTCGGCGTGTGCTGCCGGGTGGCGGCCTCCTCCGGGGTCTTGATCAGCCCCATGCGCAAGGCACCAGCAACCCGAATGGCCTCGAAACGGGCCAGCGCCTCGGGGCTTGTGTTGATGTTTTCCCGCAACTCGGTCCCGCTGTAGCCGATGTCCTCGGCATTGACGAACACGGTGGGGATGCCGGCGGTGATCATGGTTGCCTTGAGGGTGCCAATCCCGGGCACATCCAGGTCGTCGACCAGGTTGCCGGTAGGGAACATCGAGCCCCCCTCTTCCCCATCATCGGAAGGATCGACGAATTCCAGCACGATCTCCGCAGCCGGAAAGGTCACACCGTCGAGCTCGAAGTCACCAGTTTCCTGGACCTGGCCATTGGTCACCGGCACGTGGGCAATGATGGTTTTCTGGATGTTGGCCTGCCAGATGCGCACCACGCAGGTGCCGTTCTCCGGAATACGCGCCGGCTCCACCAGCCCGGCATGCAGAGCGAAGGCCCCGGCGGCGGTGGACAGGTTGCCGCAGTTGCCACTCCAGTCGACGAAGGCCTTGTCGATGGAAACCTGGCCATAGAGGTAATCCACATCGTGATCAGGCTGGCTGCTCTTCGACAGGATCACGCACTTGCTGGTGCTGGAGGTGGCCCCGCCCATGCCGTCGATATGCGCGGCGTACGGGTCGGGACTGCCGATTACACGCATGAACAGCCGGTCACGGGCCTCGCCCGGCACCTGGCAGCGCTCTGGCAGATCCTGCAGGCGGAAGAACACACCCTTGCTGGTGCCACCGCGAATATAGGTGGCGGGGATTTTGACTTGAGGTACGTGGGCCATGAAGATTGTCCTGAAAGACTAAGAACGCCCTTCTTCCCCCAGGAAGAAGGTGCCCGAAGGGCAGATGAGGGAAGGCACCCCCCCTCACCCCAACCCTCTCCCGGAGGGAGAGGGGATTGTCGCGGGCCTCAGCCGACGGCTTTCTGCGACGAGGACTCGAGGAAGTCCTGGGCGAAACGCTGCAGCACGCCACCGGCCTCGTAGATCGACACCTCTTCGGCGGTATCCAGGCGGCAGGTAACCGGGACCTTGATGGACTCGCCGTTGGTGCGGCGAATCACCAGGGTCAGGTCGGCACGCGGCCTACGCTCGCCGATCACGTCGAAGGTTTCGGTACCGTCGATGCCGAGGGTCTTGCGGGTGGTACCCGGCTTGAACTCCAGCGGCAGCACACCCATGCCGATCAGGTTAGTCCGGTGGATACGCTCGAAGCCTTCAGCGACGATCGCTTCCACACCCGCCAGACGTACACCTTTGGCCGCCCAATCGCGGGACGAGCCTTGGCCGTAGTCGGCGCCAGCGACGATGATCAGCGGCTGCTTGCGGTCCATGTAGGTCTCGATGGCCTCCCACATGCGCATCACCTTGCCTTCCGGCTCGACGCGAGCCAGCGAGCCCTTCTTCACCTCGCCGTCGACCACCGCCATTTCGTTCACCAGCTGCGGGTTGGCGAAGGTGGCGCGTTGCGCGGTGAGGTGGTCACCACGGTGGGTCGCGTAAGAGTTGAAGTCCTCTTCCGGCAGGCCCATTTTCGCCAGGTACTCACCCGCCGCCGAGTTCGCCATGATGGCGTTGGACGGCGACAGGTGGTCGGTGGTGATGTTGTCCGGCAGCACCGCCAGCGGACGCATGCCCTTAAGGCTGCGCTCACCCGCCAGGGCACCTTCCCAATAGGGCGGACGGCGGATGTAGGTGCTCATCGGGCGCCAGTCATACAGCGGATCGACTTTCGGGCCGGTGTCTTCCTGGATGGTGAACATCGGGATGTACACCTGGCGGAACTGCTCCGGCTTGACCGCGGCTTTCACCACGGCATCGATCTCTTCGTCAGTCGGCCAGATGTCCTTCAGGCGGATTTCCTTGCCATCCACCACACCCAGCACATCCTTCTCGATGTCGAAGCGGATGGTACCGGCGATGGCGTAGGCCACCACCAGCGGCGGCGAGGCAAGAAACGCCTGCTTGGCGTAGGGGTGGATACGCCCATCGAAGTTGCGGTTACCGGACAGTACGGCGGTCGCATAGAGATCGCGGTCGATGATCTCCTGCTGGATTTTTGGGTCCAGTGCACCGGACATGCCATTGCAGGTGGTGCAGGCGAATGCCACCACGCCGAAGCCGAGCTGCTCCAGCTCTTGCTCCAGGCCGGCTTCCTTCAGATATAGCTTCACCGCCTTGGACCCCGGAGCCAGGGAGGACTTCACCCAGGGCTTGCGCACCAGCCCCAGCTTGTTGGCGTTGCGTGCCAACAGGCCGGCAGCGATCACGTTGCGCGGGTTGCTGGTGTTGGTGCAGCTGGTGATGGCGGCGATGATGACTGCGCCATCCGGCATAAGGCCATCGGCCTCTTGGGCGCGGGCCTTGTCCAGGTCGACGGCAATGCCGCGCTCGGCCAGGGCGCTCACCGGCAAGCGGCGATGCGGGTTGGACGGACCCGCCAGGGTACGTACCACCGAGGACAGGTCGAAGCTCAGCACGCGCTCGTACTGCGCATCATCCAGGCTGTCAGCCCAGAGGCCGGCCTGCTTGGCGTAGGTCTCCACCAGCTTGACCTGCTCGTCGTCGCGACCGGTCAGTTTGAGGTAGTCGATGGTTTGCTGGTCGATAAAGAACATCGCCGCAGTGGCACCGTACTCCGGGGCCATGTTGGAGATGGTGGCGCGGTCGCCCAGCGTCAGGGCGGCGGCACCTTCGCCGCGGAACTCCAGGTAGGCACCGACGACCTTTTCCTTGCGCAGGAACTCGGTAAGCGACAGCACCACGTCGGTGGCCGTGATACCCGGCTGCGGCTTGCCGGTCAGCTCGACGCCGATGATCTCCGGAAGGCGCATCCAGGATGCGCGACCGAGCATGACGTTCTCGGCCTCCAGGCCACCCACGCCCACGGCGATCACGCCCAGGGCGTCGACGTGTGGGGTGTGGCTGTCCGTGCCGACGCAGGTGTCCGGGTAGGCCAGGCCCTTGTCGTTGTGGATGACCGGCGACATTTTCTCCAGGTTGATCTGGTGCATGATGCCGTTGCCCGGCGGGATCACATCGACGTTCTTGAAGGCCTTCTTGGTCCACTCGATGAAGTGGAAGCGGTCCTCGTTGCGACGGTCCTCGATGGCGCGGTTCTTCTCGAACGCTTGCGGATCGAAGCCCCCGCACTCCACGGCCAGGGAGTGATCGACGATCAGCTGCACCGGCACCACCGGGTTGACCTGGGCGGGGTCACCGCCCTGGTCGGCGATGGCGTCGCGCAGGCCAGCCAGGTCCACCAGCGCGGTCTGGCCGAGGATGTCGTGGCAGACCACACGGGCCGGGAACCAGGGGAAGTCGCGCTCACGCTTGCATTCGACGATCTGCGTCAGGCACTCATTGAGGATTGCCGGATCGCATTTGCGCACCAGGTTCTCGGCATGCACACGGGAGGTATAAGGCAGACGCGCCCAGGCGCCAGGCTCGATGGCCTCGACCGCCGCGCGGGCGTCGAAGTAGTCCAGCGCCGTGCCGGGCAGGCTCTTGCGGTATTGGCTGTTCATGGTTAGGGGCGATCCTTGAGCGGCACGAATTTCAGGTCTTCCGGGCCGACGTAGTTGGCGCTCGGGCGGATGATCTTGCCGTCGATACGCTGCTCGATGACGTGAGAGGACCAACCGGAGGTACGGGCGATCACGAACAGCGGGGTGAACATGGCGGTAGGCACACCCATCATGTGGTAGCTGACGGCGCTGAACCAATCGAGGTTCGGGAACATCTTCTTGATGTCCCACATCACGCTTTCAAGACGCTCGGCAATGTCGAACATCTTGGTATTGCGCTGCTCGGCGGAGAGCTCGCGAGCCACTTCCTTGATCACCTTGTTGCGCGGGTCGGACACGGTGTAGACCGGATGACCGAAGCCGATGATCACTTCTTTCTTCTCGACGCGGGCACGGATGTCGGCCTCGGCGTCTTCCGGGTTGTCGTAGCGCTTCTGTACCTCGAAGGCCACTTCGTTGGCACCGCCATGTTTCGGACCGCGCAGCGCGCCGATGGCACCGGCGATGCAGGAGTACATGTCGGAGCCGGTGCCGGCGATCACACGGGAGGTGAAGGTGGAGGCGTTGAACTCGTGCTCGGCGTAAAGAATCAGCGAGGTGTGCATGGCGCGGACCCAGGAGTCGCGCGGTTTCTCACCATGCAGCAAGTGCAGGAAGTGACCGCCGATGGAGTCGTCGTCGGTCTCCACGTCGATGCGCTTGCCGTTGTGGCTGAAGTGGTACCAGTAGAGCAGCGCCGAGCCCAGGCAGGCCATTAGCTTGTCGGCGATGTCACGGGCGCCCGGGTGGTTGTGATCATCTTTCTCCGGGGACAGGCAGCCCAGCACGGAAACGGCGGTGCGCATCACGTCCATCGGGTGGGCGGACGGCGGCAGTTGCTCAAGGGCGGCCTTCACGCCGGCCGGCAGGCCGCGCAGGGCCTTCAACTTGGCCTTGTAGCCTGCCAGCTCAGCAACGTTCGGCAGCTTGCCGTGCACCAGCAAGTGAGCGATTTCCTCGAACTCACAGGCAGTAGCGAAGTCGAGAATGTCATAACCGCGGTAGTGCAGGTCGTTACCGGTGCGGCCAACGGTGCACAGGGCGGTGTTGCCGGCAGCGGTGCCACTCAGGGCCACGGACTTCTTGGGTTTGAAGGCAGTGGTATTTTCGGTAGCGCTCATCGCGTGATTCTCCTCATTTCAATCCGGTTGCTTGCGTCTTGTTTTATCCGCGGGCCGCGACGCTGAGAACGCGGCCCGCGTCCGGTTACTTCTTGGCGGCGAACAGGGCGTCGAGTTTCTGCTCGAAGGCGTGGTAGCCGATGCGGTCGTACAGTTCGGCACGAGTCTGCATGAGGTCGATGACCTCTTTTTGATGGCCGTCGCGGCGAATGGCGGTGTAGACAGCCTCAGCCGCTTTGTTGGCGGCACGGAAGGCCGACAGCGGATAGAGCTGGATAGCCACGCCGACCGAGGCCAGCTCGTCGCGGGAGAACAGCGGAGTGGCGCCGAACTCGGTGATGTTGGCCAGCACCGGCACGCCCAACGCATCGACAAAGCGCTTGTAGGTCGGCAGATCGTAGGCTGCTTCGGCGAAGATGGCGTCAGCACCCGCTTCCACATAGCGCAGGCAGCGCTCGATGGCGGCATCAACACCCTCGGCCTGAATGGCGTCGGTGCGGGCGATCAGGAAGAAGTTCGGGTCGGTCTTGGCATCGGCAGCGGCCTTCACGCGATCGGCCATTTCCTCGGTGGAGACGATTTCCTTGCCCGGACGGTGGCCGCAGCGTTTGGCGCCGACCTGGTCTTCGATATGGGCAGCAGCAGCACCCGCCTTGATCAGGCTCTTGACCGTGCGCTCGATATTGAAGGCGCTGGGACCGAAGCCAGTATCGATATCCACCAGCAGCGGCAGGTCACACACGTCGGTGATACGGCGCACGTCGGTGAGCACGTCATCCAGGGTGTTGATACCCAGGTCCGGCAGGCCGAGCGAGCCGGCGGCAACACCGCCACCGGAGAGATAGATGGCCTTGAAGCCGGCACGCTTGGCCAGCAGTGCATGGTTGGCGTTGATGGCGCCGATCACCTGCAGCGGATGCTCCTCGGCAATCGCGTCGCGGAAGCGCTGGCCGGCGGTTTTCTGACTCATGACTCACCTCGTGTTTTGGACGGGTTGGCGAGCGCTTCCTTGTAGTGGCGCTCGATATTGCGCTTGGAGGCACCGATGTGACGGCGCATCAGCAACTCGGCCAGTTCGCCGTCTCGGTCGGCGATGGCATCGAGAATTCGGTGGTGCTCGTTGAAAGCCTGGCGGGGCCGGTTCGGCACCGTGGAGAACTGAAGGCGATACATGCGCACGAGCTGATAGAGCTCACCGCAAAGCATCTGGGTAAGGGTCTGGTTGCCGCTGCCCTGGATGATCCGATAGTGGAAGTCGAAATCGCCTTCCTGCTGGTAGTAGCCGCGCCCGGCCTGGAAGGCCTCGTCGCGCTCATGGGTATCCAGCACCCGGCGCAGTTCGTCGATCTCGGCCTGGCTCATGCGCTCGGCGGCCAGACGGCAGGCCATGCCCTCGAGGGACTCACGGATTTCGTAGAGTTCGATCAGTTCGGCATGACTGAGCGACACCACCCTCGCACCGACATGCGGCACCCGCACCAGCAGGCGCTGCCCTTCCAGGCGGTGGATCGCCTCACGCAGCGGCCCACGGCTGATGCCGTAGGTACGCGCCAGCTCGGGCTCGGAGATCTTGCTGCCAGGGGCGATCTCTCCGCGCACGATGGCGGTCTGGATACGCCGGAAGACACTCTCGGCTAGCGTTTCCGAGTCCAGCGGTTCAGCGACGGGGATTTCAGTGGCGTCCAGCATGATTGTCGACACATTCTTGTTTGGTGACGCAAAATTACCGCCAGAAAAGCCATCATGTCAAACCAAACCCGACCAATTGTCGACAATCTATTTTGAGCCCGGAAATTCCATCTACGCCGTCACGCCCTGACCTTTGGCGGCATAAGCGTCTGTCGCACCGGAAAATCCGCGTGTTAGAATGCGCGCCGCCAGCGCCAGTCTGGGCGCCAATGACTTGCCTGCTAGACTCCCAGACCAGGCGCCGCAGCCAAGATGGCCGTGGGCCGGGCTCCTGGACCGATGACCGCGTTACGCTCAAAGGACTTATGACACTCAAGCCCTTCGCCCTGTTTGCCTGCCTGCTCGCCCTCCCCAGCCTTGGCCTCGCCACCGAGAAGACCATCTACGGTCTCAACGAATACGCCAAGCTGAAGGATCTCGACCTGGAAGTCGCAGCCAAGCTCGATACCGGCGCCAAGACCGCCTCCCTCAGTGCGCGCGACATCAAGCGCTTCAAAAAGGATGGCGAACCCTGGGTGCGCTTCTACCTGGCCATAGACGATGCCCACGAACATCCGATCGAACGCCCCTTGGCGCGAATCAGCAAGATCAAACGCCGCGCTGGCGACTATGACCCCGAGGAAGGCAAGACCTACACTGCACGCCCGGTCATTGAGCTGGAAGTGTGCATGGGCACCGCGCTGCGGCATATCGAAGTGAACCTCACCGACCGTAGTGCTTTCCAATACCCGCTTCTGATCGGTTCCGAGGCGCTCAAGCGCTTCGATGCACTGGTCGACCCGAGCCTTAAATACGCTGCCGGCAAACCCGGTTGTGCCACCGACGCAAACTCTGACGAGTAACCTACATGCGCTCTCTTACCCTGCATCTGAAAGTCCTGATCACCCTCCTGGTGAGCCTGGGCATTCTGATAACGGCCTACCAGATATTCATTCAGGGCATCCCGATCACCGAGGATGAGACCGACGACCTGTGGAACATCGACGCCAAGGTCGAGTTCCAGGCCAGCCCGCGTGATCCGGTCAAGGTCCAGATGTTCGTCCCGCCACTGAACCGGGACTACGTCAGCCTCAACGAGAGCTTCATCTCCAATAACTACGGGGTGAGCATCAATCGCGTTGACGGCAACCGCAAAGTGACCTGGTCCGCCCGTCGTGCCAGCGGCAACCAGACGCTCTACTACCGCCTGGTGCTGACCAAGCGCTACAGCGGCGAGAAAGCGAAGGACAAGGGCCCGATCTTCCGTGACAGCATCCCGGTGGAAGGCCCCGAGAAGATAGCTGCCGAAGCCCTGCTGGCGCCCATCCGCCAGCACTCGGCGGACGTCGAGACCTTCATCAGCGAGACCATCAAGCGGGTCAACAACCTCAACGATGACAACGTCAAGCTGCTGCTGGCCGGCGATCAGAGCACACCGAACAAGGCCAAGGTCATCGAACTGCTGCTGTCCATCGCCCATGTGCCGATGGAGCGCGTCCATACCATCCGCCTGGTGAGCGAGCAGGCCCAAAGCCCCGAGCTCTGGCTGCGCAGCTTCAACGGCGAGAACTGGCTGTACTTCAACCCGGATACCGGTGAGCAAGGCCTGCCCAACGACCGCCTGATCTGGTGGACCGGCGACAACAACCTGATCACCGTCGACGGCGGCAAGAAGGTCCAGGTGACCTTCAGCATGAACAACAGCGAGATGAACGCCATCCGCCTGGCCAAGTTGACCGACGAGAACACCGACGCGGACTTCCTCGAGTATTCGCTCTACGGCCTGCCGCTGCAGACCCAGCAGACCTACCAGATCATGATCATGATCCCGATTGGCGTGCTGGTGATCCTGATCCTGCGTAACCTTGGCGGCCTGCAGACCTTGGGTACCTTCACCCCTGTCCTGATCGCCCTCGCCTTCCGAGAAACCCAATTGGGCTTCGGCATCGTGCTGTTCACCATCATCACGGCGCTCGGCCTGTCGCTACGCTCCTACCTCGAGCACCTGAAGCTACAGATGCTGCCAAGGCTCTCGGTGGTGCTGACCTTCGTGGTGGTGCTGATTGCGGTCATCAGCCTGCTGAGCCACAAGCTCGGCCTGGAGCGCGGCCTTTCGGTGGCCCTGTTCCCGATGGTGATTCTGACCATGACCATCGAACGCCTGTCGATCACCTGGGAAGAACGCGGCGGCGGCCATGCCTTCAAGGTGGCGATCGGCACCCTGATCGCAGCCACCCTGGCGCACCTGCTGATGACCATACCGGAGCTGACCTACTTCATCTTCACCTTCCCGGCGGTACTGTTGATCATGGTGGGCTTCATGCTGGCGATGGGTCGCTACCGCGGCTACCGCCTGACCGAACTCTTCCGCTTCAAAGCCTTCCTGAAGGACTGAGCCATGTTCGGCCTGATCAAGACCTGGAAAGCCCTCGAAGCCAAAGGCATCATGGGCATCAATCGGCGAAACGCGGACTACGTGCTGAAGTACAACAAACGGCACCTGTACCCGATCGTCGACGACAAGATCATCACCAAGCAGCGCGCCATCGAGGCGGGGATCCACGTACCGGAAATGTACGGTGTCATCTCCACCGAGAAGGAAATCGAGAAGCTCGACGAGATCATCGGCGAGCGTAACGACTTCGTGATCAAGCCGGCGCAAGGCGCCGGCGGCGACGGCATCCTGGTGATCGCTGATCGCTTCGAAGGCCGCTACAAGACGGTATCCGGCAAGATCATCAGCCACGAGGAAATCGAGCACCAGATTTCCTCGATCCTCACCGGCCTTTATTCCCTCGGCGGGCACCGTGACCGCGCGCTGATCGAGTACCGCGTGACCCCGGACCAGATCTTCAAGAGCATCAGCTATGAAGGCGTGCCGGACATCCGCATCATCGTGCTGATGGGCTACCCGGTGATGGCCATGCTGCGCCTGCCGACCCGGCAGTCCAACGGCAAGGCCAACCTCCACCAGGGCGCCATCGGCGTCGGTGTGGACCTGGCCACCGGGGTTACCCTGCGCGGTACCTGGCTGAACAACAAGATCGCCAAGCACCCGGACACCACCAACGCGGTGGACGGTGTGCAGCTACCGAACTGGGATGGCTTCATGAAGCTGGCCGCCGGCTGCTACGAGCTGTGCGGCCTGGGCTACATCGGTGTCGACATGGTGCTGGACCAGGACAAGGGGCCGTTGATCCTCGAGCTCAACGCCCGTCCCGGCCTGAACATCCAGATCGCCAACGACTGCGGCCTGACCCATCGCGCCCACGCTGTCGAGGCCCGCCTCGAAGAGCTGAAGGCCAAGGGGATCCAGGAAACCCCGGAAGAGCGCGTTCGGGTATCCCAGGAGCTCTTTGGCCACGTGCGGCCGACGGAGATCTGATCCACCCTTCCATGAAAAAGCCCGGCCAAGTTGCCGGGCTTTTTCATTCTGCTTATCCGGCCAAGGCCAAATGCAGGCTTCATCAATAGGGTGAACCACGCTTCACCAGCCCACCAATGGAGGGCGGCGGGGTACCGCTGGTGGAAAAAAAGCGCCATCCACCCCACTAAAGGCATGAAATGAAGAAGGGGCCTTTCGACCCCTTCTTCGTCTACCCGCACACCCTCAATCGTTGCTCGGCTTGTTCACCGCGTGCAGCACGTACTGCGGCAGGGCGAAGGCGCCGACGTGGATCTCCGGGTTGTAGTAACGGGTCACGATGCTGCTGCCGGCGTAGCGCTGGCGCAGGGTTTCCACTGGCAGTTTGCGCATTTCCGGGTCGGTTGCGCCCCAGGCGAAGGTCATGGCGCCACCAATGTAGGTCGGCACGGCGGCCTGGTAGAAGTGCCAGTCGGCAAACAAGCTATCCATGCGGCTGGCAGTGGTCTGCACTTCGCCAAGCTGCATGAAGGGCGTGCCGTTCTGGGTGACCAGCACACCGCCGTCGTTCAGGCAGCGGCGGCAGGCCTGGTAGAAGTTCTCGGAAAACAGCACCTCGCCCGGACCGATGGGATCGGTGGAGTCGGAGATGATGACGTCGAACTTCTCCTGGGTGGTCGCGACGAAGCGCATGCCGTCATCGATCACCAGATTCAGGCGCGGGTCTTCATAGGCACCCTTGGAGTGGTTCGGCAGGAATTCCTTGCACATCTCCACCACTGTGCCGTCGATCTCGACCATGGTGATGCGTTCGATATCACGGTGCTTGCGCACTTCGCGCAACATGCCGCCATCGCCACCGCCAATGATCAGCACACTCTTTACCGCGCCATGGGCGAGGATCGGCACGTGGGTGAGCATCTCGTGATAGATGAACTCGTCGGCCTCGGTGGTCTGGATCACGCCATCCAGCGCCATCACGCGGCCCATGCGCGAGTTCTCGAAGATCACCAGGTGCTGGTGCTCGGTGCGCACTTCGTGCAGCAGCTTGTCCATGCGAAAGCGCTGGCCATAACCGTCGTAGAGAGTTTCCTGGTAATCGCTCATGGGTTGTCTCCCCTGCTGGCTGTATTAGCGGACGGTGCCTCCGCCCCATGAAAAGGCGCGCATTCTACGATGGCTTCGATGTCAGGTCGAACCGCGACGGGAGAATTTGAAAGTCAGTTTTGCAGAGACGACGCGGCGCCAAGAGAATATCGTCGCTCCATGACTGCAATTGCTTCCACCATTCGGACCCGCGAGCCCATCGAGCCCATGCGCCTTCATTACTTCGAGCCCTGGAGCTGGAAGCAGTTCCAGCAACATTTCGCCCTGCGGCGCCTGCCCGGCGTCGAGCACCTGACGGCCGACAGCTATTGCCGCAGCTTCCGCCTGGGCGGGCGCAGCGGATGGTTCCGCCTGCGTCCGTTACCCGGCGCGCTGGAGCTTGAACTGAGCCCATCGGTTCGGGACCTGGAGCCGCAGCTGGCACCGCGCATCCGGCAAATGTTCGACCTTGACAGCGATCCGGCTGCCATCGCCCAGCACCTGGGCCGTGACCCGCTACTGCAAGTGCTGCTGGCACGTTATCCGGGATTACGCCTACCCGTCGCGTTCGACCCTTTTGAGCAAGGCGTGCGCACCATCATCGGCCAACAGGTGACGGTGAAGGCGGCGGTGACCATTGCCGGACGCCTGGTGGAGCGTCTTGGCGAGCCATTGGCAGGCGCCGAAGTCGTCGGCCCGCAACGGCTCTTCCCCACCCCGCAGGCCATCGCCGAAGATCCACTGCCCGGTATCGGGATGCCCGGCAAACGTGTCGACACTTTGCGTCGATTCGCTCAGGCAGTGGCCGATGGCCGCCTGGAGCTGAACCTGGCGGCGGGCATCGAATCCCTGATCGAGCGTCTCTGCGCCCTGCCCGGCGTCGGCCGCTGGACCGCCGAGTACATTGCTCTGCGCGCTTTCGGGGAACCGGACGCCTTCCCCTCCGCCGACCTCGGGCTGCTCAAGTCACCGATTTGGGGGCCAGAGGGCATCAGCGCACGGGAACTGGCCAGCCGCGCCGAACAATGGCGCCCATGGCGCGCCTACGCCGCCGTCTATCTCTGGCAGAGCTACGCCGAGGAGAAGTGAAGATGCATTACCGCTACCACGACAGCCCCACCGGTCCACTGTTACTCGCCGGGGACGACTCGGGACTGCAATTGCTTTACATGGACAACTCCGAACGCTGGCAGCCCGATACTGGCTGGGCGCCAGCCGGTCGACAACTGGACGAACCCTGCCGCCAACTGGACCTTTACTTCGAGGGGCGCCTGAAGCGCTTCGACTTGCGTCTCGCACCACAGGGCACGCCCTTCCAGCAGCGAGTCTGGCAGGCTCTACTGGAAATCCCCTACGGCCGCACCACCAGCTACAGCGAACTGGCCGAACGCATCGGCAACCCGAAATCCGTGCGCGCCGTCGGCACCGCCAATGGCGCCAACCCCATCTCCATCATCATCCCCTGCCACCGGGTGATCGGCCGCGATGGCAGCCTGACCGGCTATGCCGGCGGCCTGCCGCGCAAGGCACTGCTGCTGAAGCTGGAAGGTGTGAAGCTGCAGCCGGAGCAGGACCAGCTGCTGCTGATCTGAATGCTCAGGGCTGACGGATACGCGCCATGACCTTTGGCGGATCCGCCAAGGGCAATTCGATGATCAACCCCTCCCCGCTCCTGGGTGAAACGCCGGTCAATGCTTTGATGTTCACCTGGTGGCTGACCATTACCACCGGCCTGTCCTTGGGCACTTTATCGATGGCCTTGCGCAACTCGACAGTCTGCGCGGCCTGGCTGTCCGGATCACTGAAGAAGGAGTCCAGCGCCGAAAGAGTTTCCACCGCCCCCAGACCCATTTCCTGGGCGGTGTCCTGAGCACGGCACCAGTTGCTGGTATAGAGGCGCGGTTGCTCCACCTTGCGCCGCACCAGCAGCTTGCCCCACCGCTTCGCCTCCTGGCGTCCCTTGTCGCTGAGATTGCGTTGGGTGCTGCAATCCCCCAGGCGAAAGCCTTCCGGGTCGCCAGTCCCCGGGGCAGTGGTATGACGCAACAGCAGGAAAGCCTTGCCTTCGCGCAGAGCCTGCCAGGCTGACTTCTGGTCAGCGGGCGCTGGCAACGCCAGCAACGCGAGCAACATCAGGACGAATAGACGGGTCATGGCCAGAGCGCCGGTTCCAGCACCCACCCGCCAACTGCCCTATAAAGGATCGGATCGGGACAAGCCGCAACGACGCAGAGACAGGAACCCATGGGGGACGCTCTCGGATGGATGCAGTCACCCCAAGGATAGATCGGCCGACGACAGCCTTCCTCACGCTCCGTCAGACGATTTCAAACGGCGTCAAAAGCGTGTCAGGTCGATCACCGCAAAGCTCGCCACGGTTTCATGGCCGTCCAGCACACCACCCTCGCGAGCCAGGCCAATAGTCTGCATGCCCGCCTCGCGCGCAGCATCCAGCTCCTGGACCACGTCGGAAAGGAAGAGGATCTGCTCGCCCGGCAGGCCAATGGCGGACGCGATGCGCTGATAGGACGCGGCCTCGCGCTTGGCTCCGGAGGTGGTATCGAAATAGCCGGAGAACAGCGACGCCAGATCGCCCGCCTCGGAGCAACCGAAGATCAGCTTCTGCGCCTGGATAGAACCCGAAGAGTAGACAAAGAGGTCATAGCCCTCCTCCTTCCAACGGCGCAGTGCCTCAACGGCATCTGGGTAGACATGGCCCTTGAGCTGGCCAGCCCGGTAGCCCTGCTCCCAGACCATGCCCTGCAACGCTTTGAGGGGCGTGGCCTTGCGGTCTTCGGCGATCCAGCCCAGGAGGATGTCCACCACTCGCTCCAGGCTAGCCCCGACCTCGCCACTTTCGGCCCGCACGGCGTCGATCTGCTGCGCCACTGCCGGTTCGCCGGCATGGGTCAGGACGAACTCCGGCAAATGGCGCGCAGCAAAGGGGAAGAGCACGTCGAAGACGAAGCTCACCGCGCTGGTGGTGCCCTCGATATCAGTGAGGATGGCCTTGATGGGCATTGGGAACTCCAGGTGATTCGGTATGGCTGTCGTAGGAGCGAGCTTGCTCGCGAAGGTACCTCGTACCCATTCGCCGACAAGCCGGCTCCTGCAACTCAGTCTTCCAGCTGGGGGAAACGCTTGGCGATTTCGTCGCCGGTGAACTTGGCGACCCAGCCTTCCGGGTTATTGAACAGGCGGATGGCGACGAAGTGCGGATGTTCGCCCATGTCGAACCAGTGACGGGTGCCGGCCGGCACAGAGATCAGGTCGTTCTTTTCGCAAAGTACGGCATAGACGTAGTCGTCTATGTGCAGCGTGAACAGGCCGCGGCCAGCGACGAAGAAGCGCACTTCATCTTCGCCATGGCGGTGCTCGTCGAGGAACTTGGCTCGCAGTTCGTCTTTCTGCGGGTGGTCGCGGGTCAAGCTGACGACGTCGACAGTCACGTAGCCCTGCTCCTGCATCAACCGGTCGATCTGCGGGCGATAGGCGGCGATCACTTCCTCCTGGCTGGCACCCGGCGCGATGGGGGCGGAAGCCTCCCAGCGCTCGAAGCGCACCCCGACGGACGCGAGGGTGGAGGCGATGTCATCCAGGTGGGTCAGCACCTTGTTCGGCAGGTCGGGGCTGGATTCGTGGTAAACGGTCAGGTTGCTCATCTGGGTACTCCTTGCGGGCGTCCTCCCGGCTCTCTGGCGGGTCGGACGACACCGGTATCAGTCAGGCATCTTCATGTGAAGGAAGCTTCAGCGCTGGGTGATCGAGAGCGTCTTCAGCTCGCACTCGAAGAGAAACTCGAAGGCTTCGACCTGGCGCAGGGCGTCGCTCATGCGCGGCCCCCAAGTATAGAGGCCGTGGCCACGGATCAGGTAACCCACGCAGTCAGCGTGCTGGTCCAGCCAGGGCTGCACCTTGGCGGCCAGACGGGCGATGTCCTGGTCATTGTCGAAGATCGGCACCAGCACCTGGGACTCGTGGGTGCTGATGCCACAGAAGGCCTTCTGCAGCTCGTAATCGGCGAACACCAGAGAATCGGCCAGCGTCAGGCGCGACAACACGGTGGCGTTCACCGAATGCGTATGCAGCACGGCGCCGATTTCCGGCTTCCAGCGGTAAAGCTGGGTGTGCAGCAGGGTTTCCGCCGAGGGCTTCTTGCCTGGCTCCAGGCTGTTGCCGTCCATATCCGTGGCCAGCACATCGTCCGGGCCGAGCTGCCCCTTGTGCTTGCCGGAAACGGTCAGCAGCGCCTCGGTCGCGGACAGCCGCGCCGAATAGTTGCTGCTGGTGGCCGGCGACCAGCCACGGTCGTACAGGAAACGGCCGGCTTCGATGATTTCCTGGGCGAGTTGTTGGCGATTCATGCCCGCTCCTCCTGCAATTGGGTAGCAATGATAACGGCTGCGGCGAGCGCCGCGAGCGTAGCGATAACGTAAGTCCAGACCGGCCCCAGGCTGCTCCAGCTGTAGCCCGAGTAGAGGGCTCCGAGGGCGCCGCCGATTCCGGCCAAGGCGGCGTAGAGCGCCTGACTCTGCCCCTGCTGGCGCGGTCCGAACCGACGTTGCACGAAATGGATGGCGGCAGCGTGAAAGCTGCCGAAAGTAGCGGCATGCAGCAGTTGTGCAAACAGCAGTACCGGCAACTGGTCGGCGAAATTACCGATCAGCAGCCAGCGCAGGGCAGCGATCAGGAAACTGGCCAACAGCACCACGCGAACCGAATAGCGCGTGAGAATGCGCGCCATCACCATGAACAGCAGCACTTCAGCCACAACGCCCAGCGCCCAGAGCTGGCCGATCAGGCTGCGCGAGTAGCCAAGGGTTTCGAGGTAGATGGTCTGGAAACTGTAGTAAGGCCCGTGGGACAGCTGCATCAGGCCCACGCTCAGATAGAAGGCCAGTACGCCCGGCTGGCGCAACTGGTCGATAAAGCCGCTCTGCCCAGGCACGTCCGGACGCGCCTGGGGTGCGGCATTCGGCACCCAGAAACTGCTGAGGACGATACCGCTCATGATGAACACCAGCGCCCAGGGATAAAGGTCAAGGCTGAACAGCTCGAACAGTTCGCCCAAACCGATCACCGTAAGGATGAAGCCGATGGAGCCCCAGAGCCGTACCTGGCTGTAGCGCGCTGCCTGTTCCCGGAGATGTGCGAGGGTGATCACCTCGAACTGCGGCAGCACGGCATGCCAGAAGAAGGCATGCAAGGCCATGATCAGCGCCAGCCAGGCGTAGCTTTGGCTGACGAATATCAGTGAGAAGGTCAGCAGGGTGCAGAAGGCGCCGAAGCGCACGATGTCCAAGCGCCGGCCGCTGCGGTCGCCCAGCCAGCCCCAGAGGTTGGGCGCTACACAGCGCATCAGCATGGGGATCGCCAGCAGCTCGCCAATACGTGCACTGGAAAAGCCCAGGTGCGCGAAGTAAAGACCGAGGAAGGGCGCCGTGGCGCCCAGCAGGGAAAAGTAGAAGAGATAGAAGCTGGAAAGCCGCCAATACGGCAGCGCGTTCGCGCCGCCCGTCACAGCTGGCCGAGCACCGGGGTTTCGACCCGCACGCTGGCATTCTGCGCGCGGTGGCGCAGCAGGTGGTCCATCAGCACGATGGCCATCATGGCTTCGGCGATCGGGGTCGCGCGAATGCCCACGCACGGATCGTGGCGGCCTTTGGTGACCACATCCACCGGGTTGCCGTGAACGTCGATGGAGCGGCCGGGCGTGGTGATGCTGGAGGTCGGTTTCAGCGCCAGATTGGCGACTATCGGCTGGCCAGAGGAGATGCCGCCGAGGATGCCGCCGGCGTTGTTGGAGAGGAAGCCTTCCGGGGTCATTTCGTCGCGGTGCTGGGTGCCGCGCTGGGCCACGCTGTCGAAGCCGGCACCGATCTCAACGCCCTTGACGGCGTTGATGCTCATCAGCGCATGGGCCAGTTCGGCGTCCAGGCGGTCGAAGATTGGCTCGCCCAAGCCCGGCGGCACACCTTCGGCAACTATGGTGATCTTCGCGCCCACCGAGTCCTGGTCACGGCGCAGCTGGTCCATGTAGGCCTCCAGCTCGGGGACCTTGCCCGGGTCAGGGCTGAAGAAGGCGTTCTGTTCCACCGAATCCCAGGTCTTGAAAGGAATCTCGATGGGACCGAGCTGGCTCATGTAGCCGCGCACGGTGATGCCCTGAGTAGCCAGGAACTTCTTGGCGATGGCGCCAGCGGCCACGCGCATCGCGGTTTCCCGCGCCGAGGAACGGCCGCCGCCACGGTAGTCGCGAATGCCATATTTGTGGTGGTAGGTGTAGTCGGCGTGGGCCGGGCGGAACAGGTCCTTGATCGCCGAGTAGTCCTTGGACTTCTGGTCGGTGTTGCGGATCAGCAGGCCGATGGCGCAACCAGTGGTCCTGCCCTCGAATACGCCAGAAAGGATTTCCACCTCGTCAGCTTCCTGGCGCTGGGTCGTGTGGCGGCTGGTGCCCGGCTTGCGGCGGTCCAGGTCACGCTGCAGGTCCTCGAGGGACAGGTCCAGCCCCGGCGGGCAGCCGTCGACGATGGCGACCAGCGCCGGACCATGGCTTTCGCCAGCAGTGGTGACGGTGAACAGCTTGCCGTAGGTGTTGCCGGACATGCACAGTGCTCCGCAGAAATGGGCCTCGTTCGAAGGTCGAGCAGTATACCCGCGGCGTCCGGCCAGTTCACCCCTCGAACCTTGCGCTCGCTGCCGCGTCCAACCCGCCATTCCGGATATCGACTTCAAAGCAATGCTGCGACTTCTAATGCTGATCCTTCCCCTTCTTGCCGGTCTGGCCCAGGCCGCCCCCCAGAGCGTGCTGCAACGCCCGATCGAACTGGACACCGGCAGCGGCATCCTGCGCGGTACCTTGCTGCGCCCGAAGACCGATCAGCCCGTGCCGGTAGCGCTGATCATCTCCGGTTCCGGCCCCACCGACCGTGATGGCAACAATCCCCTCGGCGGGCGCAATGACAGCCTGAAGAAACTTGCCCAGTTGCTGGCGCGCAATGGAATTGCCAGCGTGCGTTACGACAAGCGCGGCATTGCCGCCAGCCAGGACGCAGGAGCGGATGAGCGCCAGCTCAGCATTGAGCTCTACGCCGGTGATGCCGCAGCCTGGGGCCAACAGCTGAAGCAGGACACGAGGTTTTCCCAACTGATCCTGATCGGTCACAGCGAAGGTGCGCTGATTGCCAGCCTCGCGGCGGCAAAAGCGGGCGCTGATGCGCTGGTCAGCATTTCCGGTAGCGCCCGCCCGATCGACCAGTTGCTGCGCGACCAGTTGCAGGACCGCCTGCCCCCTCCCTTGCTGACCCAGAGCGAAGCCTTGCTGACCAGCTTGCGGGCAGGCCAGCAGGTGGCCGAAGTGCCGCAACCGTTGGAAGTACTCTTCCGCCCTAGCGTGCAGCCTTACCTGATTTCCCTGTTTCGCCAGGACCCGGCGCGGGCATTCGGCCGGCTGCCGATACCCGCGCTGATCCTGCAAGGCAGCCACGATATTCAGGTGAGCGTGAGCGATGCCGAGCTGCTCAAGGCCGCCAAACCGGACGCCCAGTTGGCCATCATCGAGGGCATGAACCATATGCTGCGTATCGTGCCCATGGATATGGAGCAGCAGATGGCATCCTACCGCGACCCACAGCGGCCCCTGGCACGAGAGTTGGGCGAGCGCATCCTGGCCTTCATTCAGGCACTGCCCGACTCCAGAAATACGAAGAACGGTCGATAAAGGCGAAGGATTCTGTAGGAAATCTCGCCTGGCACGGGCAATTACGTACAGAATCAGCACTGACGTACCAAGTCCGTCGTCGCAGGTTCTTGCAAGGTACTTCCCGATGAGCGAAAGCCCAGCCGAACAGCAGAGCACCCCAGAAGCCGCCCCCCCGCCCCATCCCTGGGCGGAGCTGGCGGCCGAGCATTTCGACCTGCTACGCCTCGCCCCCCAACCCATCGACCGCCACACCGGCACACGGCCTCTGCGCTTTGTCGAACTGGGCCGAGTGGAACGGCACAACAAGGAGCAGAGCGTGCTGCGCCTGAGCATCGGGCTTCCCGGCCAGAAGGTGCGTAAGGAGCAGAACCTGCTGGAGGTCTGGGCCGACCACCGCAACAAGGAAGTCCGCTTCGGCCCGGACGGCGGCCTGCAACTGGAACCGCAGAACCGCGGTTTGGGACGCTTTCTACTGGCCCAGGGCATCGCTTGGGCCAAGCAACGCTGGGCCCACTATCGTCTAGAGGGCGGCGCCCTGCCTGCCAAGGACGCCCTGGACAACGAGGCGCGCCTACGTCGCGACCACGTTCTCAAGGCACAGGGATTCGAGATCAATTACCTGGACAACCTGCAGCTGAAGGCAAGCTACAGCGCTGGCCGGATCAGCGAACTGCACGGTGACTGGCACCGCGAGAAGGTCCAACTGGTGGGTTTGCAGGAAGCCGCCGCGATGCTCGAACAGGCTGACCAGAACTTGCGGCGGCAGGAGGTGGAGATTCGCAAACTTGAAGAGCGCATCGCCCTCTACAAACGCGAAGACAGCGGCCTGCGCTTTACCATCGCCTGCCTGGTGGCCTTCGCGGTATTTCAGGCGGGTCTGCTGATCTGGATCATCACCCGCTGACCCGAAGGGTCAGGGATTCAGTCGCGCGCGGAACAACAACTGGTGTTCCCGGCACTGCCTGGCGCTGAGCATGAATACGCCGTGTCCGCCATGCTCGAAGTCCAGCCAGAGGAAATCCACCTCCGGATAAAGCGCTTCGACATGCAACTGGCTGTTGCCCACTTCGACAATCAGCAAGCCCTTCTCGGTCAGGTGGTCAGCCGCCTCGGCCAGCATCCGCCGCACCAGGTCCAGACCATCATTGCCACAGGCCAGGCCCAGTTCGGGCTCGTGATGGTATTCAGCCGGCATGTCGGCAAAGTCTTCGGCATCCACATAGGGCGGGTTGGACACGATCAGGTCGAAGCGCTGCCCCGGCAGGCCGTCAAAACCATCGCCCTGTACCGTGTAGACGCGCTCTTCCAGGCCATGGCGCTCGATATTCAGGTTGGCGACTTCCAAGGCGTCGAAGGAAAGGTCAGCGAGCACTACCTCCGCGTGCGCGAACGTATGGGCGCAGGCGATACCGATGCAGCCGGAGCCCGTGCAGAGGTCGAGGACACGCGCCGGATCCTGGGGCAGCCAGGGTGCAAACTGCTGTTGAATCAGTTCAGCGATGGGCGAGCGAGGCACCAGCACCCGCTCGTCGACCACGAAAGGCATGCCGCAAAACCAGGCTTCACCCAGCAGGTAGGCCACCGGAACACGCTCGTCGATGCGCCGACGCAACAGCTCGCGCAGGTGAGCGCATTCGTCCTCTTCCAGGCGACAGTCCAGGTAGCTGTCAGAAATCTCGTAAGGCAAGTGCAGTGCGCCCAACACCAATTGACGGGCTTCATCCCAGGCGTTGTCGGTGCCATGACCGAAGAACAGGTTCTCAGCATGGAAACGGCTGACAGCCCAGCGGATGTGGTCACGCAGGGTGCGCAGGCGGGAGTCGGACACGGCAGCTACCTCGGAAAACGGGCCGAAGATTCTAACACCCCCACCGTCTTGGGGCAGCCCGCTGGCGCCGACGAACGGACACCCCAAAAACGCCACACATTCCACCCTGCAGCCCGCGTGGTGATTGAGCGCCGCGTCCTCGCCAGGCAACTGGACCTTGGCCCATGGTTCACTTATTGCGCCGCAGGGCGGACAATAGTGGCCATGTCGTACCTGGAGATTCGCATGTCCGCCCCGAAATCCATGTTCCAGCTCAGTGGCCGCGGCTATCCGCCGGCGAACCTGAACAATGCCACCCTGGTGATCATCGACGCTCAGGAAGAGTACCGTAGCGGCGTCCTCGCCCTGCCCGGTCTCGATGCCGCCCTCGGCGAGATTGCCAGCCTCCTTGCTGCCGCCCGCGCCATGGGTAGCGCCATCGTCCATGTGAAGCACCTCGGTGTACCCGGCGGTATCTTCGATCCCCGTGGCGAACGCGGAGAGCACCTGCCTGAGGTCGCGCCCTTGCCGGGCGAGATCGTGGTCGAGAAACGCTTGCCCAACGCATTCGCCGGCACCGACCTGCATGACCGCCTGCAAGCTATCGGGCACCTGGACCTGATCGTCTGCGGATTCATGACCCACTCCAGCATCAGCACCACGGTCCGCGCTGCCAAGGACTATGGTTATCGCTGCACGCTGGTGAGCGCAGCCTGCGCGACCCGCGACCTGCCAACCGTCGACGGCGGCGTTATCAGCGCGGAAGACATGCACCGTGTCGAGGTGATCGCCCTCGCCGACAACTTCGCCAGTGTGGTGCCGCAGGCCAAGGCGCTTATCTAACGAGGCGTCGCAATATCCCGCGACATCCGCGACGGGGTTGACCGGAACCACCGCCAGCTGGCGCCGGTCATACCCCGATCAAGCAAGAGGACGTCCGGATGAAGTTATCCGATGGTTTCGATGCCCGCCGTCTGCGCTCACGCGGCCCAGGCAGCTGGCGCTGGCGTTTCGCAGCGGCGCTCGCCGCGCTATTGGCCAGCTTCGGCGTACTGCTCGCAATGGCTGGCGCCGCCACCCTCCTCGGCCGCCCGCCCGCCCTCGGCCCCCTCAACGACAGCACGGGTGCGGCGATCGTACTGCTGCTCTTCGGCCTGCTCTTCCTGTGGATCGGCGTACTCGCCTGGCGCCTCTGCCGACGGTGGTCCCGACGCCGCAGCGGCCTGAGTCTCTCACCTCACCTCATGAAGAAACGCGACTGAGCCCCGCACGGGGTATTTGGGTAAACTAGCCGCCCTTCGCGGAGGCCAGCATGCAAGACGATACCCACGACAACGCCCAGGTAGACGACGATAGCTCCCTGTTTGCCGAACAGATGCGCGGTGTGAAGCGCATCCGGAGCGATCGCGCCGACACCGGCAAGGTGCGCGCCGACCACAAACAGCTTGCCAACCGCAGGCAGAACGCCACCCTGAGCGTCGCCAGCGTCAAGGTCGACGGCCTGTCTGATCAGTTCGTCATCGACGTCGGTGCCGAAGACGAGCTGCACTGGGCCCGCGACGGCGTTCAGGAAGGCCAGATGCGCAAACTCAAGCAGGGTCAGATTGGCTTCGACGGCAGTCTCGACCTGCACGGCATGACTGTTGAGAAGGCCCGCGAAACCCTTTGGGATTTCATCGCCGAAGCCACCCGATTCGAAGTGCGCTGCGTACGCGTCACCCACGGCAAGGCAGCACGCCTGGACGGCAAGCGCCCGCTGATCAAGAGCCACGTCAATACCTGGCTGCGCCAGCACCCGCAGGTGCTGGGCTTTACGTCCTGCCTGCCGAAGCATGGCGGAACTGGCGCAGTCTATGTGATGTTGCGCCGAACCATGCTGGACGGCCGCGACGAGTGAAACACCCGGCTTCGGGACAGGCCTTCAGCGCAACCCACCCTTGCCAGCCGCCCGTTCGCGCCCTACCCTGCGCTTTTGCGTAAATCCCCACAGGAATTTCCATGTCCCTGGAACAGCATTACACCGCGATCCTCGGCCAGCTCGGCGAAGACGTTTCCCGCGAAGGCCTGCTCGATACCCCGAAGCGTGCCGCAAAGGCGATGCAGTACCTCTGCCGCGGCTACCAGCAGACGCTGGAAGAAGTCACCAACGGCGCCCTGTTCAGCTCCGATAACAGCGAAATGGTGCTGGTGAAGAACATCGAGCTGTACTCGCTCTGCGAACACCACCTGCTGCCGTTCATCGGCAAGGCCCACGTGGCCTACATCCCTAACGGCAAGGTGCTGGGCCTGTCCAAGGTCGCACGCATCGTCGACATGTTCGCGCGCCGCCTGCAGATCCAGGAAAACCTCAGCCGCGAGATCGCCGAAGCCGTTCAGCAGGTCACCGGCGCCCTGGGCGTGGCCGTGGTTATCGAGGCGCAGCACATGTGCATGATGATGCGCGGCGTAGAGAAGCAGAATTCCTCGATGGTCACCTCGGTGATGCTTGGCGAGTTCCGTGAAAACGCCGCCACCCGCAGCGAATTCCTCAGCCTGATCAACACCTGAGTTTCGCACCCACGAAAAAGCCGGCGTCTGCCGGCTTTTTCGTTTCTGCGTTCTGCACGAAGGTATCCGGGCTAGAAGCTCTTGCCGTCGACTTTCACCACCTTGAGACAGTCCAGCGGGACATCTTCCAGGCAGCGCACGTTGACGGCCGCCATGGCCTTACCCTTTGGATCGCATGCTTCGCCATAGGGCGCGCAGCCGCAGTGGGCGCAGAAGTGATGAGCAATATGCATGCGGTTGAAGCGGTAGGTGGACAGGTCGGACTCCGGTGTAGAGAGCCTCAAATGTTCTCGTGGGACGAACCAGAGCAGGTAGCCGCGCCGGCTGCACAGCGAGCAGTTGCACTCCATGGCCTGTTCCAGGGTGCCCTCGACCTCGAAGGCGATCTTCCCGCAATGGCAACTGCCTCGGTATTTCATGGGCGACACTCCGGATTGCGCTCGTTGGCGGGCTGAAGCGTCCAACTTAGTACAGACCCGGAAGAGCCGCCATCACGAAAAAGCCGGCTTACGCCTGCTTTTTCGCTGCTGAGAGAGCCTCAGTCGAACATGCCCACATGACGCGGATGGCTGGCCACGCGCTCCATCCACGCAAGAATCGCCGGATAGCCGGACAGGTCGAAACCGCCTTCGTGAGCCACATGGGTGTATGCGTACAGCGCGATGTCGGCAATGGAGTAATGGTCACACACCAGATACGGCGTGCGCTGCAGCTGCTTCTCCATCACCTTCAAGGCCTTGTGTCCGCGCACCTGGCAAACCTTGTACTCCTCCAGTCGATCTTCCGGCATGCCTTGGTAAAGCTGGATGAAGCGTGCCACGGCCACGTAAGGCTCGTGGCTGTACTGTTCGAAGAACTGCCACTGCAGCACCTGGGTGCGCAGACGCGGCTCGGCGGGCAGCAGGTCGCTGCCTTCGGCAAGGAAGTTCAGGATGGCATTGGATTCCCAGAGGGTGGTGCCGTCTTCCAGCTCCAGGACCGGGATCTTGCCGTTGGGGTTCTTTTCCAGGAACTCGGGGCTCTGGGTTTCACCCTTGAGGATATCCACCGGCACCCACTGATACGGTAGACCAAGCAGGTTGAGGGTCAGCTTGACCTTGTAGCAGTTGCCGGATTTGTAGTCGCCGTAAACCTTGTACATCGCTCTCCTCCCCTGTGATCAGGCAGCTTCGGCCGCCTGGGCCTGACGAATGACACCGGCAAGACGCTTGAGACCTTCGCCCAGACGTTCGGGTGCCACGTGGCTGAAGTTCAGGCGCAGATGGCCCGGGTGCTTGTCCGGATCGATGAAGAACGGCTCGCCCGGCATGAAGGCGACGTTCTGCTCCAGTGCAGGCTTTAGCAGAGTGCGAGTGTCCAGCGGTTGTTTCAGGGTCAGCCAGAAGAACAGCCCACCCTGCGGGATTTCCCAGGTGGCCAGCTCGCCGAAGTGTTCCTCCAGCTCAGCCTGCATGGAGTCGCGACGCACGCGATAGAAATCACGCAGTTCGGCCAGATGCTGGCGGTACTGCTCGGTGCCAAACCATTGCAGCGCCTGCCACTGGCCGATGCGGTTGGTATGCAGGTCGGCAGACTGTTTCAGGCGCAGCAAGTGCGGGAACAGGTCCGGCGTTGCAATCAGGAAGCCCACGCGCAGGCCTGGCAGCAGGGTCTTGGACACGGTACCGGTGTAGATCCAGCTGGCCTTCTTCAGGCGGCTGACGATGGGGGTGGCGCTGCTTTCGTCGAATACCAGCTCACGGTAGGGCTCGTCTTCGATCAGGGTCACACTGAACTCGTCCAGCAGCGCAGCAACCGCGTCACGCTTGGCCTCGCTGTAGCGGGTGCCGGACGGATTCTGGAAAGTCGGAATCAGATACGCAAAGGACGGTTTGTGCTGCTCCAGGCGCTGGCGCAGGGCAGCGATCTCGGGACCGTCCGCTTCCTGGGGTACGGCGATGCAATCGGCACCGAACAGCTGGAAGGCCTGCAGGGCCGCCAGATAGGTCGGAGCTTCCAGCAGCACTTCGGTGCCCGGATCGATGAACAGCTTGGAGGCCAGGTCCAGGGTCTGCTGGGAGCCGCTGACAATCAGTACCTGACTCGCCTCACAGGGCACGCCGAGAGCACGCGCTTCGGCGGCGATGGCTTCACGCAGCGCCGGCTCGCCTTCGCTCATGCCGTACTGGCCCATGCTCGCCGGCATCTCGGCCCAGTCCACCTTCGGCAGCATTGGCTCGGCTGGCAAGCCTCCGGCGAAGGACATCACTTCCGGACGCTGGGCGGCGGCAAGAATTTCGCGGATCAGGGAGCTTTTCAGGCGGGCGATGCGTTCAGAGAAGGCCATGGATTGTCACCGGGTGCGGAAGCGAGGAAATTAAGTCAAACTGCTTGACCGAAACTACGACGACCGCCACAGATACGTCAATATGCTTGACCTGAAAAACTCCGCCGTTCAGCAAGCTGCCATGGAAGCGTTCTTCTTCGGCTACCAGGCCTTCACCAGCAAGCCGGACGAAATTCTCGCCCGCCGCGGACTGTCGCGAGTGCATCACCGCATCCTGTTCTTCATCGCCAAGTATCCCGGGCTGAGCGTCAAGGAACTGCTCGGCTACCTGGGTGTGACCAAGCAGGCGCTGAACACCCCTCTGCGACAGCTGATCGAGATGAAGCTGGTGGAGAGCGTCACCGCCATTGATGACAAGCGTAAGCGCCTGCTGGGTTTCACCGTAGAAGGTGCGAAGCTGGAACAGGCCCTGCGCCGGGAACAGGCGCGCCTGTTGCAACGCGCCTTTGGCGAGGCCGGGGAAGAAGCGGTGCGCGGCTGGCTGGAGGTCAACCAGGCGCTCTGCACCGCAAGGCAGAGCGAGGCCGCAGAAGGTTAGGCAGCAGGCTCCAGTTCCCGCGCACCGCGGAAGAACACCAGCATCAGTGCCACGTTGCTGGCGATCAGCGGCAGTAGACCGAGCATCATTAACACGATGGTGGCCATCATGATGCCGCCCACCAGGTCCAGCCAGCCCATGACCCGCAGCGCCGGATAGGCGTTCTGCACCTTGAGCAGGCGCACGCCCAACCAGGCGGTCAGGGCGCCGAGCATGGCCACCAGACCGAAGTAGAACAGCATTGGCCAGCCCGGCTGGGTACTGGCATCGCCCATTAGAAAGCCCAGCACCTCGATCACCAGGCTGCCGATGATCACTGCCCAGACCGGTGGCGCCAGTCCCTCGGCGGAGAATCGCGCCTCGGCGAACAGCTTGAAACGGATCAGCAGGTAGCACCCCAGCAGGGTCAGGGCCACGCCGAACCAGTCGGACAGGTTGGTCATCAGCGGGTCTTCGGTAGCGCCGGCAGCCACGGCAAGCCCGGTCAGAATGAGCGTACTCACCGCACAGACCAGGCTCAACCAGGCGAGTAGCCTGAGATGGCCGGGCATCCAGCCGTTCATCTGCCGAGGTCCTGCTTCTTCCACCAGATCCACCCGCGGGGCGGCATAGGGGTTCTCATCCATGCGCATGGCTCCAGGCAACAAAAGCATCACAGTAGCCGCTGATCCGCAGGGTGCCAATCGACTGTAACGCTCAACGCGCGCATTGCTGTATCGGGACGTTGCGCGGTGCCTGGCTTTAGTCTGCGGACACAACGACAAGGTGACCGCCATGAACCTGGAACTGATCTTCGCCTTCATCCTCTTTGCCTTCGTCACCTCGGTGACGCCCGGCCCCAACAACATGATGCTGCTCGCCTCGGGTGTGAACTTCGGCGTGCGCCGTAGCGTGCCGCACATGCTCGGTATCAGTATCGGCTTCATGATCCTGGTGATGGCGGTGGGTCTGGGCCTGTCCCAGGTCTTCCAGCAGGTTCCCGAGCTGTACATCGCACTGCGCTACATCGGCGCCGCCTACCTGCTTTACCTCGCCTGGAAAATCGCCGGCTCGGGCGCCCCGGATGCGGACAGCATTGAAAAACGACCGAAACCGTTCACCTTCCTCCAGGCCGCCGCCTTCCAGTGGGTCAATCCCAAGGCCTGGGTCATGGCCATAGGCGCCATCACCACCTACACCCCGCAGGAAAATTTCGTCGTCAACGTGGTACTGATCGCCGCCCTGTTCGCCTTGGTGAATTGCCCCAGCGTCGGACTCTGGACCATGGCCGGAAGCCTGCTGCGCCGCTGGCTGTCCGAACCGCGCATACTGCGTTTGTTCAACATCGGCATGGCCCTGCTGCTGGTAGCCTCGCTCTACCCCATCCTGGCCGACGCGCACGGAAAGATCTGATGATCCCCACTTCGGAAACCCCGGCCAACCCGCCGCGCCTGCGCCCCCTGGCCGACTCGTCGCCCTCGGCCGTGGTGGCGGGCTTCATCGCCATGCTCACCGGCTACACCAGCTCCCTGGTGCTGATGTTCCAGGCCGGGCAGGCCGCGGGGCTGAGCAATGCGCAGATTTCCTCCTGGATCTGGGCCCTGTCCATCGGCATGGCCCTGACCACTATCGGCCTGTCGCTGCGCTACCGCACGCCCATAGTCGTCGCCTGGTCCACACCAGGCGCAGCCCTGCTGATCACCAGCCTACCCGGCGTGAGTTACGGCGAGGCGATCGGCGCCTTCATCGTCTGCGCCGCGCTGCTCGCCCTGGTGGGACTGACCGGCGGGTTCGAGCGCCTCATGCGGCGCCTGCCCGCCTCGCTAGCCGCCGCCCTGCTGGCCGGCATCCTGTTCAAGATCGGCAGCGAAATCTTCATCGCGGCCCAACATCGCACCGCCCTGGTGCTGGCGATGTTCTTCAGCTACCTGGTGTTCAAGCGCCTGCAACCCCGCTATGCCGTGCTGGTGGCACTGCTGGTGGGTTGCGTAATGGCGGCTGCGCTGGGTCTGCTGAATTTCAGCGGCTTCGAGTTCGCCCTGGCCGAACCGGTCTGGACGACGCCCGACTTCTCTGTCACGGCGGTGATCAGCATCGGCATTCCGCTGTTTGTCGTCGCCATGGCTTCGCAGAACATCCCCGGCATTGCCGTGCTGCGCGCCGACGGCTACCAGGTGCCGGCTTCGCCGCTGATCTCGGTCACGGGGATCGCCTCACTGCTGCTGGCGCCCTTCGGTTCCCACGGCATCAACCTGGCGGCCATCAGTGCCGCCATCTGCACCGGTCCCCATGCCCACGAGGACCGCAACAAGCGTTACACCGCCGCCGTCTGGTGCGGGATCTTCTACGGTATCGCCGGTACCTTTGGCGCGACCCTGGCAGCGCTGTTCGCCGCCCTGCCCAAGGAGTTGGTGCTATCCATCGCCGCCCTGGCGCTGTTCGGTTCCATCAGCAACGGCCTGACGGCCGCCATGCAGGAGCCCAAGGAGCGCGAGGCAGCGCTGGTCACCTTCATGGTCACCGCCTCGGGCATGACCTTGCTGTCCATCGGCTCGGCCTTCTGGGGCCTGATCACCGGCGTGCTGACGCTGTTGATCCTCAACTTTGATAGCGGCAAGGACAAATGAAGAAAGGCGCCGATTGGCGCCTTTTTCTTTCCTGAATGGCAGATGCATTTCCTGATATTCCGCCTGTTGGGTTTCGTTCCTCTACCCAACCTAAGTGGCCGCCTGGATCAAATCGCGGTAGCTCCACCATCCACCGCGAGTGCGTGGCCAGTGGTGAAACCGGCCGCATCGCAGCAGAGGTAGAGCACCGCCGCAGCGATTTCATCCACCTTGCCGATGCGTCCCACCGGGTGCATGGCGGCGGCGAACTCGCCTTTCTTCGGGTCGGCCTCGTAGGCGCGGCGGAACATATCGGTGTCGATCACGGCAGGGCACACGGCATTTACCCGCACTTTCTTCTTCGCATACTCGACGGCCGCCGACTTGGTCAGCCCGATCACCGCATGCTTGGAAGCCGCATAGATGCTCATTTTCGGCGCAGCGCCCAAGCCCGCGACCGACGCGGTGTTGACGATGGCGCCTCCCCCCTGGGCCAGCAACAGCGGGATCTGGTACTTCATACAGAGCCAGACACCCTTCACGTTGACGCCCATGATGGCGTCGAACTCCGCCTCACTGCCCTCGGCCAACTTACCCTTCTCGATCTCAATGCCGGCGTTGTTGAAGGCGTAATCCAGACGGCCATAGGCGGCCACGGTCCCCTCCATCAGCGCCTGGACCTCCGCATCGCGGGTCACGTCACAGCGGATGAACTGCGCGTCGCCACCGGCGGCACGAATCAGCTCCACCGTGCCTTCACCACCGGCGATATCCACATCGGAAACCACCACCTTCAGGCCCTCGCCAGCGAACGCCAGGGCAGTGGCGCGACCGATACCGTTGGCAGCGCCGGTTACCAGGGCAACCTGGCCGGAGAACTTCATGCTCATCTGTGCATCCTCGACGGGAATGGAAACTGCAGCGCAGTCTAGTCATCCGCCATGGCCCGGCGTCAGCATCATCAAGGCTCTGGTGGACACACCATCCAGCCCGCTGATGAAAGCCAGAAGGCCGAATCATTGACATGTATGACGGCACATTCCGCCCCGCCACCGAACTTGCCACTGCCGTCCCGCAGGACTATCACCAGAGCTTTCCCTTTCGGAGTTCCTGCCATGTCCCAGCTCAACCGCCAGTTCCTCCTCGCCCAGCGACCGGTCGGCCCGGCCACCCGCGACACCTTTTCCTACGTAGAAACCCCGACAGGCGAACCCGCCCCCGGCCAGGTACTGGTTGAGAACCTCTACCTGTCCCTGGACCCGGCCATGCGTGGCTGGATGAATGACGCGCGTTCCTACATCCCCCCCGTCGCGATTGGCGAGGTGATGCGCGCCCTGGGTATTGGCAGGGTGGTGGCGTCTCAGCACCCCGATTACCAGGTAGGCGACCATGTCTGTGGCGTGGTGGGCGTGCAGGACTACTTCCTCGGTGAACCGCGCGACTTCCAAAAGGTGGACCCCAACCAGGCGCCGCTGCCCCTCTACCTGTCCGCTCTTGGCATGACCGGCATGACTGCTTACTTCGCCCTGCTCGATGTGGGCCAGCCCAAGGCTGGAGAAACCGTGGTGATTTCCGGTGCCGCCGGGGCGGTGGGCGGAGTGGCCGGGCAGATCGCACGGATCAAGGGCTGCCGCGTTGTGGGTATTGCCGGCGGCGCCGACAAATGCCGTTATCTGGTGGAGGAACTGGGCTTCGACGGTGCCATCGACTACAAGGCCGAAAACCTCCACGCCGCGCTCAAACGCGAATGCCCCAAGGGCGTGGATGTCTACTTCGACAACGTTGGCGGCGACATCCTCGATGCCGTGCTCACCCGCATCAACCGCAAGGCACGCATCGTCATTTGCGGCGCCATCAGCCAGTACAACAACAAGGAAGCAGTGAAAGGACCCGCCAACTACCTGGCGCTGCTGGTGAACCGCGCGCGCATGGAAGGCATGGTGGTGTTCGACTACGCGCCGCGCTTTGGCGAGGCGGTCAAGGACATTGCCGGCTGGCTGGCCAGCGGCGAACTGAAGAGCAAGGAGGACGTGGTGAGCGGGCTGGAAACTTTCCCGGAAACCCTGGGCAAGCTGTTCAGCGGGGAGAACTTCGGGAAGCTTGTGCTGAAAGTGCGCTGATCGGCGCAAATGGAGCGCTGCCAGTCGGGGCAGCGCACCAACGGCATCAGGCCAGTTCGGCCACGACGGCGGCCAGGGCTTTGGCTGGGTCAGCCGCCTGGCTGATCGGGCGGCCGATCACCAGATAGTCGGAACCGGCATCCAGGGCCTGGCGCGGCGTGAGGATGCGGCGTTGGTCGTCCTGGGCGCTGCCGGCCGGACGGATACCCGGAGTCACCAGTTGCAGGCGCGGGTAGGCAGCCTTGAGGTCCGTGGCTTCCTGGGCCGAACAGACCAGGCCATCCATGCCGGCCTTGTCGGCCAGGCCCGCCAGGCGCAGCACCTGTTCCTTGGGTTCGATATCCAGACCGATGCCGGCCAGGTCCTCGCGCTCCATGCTGGTCAGCACAGTCACACCGATCAGCAATGGCTTGGACCCGTTGAATTTGTCCAGGGTTTCACGGCAGGCCGCCATCATGCGCAGGCCACCTGAGCAATGGACGTTGACCATCCACACACCCATCTCAGCAGCAGCCTTCACCGCCATGGCGGTGGTGTTGGGGATGTCGTGGAATTTCAGGTCGAGGAAGACTTCGAAACCCCGATCACGCAACGTCGAGACGATTTCCGCAGCGCAGCTGGTAAACAGCTCCTTGCCCACCTTGACCCGGCATAGCTTGGGGTCCAACTGGTCGGCCAGCCGCAGGGCAGCGTCACGGGTGGGAAAGTCGAGGGCGACAATGATCGGCGTCTGACAGGCGGACATGGGGAAATCTCATACGAATCGGAAACGGCGCGCATTGTAGCGGAAGCCAACGCGCGCCGCTGCCTTACACGATGTGGCCCAGCGCGAAGGCTGTCATGAATCCGGCCAAGGTGATCAGCCCAGTCCAGGCGTGGGTGCTCTCGAAGGCTTCGGGAAGCAGCGTGTCCACCAGCATGCAAAGCACTGCCCCCGCCGAAAAGCCCAGGGCGAAGGCCAGCCAGGTCGGCGACAGCCCAGCGAACAGCCCCGGCCCGGCCATGGCAGCCAAACCCGACAAAAACGCGATGACACCCCAGAGGCCGAAGACCAGCCAGCCACTGCGCTTTTCCTCGCGCAGGCCGGCGGCGCTGGCCAGCCCCTCGGGCAGGTTGGCAAGGAAAATGGCCACCAGCATCAGCAGGCTGACGTCGCCGCCGTCCAGCAGGCCGAGTCCCAGGCCAAGGGATTCGGGGATACCGTCCAGGAAGGCACCGACGGCGATCAGCAAGGCGACCATGCCGTTTCCACCATTTGCGGCCTTGCTGCGGTGATGTTGCTCCAGGTGATCGATGTACTGGTTGGCCAGGACGAACACGATGCCACCGGCCAGCAAACCGCCCAGAGTTGGCCAGAGTCCGCCAAGGCGTTCGGCCTCCGGGATCTGGCCGAAACACAGCGCGGCAATCAGCACCCCACCGCCGTAGGCCATGATCGAGGCAACCACCTTCTGCGGCAGCTTCACCAGAAAGCCAATGGCTGCCCCGATGAGCAGGCTGCTAGCGGCCAGCCAGCCCCACAAGCCGGCCTGGATAGTGACGGGTATCTGCACGAGGTCCTCCTTGATCGATGCGCCCAGTCTGGCGCGCCGTTTCCACGGCCAGCCTATCGGCCCAACAGGCGTTCCAGCAACCAGCTTGCCGCCGGGCCCAGTGGGCGCTGCCGGGACCAGACCGCATCCACCGCCTGGCTGCGCGGCCAACCGGGTACCTGCAGCTCCTTCAAGCGCCCGTTGGCATAGCCGCTGACCAGCCAGCGCGGCAACTCCGCCCAGCCGAATCCCTGGATGGCCATTTCCAGCAACATCAGGTAGCTCGGCGCCGACCAGCAGCGTCCGCTGCTGTCCGGCAGGCCATCGTCAACCGCCACAGCGTCGCCCAGGGTGTTCAGGCGCAACAAGCGCCAGCCGGACAGGTCGCTCACGCGCACATCCAGCCGCTGTGCCAGAGGATGGTCAAGGGCCACGAACAGTCCGAAGTCGGCGCGCTCGGCCACCATCGCCGAGCCCAGCTCTGGCGGGTAGCTGCCCTGTGCGGCCAGCAACCCCAGTGTGGCGCGCCCCTGCGCAACCAGTTCGATCACGTCGCGATCCTCGGCGATCAGGCATTCGAATTCGAGATCGGGGTAGCGCTGATCCAGCTCAGCCAGGCGTTCCTCGTACTGCGCTGACTGGTAGGCATCCGAAAGCGCGAGGCTGACACGGGGCTCCAATCCTCCAGCGAGTTGAGCCGCCGCATGCTGCAAGCGATTGGATGCAGCAAGAATTGCCTCGACCCGACCCAGCAGGGCGCGTCCGGCATCGGTCAACCGAGGTTGGCGGCTGCTTCGGTCGAAGAGGGTCAGCCCCAGGTCGATTTCCAGCCGCGCAATGGCCTCACTGACGGTGGACTGGCTCTTGCCCAGCTTTCGCGCGGCGGCGCTGAACGAGCCAAGGGAGACGACCTGGGCAAAGGCTTCAAGTGATTCAGGCGAGTAGTTCATATCGGTTTTCCCGATGACATCTAACTTAACCCTATCCCATCAACCGATGAGAATACAGGCCATACGTTCATATGGAACCTGGAGATCGTCATGCCTCGGACCACCACCACCGCCCTGAACAAGTCCCTCAAGGAGCGGGTACTCCACGCCCTGGCCTTCGAGGGCCTGGCCGTCCTGTTGACTGCCCCGGTGCTGTCCCTGGTGCTGGGCAAGTCGCTGGCGCACATGGGCGCGTTGACCCTGATGTTCTCCACTGTGGCGATGCTCTGGAACATGCTCTTCAACAGCATGTTCGACCGGACCCAGCGGAGCCTCGGCTTCCAGCGCACCCTACCGGTGCGCCTGGCCCACGCCATCCTGTTCGAACTGGGGCTGATCGTGGTCCTGGTTCCGTTGGCGGCCTGGTGGCTGTCGATCGGACTGGTAGAGGCCTTCCTGCTGGATATCGGCCTGTTGCTGTTCTTCCTGCCTTACACCCTGGCCTTCAACTGGACCTACGACACGCTTCGCGTGCGTCTGCTGGCCCCCCGGTCGAAGGAGACCACCACCGGCTGCGGCGCCCGCTGAACCAGCGGCGACCTCCTTCAATCGGCGCTGGCGAATCGATGATTCTCGGGAACGTGGAAAGGCGCGCACAATCGAATACAGTAACGCCCCTTTCCGCAGGAGATGATCATGCCCTGGTATGCCTGGCTGATATTGGTCCTGGCCATCGGCTCCATAGTCGGTAGCCTGATGCTATTGCGCGACACGGCGAAGAAACTGCCGCTGACGGAGGAGCAGCTCAAGCGCATCCGCGAGCGAAATGCCGAGATGGATGCCAAGGACGCCAAGGACCGCTGACCCCGTGCCCGCCCCCGAACAAAGGACCGCTGCATCAGCGCAAGGAAGCGTCATGCCGCTTCACTTGCAACTGCTGTTCCCGCTGATTGTCCTCGCGCTCGGCCAGGGACTGGGCGGCGTACAGGTAAGTGCCCTGCTGGCAGGCGTTGCCTATGCGGGCTGGGTCCTCGCCGATCGCCAACTGCCAGCCTGGCTCTGGCTGCCAGTCACCCTGCTCTCCTCCGTAGCCCTGGCCGCCCACCTGGTGCCCGGCTTCAGCCCGTTACCACTGGGTGAGCCACAGCGCCTGAGCCCCGATGCAGCGCCCTACGCCCTGCGCCTATCCTGGGACAAGCTGCTGGTGGGTACGACATTACTCGCCTGGTGGCTGGGCCGCCCGACACCGCCGGCACCCTCCGCGCAACGGGCATGGCTCGCGATACTGGCAACCCTGCTGCTGGCCCCCCTGCTGGCCATGGCGACTGGCCTGGTGGCTTGGCAACCGAAATGGCCGGCGATGATCTGGGAATGGTTGGCGGTCAATCTGCTGGCCACGGTGCTGGCGGAGGAACTGGTGTTTCGTGGACTGCTGCAGCCGATGCTGGTCACCAGGCTGGGGGCTCGCAATGGCGTGCTGCTTACGGCGGTGCTCTTTGGCGCCGTCCACCTGCCCTTCAGTCCATTATTCGCCCTACTGGCGGCAGCGGCTGGCTTGGGTTATGGCCTGGCCTTCCACTACAGCGGCCGGCTAGCGGTGGCCGTGGCGCTGCACCTCGGCGTCAATCTCTGCCATCTGCTGTTGCTGAGCTACCCGTCGCGACTGGCCTGACCACGATGCCATAGCGTCCGAAAATCCGCTGCAACTGACCACCAGCACGCAGCTTGTCCAGCAGCGCAGAAAACTGCGCAGCACTGATGGGGGCATCTGGCCGCAGTAGGGCGTAGTGGCGGTAGCGCTGGTCCAGCCGTTCGCTGGCCAGGAAGCTGCCGGCCTGCTCCGGGTTCTGTTCCAGGTAGACATGGAAATAGGATCGGGTTACCAAGGCGATGTCTGCACGCTCCCTCAGCAACATTCTCAGATTGCTGTCGTGTGAATAGGTGAGCTTCGCGTCGAACTCGCGCTGGAGGAACTCAGGGTCGGCATTGAAGCCCGCAAACCCGTAGTGATAGCCGTTGTAGAGCGCAAGTCGCTTGCCGGCCAGCTTGCCGAAGTAGTGCTCGCTGCGCCCGGGCTGCGCTTTGGCGACGAAGATCTCCGCGTCTTCCAGTCCAAGGTCAATCCGCGCTCCCGGAATGCCTTGCCAGCCCCAGTCCGGATTCTCGAACACGGCCAGGTCAATCCGCCCGTCCTGGAAGTCCTTGAAGCGTCGCGGAATTGCAGTGGGGCGCACAACGAAACGGTAGTCCGCCTGCAACTCATTGAGCGCCCCGAGCATATCCAGCAGCAAGCCGCTGGCCTCGGCCGATTCGGGTTTGATCACGTAGGGTGGAAAATGCGCGCCTGCGACCTGGACGGTCTGCGACGCCATCACGGGCGCAGAAACCAGCAGAACTACGGAGTACCACAAGGCTTTCAGGGACAACCCCCTGCCAACTTCCATCTCTACCACTGCTCCCTGCAGATACGGCCCTGCGCCGCAGAGTACGTGATTAATGTTTCAGCCACCCAGGTTTCCCCGCGCAAGCCGTGACAGAGTTCACATTTGCCCTCAGACGTCCTTGATCACCAGCGACAAGGCCTGTTCGGCCAGTTGGTCGAGGCTCATCGGTCCTTCCGGACGGAACCAGGTGGTAGTCCAGCTCAGGGCACCGGTGAGGAAACGCCGCAGGATGAACGGATCAGCAGTGAAGTAGCCCTCGGCCCGCGCCTCGCCCAGCACCTGTAGCCAGATCTGCTCGTAGCTGTCACGCAGTTGGAGGATGTATTCCTGGCTTTCTTCCGACAGCGAACGCCATTCGTACACCAGCACCCCCATGGCTTCGCCGGTACCGCCCATGATCGACTGCAGCTCGCAACGAATCAGCGCCAGCACCCGCTCGCGCAGGTCGCTAGCGTCGGCCAGGGACGCGCGCATCAGCGCCGTGTTGTAAAGGACGGTTTCCTCCATGACCGAACGGAGGATCTCATCCTTGCTTTTGAAGTGATGGAAGATGCTGCCGGACTGGATGCCCACGGCACTCGCCAGGTCGCGCACCGTGGTGCGCTCGTAACCCTTGCTGCGGAACAGGTGGGCGGCAGTCTGCAATAGCTTGCCACGGGCGCTTTCGGGGTCGGTGATCTGACCGCTGGCTACCAACTCGTGCATCACCGCTTGGGCTTTTTCATCGTCAACGCTCATTGGCATCCCCGCTGCAGTCACCCACTCCAACTTAAGAATGGTCTGCAAGTCTCTGTCTTGATTAACGAAATCTATGCTGGGTAGTGCGCCCAAGCAAGCGCTCGGGCAAAAAAGAACTGAGCCAGCACTTTTCAACCAAGCGCTTGCTTGGTAGTGTTCAATCCATCATCCAACAGTGCTGCGGAATAATCCAATGACAAGAACCGTACGCATCGGCTGCGCCTCTGCCTTCTGGGGCGACACCTCCACCGCCGCCGCCCAACTGGTGCACGGCGCCACGCTGGATTACCTGGTCTTCGATTACCTGGCCGAGATCACCATGTCGATCATGGCCGGTGCTCGCCTGAAGGACCCGAATGCCGGCTTCGCCACCGACTTCGTCGAGGTCCTGGCCCCCCTGCTGCCAACAATCGCAGAGAAGAAAGTCCGCGTGATCAGTAACGCCGGTGGGGTCAACCCGGTGGCCTGCGCAAGCGCCCTGGCCGCTGCCTGCGAGAAGGCCGGCGTGTCCCTGAAGATCGCCGTGCTGCATGGCGACAACCTGCAGTCCAGGCTGGGCGAACTGGCCAAGTCCGGCATCCGCGAAATGTTCAGTGACGCACCGCTGCCGCCCATGTGCGTTTCGGTGAACGCCTACCTGGGCGCGCCCGGCATAGTGGCCGCCCTGGAACAGGGTGCCGACATCGTCATTACCGGCCGGGTGGTGGACAGCGCAGTGGTCAGTGCCGCCCTCGTTCATGAGTTTGGCTGGGCCTGGAGCGATCACGACAAGCTGGCCCAGGCCGCCCTCGCCGGTCACCTGATCGAGTGCGGTGCCCAGTGCACCGGCGGCAACTTCACCGATTGGGAGTCGGTACCGGATTACGAACACATTGGCTTCCCCATCATCGAGGTCGAGGCCGATGGCAGTTTCTGCGTGACCAAGCCGGATGGTTCCGGCGGCCTGGTCACGCCTTTCTCGGTCGGCGAGCAGATGCTCTACGAGATCGGCGACCCACGCGCCTACCTGCTCCCCGACGTGGTCTGCGACTTCACCCGGGTCACCTTGGAGCAAGCAGGCCCGAACCGTGTGCGTGTACTCGGCGCCCGCGGCCTGCCACCGACACCGCAATACAAGGTGAGCGCCACCTACCCGGACGGCTTCCGTTGCACGGCCAGCTGCCTGCTGGCCGGCATTGATGCGGTGAAGAAGGCCGAGCGGGTCAGCCGCGCCATCATCGCCAAGACCGAGGAAATCTTCGCCGAACGTGGCTGGGGGCCCTACCGCGAAGTGAACATCGAGCTGCTGGGCAGTGAGGCCACCTACGGCCCCCATGGCCAGCGGCAGGACAGCCGCGAGGTGGTGATCAAGATCGCCGTCAGCCACAGCCGCAAGGATGCCCTGGTGCTCTTCTCCCGCGAGATCGCCCAGGCCGCCACCGGCATGGCGCCGGGCCTGACTGGTATCGTTGGCGGCCGCCCCACGGTCTACCCGGTGATCCGCCTGTTCTCCTTCCTCGTGGACAAAGCTGCCTGCCACCTGGACGTGGAAATGGACGGTCAGCGCCGCCCCTGCGACCTGCCAAACCTGGAAGGCTTCAATGTCGCCGCCCTCGCCGACGACCTTCAACCGCCTGGCGCCGATGGCCTGGCCAGCGCCAGCGTGCCCCTGGTGAAACTGGCGGTGGCGCGCTCCGGCGACAAGGGCAACCACAGCAATATCGGCGTCATGGCGCGCAAGCCGGAGTACCTGCCCTGGATCGCCGAAGCCCTGACGCCGGAAGCGGTGGTCGACTGGATGGGCCATGTGCTCGACCCACAGCTGGGCCGCGTCGCGCGCTGGTACCTGCCGGGCAGCCATAGCCTGAACTTCCTGCTGGAAAACGCCCTGGGTGGTGGCGGTGTCGCCAGCCTGCGCATCGACCCGCAAGGCAAGGCCTTCGCCCAGCAACTGCTGGAATTCCCGGTGCCGGTGCCCCAGGCCCTGGCCGACAGCCTCTGAGGACGCAATCCATGGCATACGATTCGGTATTCAAGCCCGGCCTGTTCAGCGGCCAGACCATCATGGTCACCGGCGGCGGCAGCGGCATCGGCCGTTGCACCGCCCATGAGCTGGCGGCACTCGGCGCCCACGTGGTGCTGGTCGGCCGCAAGCCGGAGAAGCTGGAGAAGACAGCCGGCGAGATCATCGAAGACGGCGGCAGCGCCAGCTGGCAGGCCTGCGATATTCGCGACGAAGAAGCGGTTAAGGCGATGGTCGCTGCTGTGCTCACCGAGCGCGGCGCCATCCACCACCTCGTCAACAACGCCGGCGGCCAATACCCCGCGCCGCTCGCCTCGATTAGCCAGAAAGGCTTCGAGACCGTGGTGCGCACCAATCTGGTGGGCGGCTTCCTGGTAGCCCGCGAGGTGTTCAACCAGGCCATGAGCAAGGCCGGCGGCAGCATCGTCAACATGCTTGCCGACATGTGGGGTGGCATGCCCGGCATGGGCCATTCCGGCGCCGCCCGCGCCGGCATGGAGAACTTCACCAAGACTGCCTCCATCGAGTGGGGCTACGCCGGGGTGCGGGTCAACGCCGTGGCACCGGGCTGGATCGCCTCCAGCGGCATGGACACCTACGAAGGCGCCTTCAAGGCCATCATTCCCACCCTGCGCGAGCACGTACCGCTCAAGCGCATCGGTAGCGAATCGGAAGTGGCTGCCGCCATCGTCTTCCTGCTCTCCCCCGGCGCCGCCTTCATCAGTGGCAACACCATCCGCATCGACGGCGCCGCCAGCCAGGGCAGCCGCGCCTTCCCGCTGGCCAAGGCCAAGCCCGGCCAGAGCAAGGCCTACAACGGCTTCCACCGGGCATACCTGCCCGACGTGCTGAAGGACCAGGAATGATGGCCGTGATCCAATCCGAACTCGACGCACTGGGCGAAGACTTCGCCAGAAACCGCGACGCCATGCTGGCCGCGATCGCCAGCTTCCGCGAGATCGAACAGAAGGTGCTGGACAAGGCGGCCGAGGCCAAGCCGAAGTTCGAAAAGCGCGGCCAACTCCTGCCCCGCGAGCGCCTGAACCTGCTGCTGGACCCGGGCAGCCCGTTCCTCGAACTCTGCTCACTGGCCGGCTACAAGCTGCACGATGACAAAGACGGCACCCAGGCAGGTGGCGGCATCATTGCCGGCATCGGCTACATCGCAGGCACCCGCTGCCTGATCAGTGCCAGCAACAGCGCCATCAAGGGCGGCACCATCTCCCCCACCGGGCTGAAGAAGACGCTGCGTCTGCAGCAGATCGCCATGGAGAACAAGCTGCCGATGGTGGCCCTGACCGAAAGCGGCGGCGCCAACCTCAACTACGCGGCGGACATATTCGTCGAGGGTGCCCGAGGCTTCGCCAATCAGGCGCGGATCTCCGCCATGGGTATCCCCCAGGTCACCGTTGTGCATGGTTCCAGTACTGCCGGCGGCGCTTACCAGCCTGGGCTTTCGGACTATGTGATCGTCGTGCGCGGCAAGGCCAAGATGTTCCTCGCCGGCCCTCCCCTGCTCAAGGCGGCTACAGGTGAAGTGGCCACAGACGAAGAACTCGGGGGCGCCGAGATGCATGCGCAAGTGGCCGGCACTGCCGAGTACCTGGCCGAGAACGACGCCGATGGCCTGCGGCTGGCCCGCGACATCCTCGCCATGCTGCCCTGGAATGCCCAACTGCCAGTCCGCGCCAAACCCGAGTGGCGCGAACCGCTTTACAGCACCGAGGAGCTGCTGGGCGTGGTTCCGGCCGACCCGAAGAAGCCTTACGACGTGCGCGAGATCGTTGCCCGCATCGCCGATGGCTCGGAGTTCCTCGACTTCAAGAACGAGTTCGACAGCCAGACCGTCTGCGGCCACCTGCGCATCGAAGGCCGGCCCTGTGGCCTGATCGGTAACAACGGCCCGATCACGCCGCAGGGTGCGTCCAAGGCGGCGCAGTTCATCCAGCTGTGCGAACAGGCCAACGTGCCGCTGCTGTTCCTGCACAACACCACCGGTTTCATGGTCGGTACCGAATCCGAACAGCTGGGCGTGATCAAGCACGGGTCGAAGATGATCCAGGCCGTTGCCAATGCCCGCGTCCCCAAACTCACCCTGGTCGTAGGCGGTTCCTACGGCGCCGGCAACTACGCCATGTGTGGCCGGGGTCTGGACCCGCGCTTCATCTTCGCCTGGCCCAACAGCCGCACGGCCGTAATGGGTGGCGCCCAGGCCGGCAAAGTGCTGCGCATCGTCACCGAGGAGAAGCATGCCAAGGAGGGCAAGGAGCCCGACCCGAAGATGCTCGACATGCTCGAACAGATGACCGCGCAGAAGCTCGACAGCCAGTCAACCGCCCTCTACGGAACCGCCAACCTCTGGGATGACGGCCTGATCGACCCCCGTGACAGTCGCCGGCTGCTGGGCTATCTGCTGGATATCTGCGCGGAGGCCGACGCCCGCCCGCTCAAGGCCAACAGCTTCGGCGTGGCCCGGTTCTGATGATTCGATAAGGAGAACAACACATGATCTTCACCCAGGAACACGAAGAACTCCGCCGCACGGTGCGCAATTTCGTCGACAGGGAGATCAACCCCCATGTCGACCAGTGGGAGAAGGAAGGCCGCTTCCCCATCCACGACATTTTCAGGAAGGCCGGCGAGCTGGGCCTGTTGGGCATTTCCAAGCCGGAAAAATTCGGCGGCATGGGCCTGGACTACAGCTACTCGATCGTCGCAGCCGAAGAGTTCGGCACCATCCATTGCGGCGGCATTCCCATGTCCATCGGCGTGCAGACCGACATGTGCACGCCGGCCCTGGCCCGTTTCGGTTCCGATGAACTGCGCGAGGAGTTCCTGCGCCCGGCCATCACCGGCGAAATGGTCGGCTGCATCGGAGTCTCTGAGGTAGGCGCCGGTTCAGACGTGGCGGGCATGAAGACCACCGCCCGCAAGGACGGCGACGACTACGTGATCAACGGCAGCAAGATGTGGATCACCAACTCCCCCAGCGCCGACTTCATCTGCCTGCTGGCCAACACCTCGGACGATAAGCCTCACGTCAACAAGTCGCTGATCATGGTGCCGATGAACACCCCCGGCATCACCCTCAGTGCCCATCTGGACAAACTCGGCATGCGCAGCTCCGAGACTGCCCAGGTGTTCTTCGACAACGTCCGCGTGCCGCAGCGCTACCGCATCGGCCACGAGGGCGCCGGGTTCATGATGCAGATGCTGCAGTTCCAGGAGGAACGCATGTTCGGCGCGGCCAACATGATCAAGGGCCTGGAGCACTGCGTGGACGTCACAATCGACTACTGCAAGGAGCGCAAGACCTTCGGCAATCCGCTGATCGACAACCAGGTGATCCACTTCCGCCTGGCCGAGCTGATGACCGAGATCGAAGCCCTGCGCGCGCTGGTCTACCAGGCTGTCGAACTCTACGTCAGCGGCAAGGACGTCACTCGTCTCGCCTCCATGGCCAAGCTCAAGGCCGGTCGCCTCGGCCGCGAAGTCACCGACGCCTGCCTGCAGTACTGGGGCGGCATGGGCTTCATGTGGGACAACCACGTCTCCCGCGCTTACCGCGATACGCGACTGGTCTCCATCGGCGGCGGCGCCGACGAAATCATGCTCGGCATCATCTGCAAGCTGATGGGCATTCTGCCCGGCAAGAAAAAGGGCTGAGGGGAACCGTAGGGTGGGTGAAGGCGCACAGCGCCGATACCCATCTCCCCCATGATGGGTATCGCTTCGCTCCACCCATCCTACAGCCCACGGACAAACCAACGAGGACAGCGGCATGAGTGGATTGCCGAACTGCGAAACCCTGCTGCTGGAACAGGCCGGTGGCGTGCTGCATGTCACCCTGAACCGGCCAGACAGCCGCAACGCCATGAGCCTGGCCATGGTCGAGGAACTGCGTGAGGTACTGGCCGCCACGCGCAATGACGCCAATGTGCGTGCCTTGGTGCTGCGCGGTGCCGGTGGCCACTTCTGCGCCGGGGGCGACATCAAGGACATGGCCAGCGCACGGGCGACCGGCAGTGCAGCCTACCAGGCCTTGAACCGCGCCTTCGGCCGCCTGCTGGAGGAAGCCCAGGCACAACCCCAGGTGGTGATTGCGGTGTTGGAAGGCGCAGTGCTCGGTGGTGGTTTCGGCCTGGCCTGCGTCTCGGATATCGCCATTACCCTGCAAGGCGCCCAGTTCGGCCTGCCCGAAACCAGCCTCGGCGTGTTGCCGGCACAGATCGCACCGTTCGTGGTCAAGCGCATCGGCCTGACCCAATCCCGCCGTCTGGCCCTGACCGCCGCGCGATTTGACGGCACCGAAGCCCTGCGCCTGGGCCTGGTGCACTTCGCCGAGGCCGATAGCGCCGCCCTGGAGCAGCGCCTGGCTGAAAGCCTCGAGCAAGTTCGCCGCTGCGCCCCCGGCGCCAACGCCCGGACCAAGGCCCTGCTGCTGGCCACTGAAAGCGAGCCCCTCGGCCCGCTGCTGGACAGCGCTGCAGAGCAGTTCGCCCTGGCCGTCACCGGCGCCGAAGGCACCGAGGGCACCCTGGCCTTCGTGCAAAAACGCAAACCCAGCTGGGCCAAGTAACCAGCGCCCACACCGAACAGCCCCCTCTCCCCCGAGGGAGAGGGTTGGGGAGAGGGAAACAGTCCATGCCCAGCTTCAACAAGATCCTGATCGCCAACCGCGGCGAGATTGCCTGCCGAGTGATGCGCACCGCCCAAGCGCTCGGCTACCGCACGGTCGCGGTCTACAGCGAGGCCGACGCTGATGCGCGCCATGTGCAGCTGGCGGACGCAGCGGTTTGCATCGGCCCGGCTCCGGTCGGTCAGTCGTACCTGTCGATCAACGCCATCATCGGTGCCGCACGGAAGACTGGCGCCGACGCCATTCACCCTGGCTATGGCTTCCTCTCGGAGAACGCGGACTTCGCCCGTGCCTGCGAAGCTGCCGGTATCAGCTTCATCGGCCCGACGGTGGAAGCCATCCACCTGATGGGCAGCAAGCGCCTCTCCAAACTGGCCATGCTGGAGGCCGGCGTGCCCTGCATTCCTGGCTACGAAGGCGCCGAACAGGACGACAGCACCCTGGCACGCGAGGCCGAGCGCATCGGCTATCCGCTGATGATCAAGGCCAGCGCCGGCGGGGGCGGACGCGGCATGCGCCTGGTGAAGGGCCCCGGAGAACTGGCCACACAACTTCGCACCGCCCGCTCGGAAGCACAGAACGCCTTCGGCAGCGCCGAGCTGATTCTGGAGAAGGCCGTCTTGCAGCCGCGCCACGTGGAAATCCAGGTGTTCGGTGACCAGCAGGGCAACCTGGTCTATCTCGGCGAACGCGATTGCTCCGTGCAGCGCCGCCACCAGAAAGTCATCGAAGAAGCCCCTTGCCCGGTCATGACCCCCGAGTTGCGCCAGGCGATGGGCAAGGCTGCCGTCGAAGCCGCACGCACCGTCAATTACGTCGGCGCGGGTACGGTGGAGTTCCTGCTGGATGCCAGTGGCGACTTCTACTTCCTGGAAATGAACACCCGCCTGCAGGTGGAGCACCCGGTCACCGAACTGATCACTGGCCAGGATCTGGTCGCCTGGCAGATCCGCGTCGCCGAAGGCCAGCCGTTGCCACTGCAGCAGGATGAAATCCGCCTGGACGGCCACGCCATCGAGGTTCGCCTCTATGCCGAGGACCCCGCTGCTGGCTTCTTGCCCCAGACCGGCAATGTCCTGCGCTGGGAGCCAGCGGAGCTTCCCGGCATTCGCATCGATCACGGGCTGGGGGAAGGCCAGGCCGTTACACCGTTCTACGACCCTATGCTGGCCAAGGTCATCGCCTGGGGAGCCACCCGCGACGAAGCCCGACGCAAACTGGCGCGGGCGGTGGAGGACTGCGTATTGCTGGGGGTCAAAGCTAACCAGCGCTTCCTTGCCAACCTGCTCAAGCACCCGAGTTTTGCCGCCGGTGACGCCACCACGGCGTTCATCGGCGAACAGTTCAGCAACGATGCCAGCCTGAGCAGCCAACCCGCCTCGCCGGGCGAACTCGCCATCGCCGCCACCCTGCTCTACCAAGCCTCGGCATCGGCCAGCGCCCATCAGGGCGGGCTGGCAGGCTGGCGCAGCTCCGGCAATGCACCTTGGCGCCTGGTGCTGCGTCACGGCGAGCAGAAGCACGAAGTGGAGCTGTCGGTACAGGAGTCCGGCGTGCAGCCACGACTGCTGGCCAACATGGGCGAGTCTGAAATCGCCATCCGTCTGCTGCGCACCGATGGCGGCTGGGCGGTGGTGGAACTGGACGGCATTCGCCGCCGTGTTGCCTACCATCAACAGGCACAGCAACTCTGGCTCTTCGGCCACAACGGCAACCTGGAACTTCAGGACATCACCCACGAGCCGGCCGGTGGCCAGTCTGGTGCCGGCTCGGGCACGGTCAAGGCACCGATGGACGGCGCCATCGTCGAGGTGCTGGTAAGTGAAGGCGAACAGGTCAGCAAGGGCCAGCTGTTGGTCGTCCTGGAAGCCATGAAGATGGAGCACCCGTTGAAAGCCGGTGTGGACGGGGTGATCCGCCGTGTCCAGGTCACCCGCGGCGATCAGGTCAAGAGCCGTCAGTTGCTGGTGGAAGTCGAAGAAGCGCTGTAAGCGCGAGTTCATTCGCCAAGGGCCGCACCGCGCCCCCATGACAACAAGAACCAGGAGCACTGCAATGTCACTGTCCGGTAAAACCCTGTTCATCACTGGCGCCAGCCGCGGTATCGGCCGCGAGATCGCGCTGCGCGCCGCCGTCGACGGCGCAAATATCGTCATCGCCTCCAAGAGCGCGGAAGCCCATCCCAAGCTCGCGGGTACCATCTTCAGCGTGGCAGATGAAGTGGAGGCCGCCGGCGGCAAAGCCCTGCCCCTGCAACTGGATGTGCGCGACGAGAACGCAGTGCGTGACGCCATGACCAAGGCCGCCGAGCACTTCGGTGGCATCGACGCCCTGGTCAACAACGCCGGGGCCATCCGCCTCACCGGCGTCGAGCACCTGGAACCCAAACGCTTCGACCTGATGTATCAGATCAACACCCGCGCGGTGATGGTCTGCAGCCAAGCCGCCCTGCCCTATCTGAAGCAAAGCGCCAGCGGCCATATTCTCAACCTTTCGCCGCCGCTCAACCTGGCACCGAGGTGGTTCGCCCAGCACGGCCCCTACACCATCACCAAGTACGGCATGAGCATGCTCAGCATCGGCATGAGCGATGAATTCAAGAAGTACGGCATCAGCGTCAACTCGCTATGGCCCAGAACCATCATTGCCACCGCCGCCATCGAGTTCGAGCTGGGTGGCCGTGACGCCTTCAAGCGCGCCCGCACCCCCGCCATCATGGCAGACGCGGCCCACGCCATTCTGTCCAGCACCGACCGCAGCATTACCGGCCGCCTGCTGATCGACGAAGAGCTGCTGCGCGAACAGGGCCAGACCGAGTTCGAGCAATACCGCTACGACCCGCAAGGCGGCTCGCTGGTGCCGGACCTGTTCCTGGATTGAGAACACCCCCGGTTGGCAAAACACAACTATGGGGGCGAGTTCATTCGCCCCCACAGAGATCTCTCCCCCTCCGCTGATTTGCCCATCTGCCTTCATCCCGCCGCGCCAGGGTCATGGTGGGGTTTGGACGCCCGTTCTAGAGTCTGGAAAACGCCTGCGTACAACAACGACAACACGCGAGAATCATGAGCCAAGCCGAACTGATCTCCCCGCTGAGTTTTATCGCCCGCCTGCCGGCCAACCTGTCACGCCTGCCGCGCATGCTGCTGGGTCTCTACTACACCGGCATCCGTAACCGCGAGAAGGCGCTATCCCTGGGCTGGGCCCTGGAGCGCGCAGCGCGGTTGTATCCGCAGCGTCCGGCGGTCATCGACGAGCAGCGACGGCTCAGCTATGCCGAGTTCAATGCCTGGAGCAACCGCCTGGCCTATGCCCTGAAGGCCGAAGGTGTGGCCCATGGCAGCGTGGTGGCGGTAATGCTGGAGAACCGCATCGAAGTGTTGGCGGTGCTCGGGGCCCTGACGAAACTGGGGGCCATCGCCGCGCTGGTGAACACCACCCAGCGCGGCAAGGTGCTGAGCCATAGCCTCACGCTGGTGAAGGCCCGGCATTTCGTAGTGGGCGAGGAGCTGCGTGGCGCCTTCGACGACATTCGCGACGAACTGGACGATGCCCGTCGCTGCTACTGGGTAGCCGACGGTGACAGCCTGACCGAACCTGGCGACGCTCCGCCTGGCTGGCAGAACCTGATGCGCCTTGCCCTGGGCCAATCCAGCGACAACCCGGCGGAAACCGGCCAGGTGCGCCTCAAGGACGCCTGCTTCTACATTTACACCTCGGGTACCACCGGCATGCCCAAGGCCTCCATCCTCAGCCACGGCAAGTGGATCAAGGCCTACGGTGGCTTCGGTCACTCGGGCCTGGGCCTTGGTGAGAACGATGTTTTCTACCTGACGCTTCCCTGCTACCACAACAACGCGGTCACCGTGAGTTGGGCCTCAGTGTTGGCCGGTGGCGCCGCCATCGCCCTGCGCCGGAAGTTCTCCGCGAGCAATTTCTGGAAGGATGTGTCGCGCTACCAGGCCACCTGCTTCGGCTATATCGGCGAGCTGTGCCGCTACCTGTTGAACCAGCCACCCTGCCCCGAGGAGCAGGGCAACAGCCTTTCTTGCATGATCGGCAATGGCCTGCGCCCATCGATCTGGGCCGAATTCAAGGCGCGCTTCGGCATCGAGCGCGTAATGGAGTTCTACGCCTCCAGCGAAGGCAACATTGGATTCACCAATGTGTTCAATTTCGACAATACGGTGGGCTTCTCCCCGGCGACCTTCGCCATCGTCCGCTACGACCTCGAAAACGACCGCCCCCTGCGCGACCACCGAGGCTTCCTCCAGGAAGTGGCCAAGGGCGAGTCGGGCCTGCTGATCAGCGAGATCAGCCCGAAATGGCCGTTCGACGGCTACACCGACCCCGCCAAGAGCGAGGCGGTAATCCTGCGTGACGTGTTCAAGAAAGGCGATGCCTGGTTCAACACCGGCGACCTGATGCGCGGCATTGGCTGCAAGCACGCGCAGTTCGTCGATCGCCTCGGCGACACCTTCCGCTGGAAAGGCGAGAACGTCTCGACCACCGAGGTGGAGAACGCACTGGGGGCCTTCCCCGGCGTGGAGGATGCTGTGGTCTATGGCGTGGAAATCCCCGGCACCAACGGACGCTGTGGCATGGCCGCGCTGCGCCTGGCCAGCGGCACGCCACTGGATCGCCAGGCCCTGGCCGAGCACCTGGACCGCGAGCTGCCGGCCTATGCTTCGCCGCTGTTCGTACGCCTGCTGGATGAGGTAGAGACCACGGGCACCTTCAAGTACAAGAAGACGGACCTGAAGAAGCAGGCATACGACCCGGAAGCGGTGAACGCCCCCCTCTTCGCGCGCTTGCCCGGCGACCCGGGATTCCGCCCGCTGGACGGCAGCCTGTACGAGGCCATTCAGCGTGGGGAATATCGGTTCTGAAGTTAGCGCTGGGCGCTTGCAAGGCGGCAGGAACGAATAGCCTTGCCCGCTTGGGTATCGCTTCGCTCAACTCATCGTGTGGCAGTGCACGCTGCCCGGCTTAAAAGCCCGCTCTAGCGCTTGAACTCGAACTGCAGTTCTGCGCCTTCCACAGAACGCCAGTAGTCGTCTTCCCGTTCGTTGGTGATCAGCTTGCCGTTGAGCTGGAACGGACTTCCCGGGGTGGGCTTCTCCACGAACATCTGGGGTAACAGCGGCTGTTCCGACAGAGCGTCGGTCACATCACCAGGCTCCAACTGATCAACCAGATCCCTGGGCAGACTGAGATCGAGCTTGGCCTTGGGCAGCGGTGCCACGGCAGTCGCGGCTTCTGGCGGCTTTTTGGGTTGTGCCGGGACGGGAGACGGCGGCACGGGTTTCGGGGTCGGCACCGGCGGTGGCGGAACAGGCTTTTGCAGAGGCGCAGGCCTGACCGGCGGAGCCGGCTCCGGAGTCGAGGGTGACGACTCCGGGCTGGCAGAGATGGGCGGCGGCGCAGGAGGCGCCTTGGGCTGCGACGGCGCGTCCTTGTCGCACGCCGCGAGCAACGTCAGCGCCAGGCCGGAACAAAGCAGATGAATGGAACGCATGGAGGCTCTAGCAGAGGCAGTGATGGCGCCATGCTCCACTTTCGTTCCTACGCTGGCAAGCCTGGCGCGACCGATTTCAGCGGTCACGCTCCAGCTCTCGCAATTCGGCGGCGATGTCCCGTTGCGGATAGCGGGCCTGCAGCTCACCCAGCAGTTTGTGCGCCTCCTCGCGTCTGCCTGCCGCATTGAGTTCCAGCACACGACGCAGACTCGCTTCCGGTTCGGGGAGCTGCGCAGCTTTTGCCAGTTCCTCTTTGGGGGCGGATTCATCCAGATGCAAAGGTTCTGCCTGACGCGCCTCGACCTCGGCGCTGCTGTCAGCCATGGCAGAGGCTTTCTTCTCCGCCTGTGGAGGACTGGCCAGGGTGGCCGGTGCCGCCCGGGACATCGGCGCTGCCGCCGGAGCCGGCGCGGAATACGGCGCAGCACCGACTGGGGGCGCATCGAAGCGCTGCTCGGCCTCATCCTGGGTGCGCAAGGTCAGGCTCAAACCGATGCCCAGTGTCGCGAAACCGGCTAAGGCGACCGCCCAGCGTTGCCGGCCTCCGGCACCGAACAACCAGGCGTGCAAGCGCTCACCGAGGGACGGGCTGGGTTCTGGCCGATTCTGCGCCGTCTGGGCGGCTGCCGCCGCGAGGATGCGCTGATCCAGTGCGACCGACGGTTCGTCGTGGCTGTGGCAGCGGTAGTGTTCGAGCAGTTCCCGTTCCATGGCGTCCGGCTTGTGCGGGTCTTGGTTCATGCGGATACCTCCTCGGCCGCGGCCGGATCGGCCAGCAGCCGACGCAACTTCTGCAGGGCGTAGCGCAGGCGGCTCTTCACCGTCTCGGCCGGCGTGCGGGTGAGTTCGGCGATCTCGGTCAGCTCGAGGTCACCATGGGCGCGCAGTAGAAACACCTCGCGCTGCTCGCCCGGCAGTTCGTCCAGTGCCGCGCGCAGGCGCTGCTGGTCCTGGCTGAGGGAAAGCTCCCGCTCCGGGTCAGGACTGCTGCCCGGCAAGGCGTCGCCGTGCAGGGCTTCGTCGAAGACTTCCTCGCGGCCCTGCAAACGGCCGTGCTTGCGCCAATGGTCGATCAGGCGATTGCGGGCGATCTGGTAGAGCCAGGTCTTGAAACTGGCCTGGCCGCGCTGCTCGGACTCGCTGCGGATCAGGTTCAGCCAGGTTTCCTGGAAGATCTCCTCAGCCAGGGCACCATCGCCGCAAAGCCCGCAGAGAAAACGGTAGAGACCGAGGCGATGGCGGGCATAGAGCACGCCAAAGGCCTCGGCATCGCCGTTGCGGTAACGCCGCAACAAAGCGGCGTCGTCATCCGTGAGAATCGCGTTCACGTCATTCCTTCCGCACGTGGGATGGGGCAGGAGTTTGCAGGCTTTGCGCGAGCTCCACCAGTTGCACGAACTCGCCACGCAGGCCGAAGCGGTCGTCACCGCGAGCGCTCCGAGCGAGACTGGCGCTGTCGGTCAGACCGAAAGACCTCGTGTACTGACCGCCCTTGAGCTGTTGGGCGAAGGCTGCCACTGCGGCGGCAAAGCGAAGATCCTCACTGGCCTCGTCCACGCCGACGACCATGTCGGCACCAATGGGACGCTCCAGCAGTCGGCTCTGCTCCGCACCTGGCGCCTTGTAGCGTACCCGCAGCCAGGCCAGCTCTCCGGCCTTGCCCTCGGTCTTCGCGGCCGGCTGGTAGCGCAGTGGTTCCAGCCAACCTTTGGAGCCGGTGGGTACGATCTCGTACAACGCTGTGATGGTGTGGCCGGCGCCAATCTCGCCAGCATCAACCTTGTCGTTGCTGAAGTCTTCTCGCTTCAGTGCTCGATTCTCATAGCCCAGCAGGCGGTACTCGCTGACCTCGGCCGGGTTGAACTCCAGTTGCAGCTTCACGTCCTTGGCCACGACAGACAACGTGGAGCCAAGCTGGTCCACCAGCACCTTGCGCGCCTCGCGCAGGTTGTCGATGTAGGCGTAGTTGCCGTCACCTGCATCCGCCAGTTGTTCCATCAGCCTCTCGTTGTAGTTGTCCATGCCGAAGCCCAGGGTCGTCAGCGACACCCCACCCTTGCGCTTCTGCGCGGCGAGTTGCTTGAGGGTCTCGAAGTCGCTGATGCCGACGTTGAAGTCGCCGTCGGTCGCCAGCAGGATGCGGTTGATGCCATTCGGGATCAGGCCCTTCTGCGCTTCGGCGTAGGCCAGTTGGATACCTGATTCGCCAGCCGTTGAGCCACCCGCGCTGAGTTGCTCGATGGCGGCGCGAATCCTGGCTTTCTCGCTGCCTGGCGTTGATCCAAGCACCACGCTCGCCTCCCCGGCGTAGGTGACCAGGGATACGCGGTCCTGCGGACGCAACTGATCGACCAGCAGCTTGAGGGTCCCCTGCACCATGGGCAGCCCCTCGCGACGGTCCATCGAGCCGGAGACATCCACCAGGAACACCAGGTTGGCCGGCGGTAGTTGTTCGATGCTGCTGTCAGAGGCCTTGATCGCCACGCGCAACAGCCGGGTCTGCGGATTCCATGGGGTCTGTGTCAGTTCGATACCAATGCCGAAGGGCACGTCGCCCTCCGGCAGCGGATAGCTGTAGGGGAAGTAGTTGACCATCTCCTCCAGCCGCACGGCGTCGGCCGGCGGTAGTTGGCCGCCATTGAGGAAGCGCCGTACGTTGGCGTAGCTGCCGGTGTCGACATCGATGCTGAAGGTGGAAACCGGCTCGCTGGCGACGGCATGCACCGGGTTGCCGGCGAGGTGCTGGTACTGCTCGCGCGGCACATCGCGGTAGCCCGGTTGCAGTGCATCCGCCATGGGCGCTGGCGCGAGCATGGGCATCTGCCGTGCCTCGGCGGCATAGTCGGCACGTTTGGCCAGGGAAGCCGGCGCGCTGAGATTCGCCGGTTCCTTGAGCACGAACTCAGGCTGGGCCCGCACGGGCGGAGGTGGAGCCTCACCGACCTTGCCGGTGGCCGGCGCCGACGCATCCTGGGCACTGCAGGCAGCCAGGGCCAGCAGCAGGCCGGCGGTGAAGCCCGCAGCCAAGGGTTGTTGCTGAAGGAAGTTACGGCTGGACATGGTCGCCTCCTGAGTACGAATGAGCCATTCGCACCAGTAGACGTAGGCGTCCTGCAGGAGGGGTTAAGCCGTCAAGGAAAATCAGTTTCAGAAGGCCGGTTACAGGCCGGCCTCCTGACAGAGCTGCTTGGCTAGCATCCCGAGGGTCATGATGGCGCGCTCGGCTTCACGGTTCCACGGGATGCCACAATTCAGTCGCACACAGTGGTTGAACTGCTCGGTATTACTGAAGATCAGGCCAGGAGCGATGCTGATGCCCTGCTGCAAGGCGCGCACGTGCAGGTCCTTGGTGTTCACCTTCGCCGGCAGGCTGATCCAGAGAATGAAGCCGCCGTTGGGGCGCGTAATCTGGGTGCCTTCGGGGAAGTACTGCTGCACCCCCAACTGGAAGGCCGTAAGGTTCTTCCGGTACTCCTGGCGGATGTAACGCAGGTGCCGATCGTATCCGCCGTTCTCGAGGTACGCCGCCACCCCCATCTGGGTGACGCTGCAGGCCGAGTGGGTGCTGAACGTCTGCAGGCGCTGGATTTCCGCCTGGTACTTGCCGGCGATCATCCAGCCGATGCGCACGCCAGGCGACAGGGTCTTGGAGAAGCTGGAGCAGTAGATCACCCGGTCGTCCAGGTCGTAGGCCTTGATCGCCTTGGAAGGCCCCTGGTCGAACATCAGTTCGCCGTAGATATCGTCTTCGATGATCTGGATGTCGAAATCAGAGGACAGGCGCAACAGTTGTTTCTGCCGCTCCTCGGGAATGGTGCCACCCAGGGGATTGCTTAGCCGCGCGGTCAGCACTAGGGCCTTGATCGGCCACTGGTTGGCGGCCAACTGCAGGGCTTCCAGGCTGATGCCGGTGGTGGGGTCGCTGGGAATCTCGATCACTTTCAGGCCGAGCAGGTCGGCCAACTGCAGCAGTCCGTAGTAGGTCGGAGACTCGGTAGCGATCAGGTCACCTGGCCGGGTCAGCACTCGCAGGCTCATCTGCAGCGCATCCACACAACCGTGGGTGATCACCACCTCGCTCGGGTCTACCACAACACCGGCATCGCGCATGCGGATCGCTACCTGGCGCCGCAGCGGCTCGAAACCCGGACTGAACATATAGCTAAAGGCGCGGGGGCTGTGGAAGCGGGTGACCTTGGCCAACTGCTGGTGCAGGGTGCGTACCGGCAAGTAGTCGACATGGGGTACCGCCGCCCCCAATGGGAACACGCCTTCGCGGCGGGATTCGGCCAGGACCTGCTGGATGATGCTCGCACGGGTGACCAGGCCGGGGCGCTCAACGCGGGCGATATCGGGGGTGGATGCAGTCAGTGCGGGGGTCTGGTGTACATAGAAGCCGGATTGCGGACGCGCGCGGATAAGCCCCTGATCCTCCAGGCTGGCATAGGCCTGCAATACCGTGGCGTGGCTGACACTGAGCTGAGAGCTGAGCTTGCGCACCGAAGGCACGCGCTCGCCCGGCTGGTAGACACCACGGCGAATATCATCGGCCAGTTGCTGGGCGATGCGTTGGTAGAGCAACAGATTGGTCATAACGGCGGCACCTGTATCACTGAACCGAAACACTATCCGAAGCCCTTAAAACTGCACCGGTACAGATCATGAAATTGTGTGCGATACAGTGAAATTGTCCAGGCAAGAAAAAGCCCCGGTGCCGAACGGTCACCGGGGCTTTCTGTGTTGCGACTCAACGCGCCGGACCGAGCTCACCCTTCTCGTTGGAGAAGACGATCTCCACGCGTCGGTTCTGCGCCCTGCCCCGATTGGAGGCGTTCTCGGCCACCGGGAAGGCCTCACCATATCCCTGGACCTGGATACGCCTGGCATCGATGCCGAGGTCAGTCAGAGCATCAGCCACGGCCTGGGCACGGTCGGTCGAGAGTTTCAGGTTGTCCTGCTTTTTGCCGCTGCTGTCGGTATAGCCTTCGATGCGCACGACACGCCGCGGATTGAGCTGGAGGAACTGCACCAGTTTGAGCACCGTGCGGTTGGCCGACGCCTTGAGATCGGCCCGGCCGGTGTCGAACAGCACATCGCCCAGGGTCATGACCAGGCCACGGTCGGTTTCGGTGGCGGCCAGGGCGATCATCTGCTCTTCCAGCCACTTGCCCTGCTGCTGCACGCTGAGCAGTTTCGCTTCACGCAGCGCCAGCTGCAGACGCTCGCGCTCCAGCTGCAGTTTGGCGACGCGCGTCTGGTTCTGACTCTGCTCGCTGTGCTGGCTGGCGATTTCGCTGTAGCGCTGGCTGAGATAGGCGTAATGGACGACGTCGGCGTCATTGCCCCAGTAGCTGGACAGACGTTCAGCGCGAGCCAGGGATTCGCCGGAGCGGATAACATCTTTCGGTGCCGCGCTGAGGACATTCTGGTCCTCCTTGACCTTCTGGAACATCTGCCGGGCCCGCTCCAGGCTCTGTTCGGTCTGCTGCTGGCTAGCGCACCCGCCGAGTAGTCCGAGGCTGAACAGCACGCCGACGCTCAATGCATGATTCCGCTTCACTGAACCTCTCCCAACTGCTTGCGCAAGCGATTGATCCTCGACGTCAGCTCAGCCAGTTGGTCCTGGCTCTTCTTGGTCAGCACCTTGGCTTCAGCCAGACGTGCATCGAGTTCGGCTTCCTCGGCCAGAATACGGGCGCGCTTGTAGTCCTCCTCGCCCATGTTCTTCTCGGCCAGGGCAAGCTTGTCCTGCGCAAGCTTCATTTCCTCGATCTGTTCGGTGGCGCCTACGGCCTTGGCCTGCTCCACCGCCTGCTGGGTCAGGCGCATCTGTTCGTTGGGCGCCGGGTCATTGGCGCAGCCGGCCAAGGTCAGCACCGCAAGGCCGACGGCAAACAGGGGTGTCTTGTTCACTAGAGGGTTCCTAATCATTCAGGCATGGTGGCGGGTTGCATCTGCAGGGCCTTCCACCGTTCCAGGTTGCGCTGCAGCAGGGTTTCCGGCACCCCGGCGGCGACCAATTCTGTCATTTTTCTTGCCAGCTGTCCGCGCAGCCAGGGGTCGTTGCAGGCCGAATTGTGGGACAGGGCCAGGTACAGACCTTCACTGGAAATGGGTGGTTCCAGAGCGACCAGGTCATCCGCCATGCCGAGTGTGTCGGTCAGCACCAGCCCGGGGTGGCGCTCGTAGAGCACGTAGTCGGTGCGCTCCAGCAGGAGCTGCTGATAGGCCTGGGTCAGGCTGGGGACCTCTTCGAGCTTGAGGTTTTCCCTGGCGAAGCGGTCGAAGGCCTCACCAAGGCTGTTCTTCACCAGCGTGCCGCCAGTATGGATGCGCAGGTCGTCCCAGCTGCTGTAAGGAAACGCCCGGTCGCGCTTGACCCAGACGACACTCTGGGTTTCGAGGAAGGCCGGATGAATGTAGTCCATGGTTTCCAGGCGTGGCAGGGTGATGGAAGCGCCGGCAATCAGGTCGACCCGCCCTGTGCGCACTTCATCCTGGGCTCGGGGCCAAGGCCCGGTGTAGAGGATCTCAACTTTCACCCCCAATTCCTTGGCGATCTGCTTGAGCAGGTCGGCATTGGCGCCTATCAGTTGTTTGGGGTTCTCAGGGTCACGCCACAGGTAAGGGGGATGCTCCGGATTACCGGTGGCCACCAGCCGCTCGCATTTCCCGGCAGCCTGCCCGAGTCCGGGTAGCAGGCATAACGCTAGGAGCAGGGATGAGAGGCGGAGTCTTGGCATCTGAGGTTTCCCGGGACTGGACATTCGATTGGCCGCAGCGTGGGCGGCATCGCCTGGAACGAGCTTCATGCTAGCGTACAGGCGGCTAAAAGAACCATTCGCGATAAGGACAGGCCATGAAGAAGCTCCTCATCACAGTCACCATTCTCCTGGCGGCTGTGGCGGCAATCCTCTACTTTTCCCCCGCTGCTCTGACGGGCAGCGTACGCCTGGTGGAACGTCAGCTCGCTGGTTTGTCGGAGCGACAGATCGCGCTGGGCGATCTTAGCATCCATTACTACGAGGGCGGTCCGACCAAGGGCGAAACCATCGTCATGATCCATGGGTTCGGTGCCAACAAGGACAATTGGCTACGCTTCGCTCGTCACTTCACCGAGCGCTACCACGTCATCGCCCTGGACCTGCCCGGCTTCGGTGACAGCGACCGCCCCACCGGCAGCTACGACGTCGGCACCCAGGCGGAGCGCCTGGAGTCATTCATCAAGACCCTGGAGCTGGGCAAAGTGCATCTGGTGGGCAACTCCATGGGCGGCCATATCGCCGGAATCGTCGCGGCTCGCTACCCGCAGCAAGTGCGTAGCCTGGCGCTGTTCGACAACGGCGGGATCACGGCACCGATCAAGAGCGAACTGTTCCGCCTGATCGAAAGCGGCCAGCCCAACCCGCTGGTGGTCCGGAGCCCGGAGGACTTCCAACGGATGCTGGATTTCGTCTTCGTCGAGGCACCGCCCCTCCCCGCCTCGGTGAAGACCTACCTGGCTGAGCAATCCATGACCAATGAGGCGCACTACGACGAGGTCTTCCGCCAGCTACGGGAGCGCTATATCCCGCTGGAACCCGAACTGCCAAGGATCGAGGCCCCTACTCTGCTGCTCTGGGGCGATCGCGACAGGGTGCTGGATGTGTCCAGCATTGAGGTCATGAAGCCGTTGCTGAAGAAGCCCAGCGTGGTAATCATGGAAAACTGCGGTCACGCGCCCATGATCGAACGCCCCGAGGAAACCGCCCGGCACTATCAGACATTCCTGGATGCCAGCCGAAGCTGAAAGACAAAAAAACCCGCTCCGAAGAGCGGGTTTTCTGTACGGCAGGCCGGGAAGCGCTATTACAGCAGCTTTTCCAGTTCCGGTACGGCTTCGAACAGGTCAGCCACCAGGCCGTAGTCAGCCACTTGGAAGATCGGGGCTTCTTCGTCCTTGTTGATCGCGACGATCACCTTGGAGTCCTTCATACCGGCCAGGTGCTGGATGGCACCGGAGATGCCCACGGCGATGTACAGCTGCGGCGCGACGATCTTGCCGGTCTGGCCGACCTGCATGTCGTTCGGCACGAAACCGGCGTCGACGGCAGCACGAGAAGCACCGACAGCCGCGCCCAGCTTGTCGGCCAGGGCGTACAGATGCTTGAAGTTGTCGCCGTTCTGCATGCCACGGCCGCCGGAAACGACGATCTTGGCTGCGGTCAGTTCCGGACGGTCGGACTTGGCCAGCTCTTCACCGACGAAGGCGGACTTGCCAGCGTCAGAAACAGTGCCCACGGCTTCAACGGCTGCGGAACCGCCTTCAGCGGCAGCGGCGTCGAAACCGGTGGAACGCACGGTGATCACCTTCACGGCAGCCGAGGACTGCACGGTGGCGATGGCGTTACCGGCATAGATCGGACGCTTGAAGGTGTCGGCGCTTTCAACGGCGATGATCTCGGAGATCTGGTCGACGTCCAGCAGGGCAGCCACGCGCGGCAGGAAGTTCTTGCCGTTGGTGGTGGCCGGCGCCAGCACATGGCTGTAGCCCTTGCCGAGCTCGGCGATCAGCGGAGCGACGTTTTCCGGCAGTTGATGGGCGTAGGCGGCATTGTCGGCTACCAGCACCTTGGACACGCCAGCGATCTTGGCGGCGGCTTCGGCGGCAGCGCCTGCACCAGTACCGGCGACCAGGACGTGGATGTCGCCACCGATTTTCTGAGCGGCAGTCACGGTGTTGAGGGTGGCGGCTGCCAGCGCGGCGTTCGTGTGTTCAGCAACAACCAGGATAGCCATCAGATTACCTTCGCCTCGTTCTTCAGTTTGTCGACCAGTTCAGCCACGGACTTGACCTTGATACCAGCCTGGCGGGCGGCCGGTGCTTCAACTTTCAGGGTCTTGACGGTGGAAGTGGTAGAAACACCCAGGGCGTCCGGGGTGACCACGTCCAGCGGCTTCTTCTTGGCTTTCATGATGTTCGGCAGCGACGCGTAGCGCGGCTCGTTCAGGCGCAGGTCGGTGGTGACGATCGCCGGAAGGTTCAGCGCAACGGTCTGCAGGCCACCGTCGATCTCACGGGTGACGTTGACCTTGTCGCCAGCCACTTCAACCTTGGAGGCGAAAGTGCCTTGGGCGTAGCCGGTCAGGGCGCCCAGCATCTGGCCGGTCTGGTTGTTATCGCTGTCGATGGCTTGTTTGCCGAGGATGACCAGCTGAGGCTGTTCCTTGTCGACCACGGCCTTCAGCAGCTTGGCCACGGCCAGGGAATTCAGCTCGTCGGCGGACTCGACCAGAATCGCGCGATCAGCACCCAGGGCCAGGGCAGTGCGCAGCTGCTCTTGAGCGGTGTTCGGGCCGATGGTGACGACGACGATTTCACTCGCTACGCCTTTTTCTTTCAGACGGACGGCTTCTTCCACGGCAATTTCGCAGAAGGGGTTCATCGACATCTTCACGTTGGCGAGGTCGACGCCGGAGTTGTCCGCCTTGACGCGGACTTTGACGTTGTAGTCGACCACTCGTTTGACAGCTACAAGAACCTTCATGGATTCCTCGTTACTCTCCGGTTAATAAGAATGTCGCCAAGACGAGCCTGGCCAGTATTGCAGGTCGGCCGGAACCGACTCTCAGCCCAGACAGCGAGCGCAAAACCGCCCGTATCTTGACCGTATCGCCTATTCCGGTCAATACAGCAAAATGACCCGTCATAAGCCGCAGAGCCTTATCCTATCAGGGTTTCACAAAATTCAAACAAACGTTTGTATTGGACCGAACAAAGGGTCTGGATATAATGCGCCCGCTCAGGTCAGGGATCGAGCCTAGCCCTCCAACACAAAATATCGAAGAGCCTTGAGGAGATTGACTGTGGAACGCGAATACATGGAATTCGACGTCGTCATCGTCGGCGCTGGCCCTGCTGGCCTGTCCGCCGCGTGCCGACTGAAGCAGAAGGCCGCGGAAGCTGGTCAAGAGATCAGCGTATGCGTGGTCGAGAAGGGTTCCGAAGTCGGCGCCCACATCCTCTCTGGCGCAGTATTCGAACCGCGAGCCCTGAACGAGCTCTTCCCTGATTGGAAAGACCTGGGCGCCCCGCTGAACACCCCGGTAACCCGCGACGACATCTATATGCTCAAAGATGCCGACTCCGCCATCAAGGTTCCCGGCCTCTTCGTGCCCAAGACCATGCACAACGAGGGCAACTATATCATCTCCCTGGGCAATCTCTGCCGTTGGCTGGCCCAGCAGGCCGAAGGCCTGGGCGTTGAGATTTACCCGGGCTTCGCCGCCCAGGAAGCGCTGATCGACGAGAACGGCGTCGTTCGCGGCATCATCACCGGTGATCTCGGCGTAGACCGTGAAGGCCATCCGAAAGAGGGTTACTACACCCCCGGCATGGAACTGCGCGCCAAGTACACCCTATTCGCCGAAGGCTGCCGTGGCCACATCGGCAAACAGCTGATCAAGAAGTACAACCTTGATTCCGAAGCCGACGCCCAGCACTACGGCATCGGCATCAAGGAAATCTGGGACATCGACCCGGCCAAGCACCAACCCGGCCTGGTGGTCCACACCGCCGGCTGGCCTCTGTCCTTCGTCGACAACCAGAACACCGGCGGCTCCTTCCTCTATCATCTGGAAAACAACCAGGTTGTAGTGGGCTTGATCATCGACCTGTCCTACAGCAACCCTTTCCTCTCGCCGTTCGACGAATTCCAGCGCTACAAGCACCACCCAGTGGTCAAGCAGTACCTGGAAGGCGGCAAGCGCGTTGCCTATGGCGCTCGTGCCATCTGCAAAGGCGGCCTGAACTCGCTGCCGAAGATGGTCTTCCCGGGCGGCGCGCTGATCGGTTGCGACCTGGGCACCCTGAACTTCGCCAAGATCAAGGGCAGCCACACCGCGATGAAGTCCGGCATGCTGGCCGCCGAAGCCGTGGCCGCCGCGCTGGCCTCCGGCAAGGAAGGCGGTGACGAACTGACCGGCTACGTCGATGCCTTCAAGTCCAGCTGGCTGTACGACGAGCTGTTCCGCAGCCGCAACTTCGGCGCCGCTATCCACAAGTACGGCGTGCTCGCCGGTGCCGCGTTCAACTATGTCGACCAGAACCTCTTCGGCGGCAAGATCCCGGTCACCCTGCACGACAACAAGCCGGACTACGCCTGCCTGAAGCCCGCCGCCCAGTCCCAGCGCATCGAGTACCCGAAGCCGGACGGCAAGCTCAGCTTCGACAAACTCAGCTCGGTATTCCTCTCCAACACCAACCATGAAGAGGAACAGCCCTGCCACCTGAAGCTGGCTGACGCAGACATCCCGATCGCCAAGAACCTCCCGCTGTACGACGAGCCGGCGCAGCGCTACTGCCCGGCCGGCGTGTACGAGGTGGTGACCCAGGAAGATGGCGCCAAGCGCTTCCAGATCAACGCCCAGAACTGCGTCCACTGCAAAACCTGCGACATCAAGGACCCGGCCCAGAACATCACCTGGGTAGCCCCGGAAGGTACCGGCGGCCCGAACTACCCCAACATGTAAGCAGGCACGAAAAAGGCTCCCTCGGGAGCCTTTTTTCCGCCTTTCGGTTACTCGGGCAGCGGGCCAATGGGAAAGAACTCCCCGCCGCTCCAGACACCAAGCCAAGTGACTCCGTTGATGTCGCGCGGCTCGGCCAGCTCTACCAGTTGGTAAAAGACATTGCGGTGGATCAGCGCTTCCAGGTTAGTGCGCACCAGCACATAGGGCGACGGCTCCTGGGTCTTCGGGTCCAGCTCGACGCGCACCGGGTGGGCCTCACCGGCCACAACCTCGTCTTCAACGTTGGTGATGAAGCGCAGCTGCTGTGCCTTCCCTACACCTTCGACCTGCAACTCGACGGCGACAAAGGGCACGTCCTCAACCTGAATGCCGACTTTCTCCACCGGGGTGACCAGGAAATAATCCTCGCCGTCCTTGCGGATCACGCTGGAGAACAGCTTGACCATGGGCTTGCGACCAATCGGCGTCCCCAGATAGAACCAGGTGCCATCCCGAGCGATGCGCATGTCAATGTCACCACAGAACGACGGGTTCCACAGATGAACAGGCGCCCCCCCCGGCTTGTCGCCCTTGGGTATCTGCGCCAGCAAGTCGCCGGCCTTGCCGGGATCGCTCATTCCTATCTCCTCAACGACTCAAGCCGATCAGGCTGCGAGCATACTCCTCCAGCGGTGGTCCGATCAGGTCTTCCGGTTTGGAATCGTAGAACGTCAGAAATCCGCCACGATTGCGGATTCGAGCGGTGTCCACCAAATAGCGGGTATTGGTTTCGATCAACATCAGCTGGATTACGCCACGGTCGCGGCCGAGCCGATCCAGTGCCTCCTGATCCTCCCACTCCTCCACCGTACCGATACGGTCGTCAGCGCTGGCGAATCGGGCGTAAAGCAGATAGTGGGCACCTACCGAACGGGCCTGGCCCATGGCCTCTTCCAGACCAACAGGCCCTTTGGCACGGCGCACCATGGGGAAGTACTCGACGAAGCCGTCGAAAGCCTCTTCAGCGACTACATTGGGTCGCGGATAGGCCGAGCCCGGCGGCACAAAGTAGCCTTGAGCAATGTAGATGAAGGAGTCCGCCTGCAGACGCCAGGGGCTGGCGCGGCGAGTCTCGCTGTGGTCCAGGAATCCGGCATCGCTGAGCTGTTCGCGAGTGCCCTCCGCCATGTCACTGACCTTCATGCAGCCAACCAGGCCGAGAATCGCCAGCAACAGAATCATGCTACGCATCGTGTGTCCTCCAGGCGCCGGCGACGAAAAACCGGCGGATAGAGAACCAATGCAGCTTCCGCGCCATCAACCGCCAATGATCTTCATCACGGTGACGCCGCCGGAGAACGCAACATCCTGCTTGTCCGCCAGGGCTCTGACCAGCAAACGCTGCAGCGCTGGCAGCGCTTCGTGGCGGGGTTTCTCCAGCAGATCGCCGACATAGTGACGGTTGCTCGAAGAGAGGCAACCGTGCAGCCATCCGGTAGAGGACAGGCGCAGGCGCGAGCAGGTCCGACAGAACGGCACGCTCTCGTTGGCGATCACGCCGAAGCAACCCTCGCCGGGTACCCGGTAGCGCAGAGCCGTAGCATCCAGTGGCGCATCGGCCTGCACGAACTCATGGGCTGTGCGAATCAGCGCCAGCAGCTCCTCCAGCCCCACGAACTGCTGATGGAAGCTGTTGGGATCACGGGCCAGGTGACCCATGCGCATCAACTCGATGAAGCGCAGCTCGAATCCACGCTCCAGGCAGTAGTCCAGCAACGGCAGCACCTGGCGGAGGTTCTTGCCACGCAACGGGACCATGTTGACCTTGATCTTCAAGCCAGCCGCACTCGCCTCTTCGAGCCCCTTGAGCACGGTGGCCAGGTCACCGCCACGCGCGATGCCGCGGAATTCGTCGGCATCCAGGGTATCGAGGGATATGTTCAGCCGGCGGATGCCGCAATCCAGCAAAAGTGGCAACTTGCGGGACAGCAGTTGGCCGTTGCTGGTCAGGCTGATGTCTTCGAGCCCGAGCTTACTGACTTCACGAAGGAAATGATCGAGCTTGGGACTCACCAACGGCTCGCCGCCGGTGATACGCAAACGCTCGATACCGGCCGCCTCAATGAGGTAAGCCACGCCGCGCACCATGGCCTCGGCCGAAAGCTCGTCCTGAGCCGCTACCAGCCGCTTGCCATCAGGCACACAGTAGGTGCAGGCGTAATTGCAGGCGGCGGTCAGGCTGATACGCAAATTGCGGAAACGCCTGCCTTGGCGATCGACGATCATGGGACGCTCCGGCATGTGGTACGCCGGAGTATATCCCCGCGCCCGGTAAGGCACATATCCTGGACCGCGTTATAGGTACACTGAATACGTCAGCCGGCTGGCGACTCGGTTTCGCGCTTGCGCTTGTTACCCATGCGCACGCCGATGTCCATGAGGAACTGGAAGAAACCTTCCTGATCTTCCAGCACGTTGCTCCAGAACGGCGAGTGGTAAAGCGCGACGGCGCCATGTACCAGGGCCCAAGCAGCGCAGTAGTGGAAGTACGGCGGCACATCTTCCAACTTGCCTTCAGCGATACGCCCCTTGATCAGCAGGGTCAGACGCTCAAAGTTGGATGCACGAATCTTGTGCAGTTGCTCGACCATCTCGGGCACCTGGCTGTTCTTCACGACCTTCTCTTCCAGGCGATCGAACAGGCGATAGCGCTGTGGGTCACGCATGCGGAACTCGAAATAGGCCCGCGACAGCGCTTCCTTGTCACGGTCAACATCCGCGGAATGGAACAACGCGTTCAGGTCGCGCTCATAATCGAGCATCAGGCGCAGATAGATCTCCGCCTTCGACTTGAAGTGCTTGTAGATGGTGCCTTTGCCGATACCCACTGCGTCGGCGATCATCTCGACGGTAACGCTGTCTTCGCCCTCTTCCAGGAAGAGTTTGAGGGCGGTGTCGAGAATTTCCTGCTCGCGGCGGCGGAACTCACGGACTTTACGGGGTTCTTTCTGCATAAAGGGACTGTGGGGTCAAAAATCAAGCCGCGTATTATGCCTATCTGGCGTAAAAATGCACGGATCATCCGACTATGAGCTTATTGCAAGATGAGTTTGCCCACGCCGATGGGCTCCGATATCTCAACCATGCCGCGGTTGCTCCCTGGCCGAAACGCGCGACCCGTGCGGTCCAGGGCTTCGCCGAAGAGAACTGGCGCCTCGGCGCAAGAGATTATCCAGACTGGTTGAGAGTAGAGCGTCGCCTGCGCGAACGCCTGGCCAAATTGCTGAACGCACCAACCACTGATGATCTTGCGCTGGTCAAGAATACATCGGAAGCCCTGTCTTTCGTTGCCTTTGGTCTGGATTGGAGGGCAGGTGATCAGGTCATCATCAGCGACCAGGAGTTCCCCTCCAACCGCGTCGTCTGGGAAGCGCTGAAACGCTACGACGTGGACACCGTCCAGGTATCACTGGACGGCAGCGACCCGGAAAACGCCCTGCTCGCAGCCTGCGGGCCGCGCACCCGACTTCTGTCCGTCAGCGCCGTGCAGTACGCCAACGGCCTGCGCCTTGACCTGCAACGTCTCGGTCGAGCATGCAGGCAGCGCGGCGTGCTCTTCTGTGTCGACGCCATCCAGCAGTTGGGCGCCCTGCCCTTCGACGCCCAGGCTATCGATTGCGCCTTTGCCATGGCCGATGGGCACAAGTGGATGCTCGGCCCGGAAGGTCTGGGAGTCTTCTATTGCCGCAGCGATCTGCGCGAGCAACTGAAACTCCATGAATACGGCTGGCACATGCTGGAGCACCCAGGCGACTACGAACGCGCCGACTGGGCACCCTCCCGCACGGCGCGACGCTTCGAGTGCGGCAGCCCGAACATGCTCGGCGCCATGGCCCTGGAGGCAAGCCTGTCGCTGCTGGAAGAGGTAGGCATGGCGCAGGTGGCGGTCGCGCTGGCGGAACGCGTGCAGTGGCTGCAGGAAGGACTGGCGCGGATTCCCGGAGTTCAGCTGCTAAGCCCGCTGAATCCGGCGCGGCGTGCCGGCATCCTCAGTTTTCGGCTGGACGGTTGGGACAATCAGATGCTGTTCGAGCGACTGCGAGCCGAGCAAGTGGTATGCGCCCAACGAGGTGGCGGCATCCGCTTTTCGCCGCACTTCTATACCGAACCCCGCGTGATAGACGAAACCCTTGCGCTACTGCGCCAGATGGCAGACGCATGAGGACTCAGCCGGTGCCGGCGTATTCCAAATAGGTTTAAGAATCGCCTTCGGGCTGTCTGGACGCTTGGAGATATTGACCAATACTTCTCTTACTGGCGTGCGGCATCTCCCCCCAAGTGCCCAGCCAGTCGAGGAACCGTGGATCGCGTTCCTTTGTTTTACTCCTAATGGTCTTGACCCGGATTCATCCCCCAGAACCCGGGTTTTTTTTGTGCGCAGTTTTATCAGCCACGCACTGGGCACTTCTCAGCTGCGTTGTGCGAGGGGGAACAGGCGCAGGTAATTCTCGCTAGTCTGCTCGGCAAAGGCTTCGAACGATACCCCACGCAAATCGGCAAGGAACTCCGCGACCTCGCGCACGTACTGCGGCAGGTTGGGCTTGCCGCGGTAGGGCACGGGCGCGAGATAGGGCGAATCGGTTTCCACCAGCAGACGATCGGTCGGGACCTGACGCGCCACTTCACGCAGGGCATCGGCATTGCGGAAGGTGACGATGCCGGAAAGGGATATGTAGAAGCCGAGGTCCAGCGCAGCGCGGGCCATATCCCAGTCTTCGGTGAAGCAATGCAACACGCCGGCCTGAGGCAGTGCTGCTTCGCGCAGAAGCCTCAGCGTATCGGCGCGAGCTTCGCGGGTATGCACGATCACCGGCTTGCCGGTCACCTTCGCCGCATCCAGGTGCAAGCGGAAAGCCTGCTGCTGGAGCTCGGCAGCTTCAGGCTCGTAGTGATAGTCCAGGCCAGTTTCACCAATGGCCACCACGCGCGGATGCTGCAGCTCGCCCAGCAACCAGTCGAGTGCCAGGGATTCGCCCGGCTGCAGATCCAGCGGGTGAACGCCAACGGAGCAGTGCACATCCTCATAACGCTCAGCCAGGGCCTTCACGGCAGCGGCATTGTCGGCACTCACGCCGATACAGAGGAATTGGCCAACCCCACGGGCGCGGGCAGCTTCCAGGGCAGCATCGAGAGAACCATCATGGGCGGCCAGGTCGAGGCGGTCCAGGTGGCAGTGGGAGTCAATCAGCATGGTTCAGGCTCCAGGCGCAGGCGCCAAGCTTCAAGCCTGTTGCTTGCAGCCCGGACCTGACGGCCGGTTACATCGTATGGGTGGGACGGTCGGACTTGAGGGCGCCGGCGAGGTAGGTCTCGATCTTGTTGCGCGCCCCGCTGTCGCCGTCGTTGAACTGGACGCCGATGCCCGCCGCACGGTTGCCCTGGGCGCCCTTGGGAGTAATCCAGACCACCTTGCCGGCGACCGGAATCTTTTCTTGCTCGTCCATCAGATTGAGCAGCATGAATACTTCATCGCCCAGCTTGTAGGTCTTATTGGTCGGAATGAACAAGCCACCGTTCTTGATGAACGGCATGTAGGCGGCATACAGCACGGACTTGTCCTTGATGGTCAAGGACAGAATCCCGTTACGCGGGCCCAGGTTTGGCGGCAAGCTCATGCGGATATCCTGACAAGCGGGTTCAGCCACCGATTCTAGCCCGGCCCGGGCAGGCTTGCCCACTGCACCAGAAGCGCTTCGAGAAGCAAGACACGGTTGAGGTTGGCCTTGTTCAGTACTTTTTGCCGCTGTTGCAGCAGCCAATCCTGGACCGCGAGGACCTTGTGCTGCGGGGCCTTGTCGGCGAGGTACTGCACCACCTTGCGCATATCGTTCAGTCCCAGCCCCGTCTCATCGCGGGTGAGCTGGTAGCGCAGCATCAGTTGAGCCCAGTCGCAGAACCAGTCGAACAGCAGGGGCAGCGGCACGGCGTTCCACCCCTCCGCCAGTTGGCTGGCGCCCACCTGCTGCTTGAGCAGCTTCTTCACACCTTCCACTACATCGGCACGCTGGCTGCGAACGCCTTGCCCTTCCAGACGCAACGCCGAGAGCGGCGAGCCACCCGCCAGAACCAGCAGCTCTCGCAGGTCCTCAGGCGATGCATCAGGCAGTGAAGAACCCAGCCAGGCCAGGCTCTGAACTTCACTGGGCAGCGGACAGGCCTGTTGTACGCAACGGCTCTTGATGGTCGGCAGGAGTCGGCTGGGCTGGTGGCTGATCAATAGCAGGACAGTATCGCCAGAAGGCTCTTCCAGGCTTTTCAACAGCGCGTTGGAGGCATTGATGTTCATCGCCTCGGCGGGCTCGAGGAGCACCACTTTGCGCCCCCCGAGCTGCGCAGTCTGGACTACGAACTCCACCAACTCGCGCACCTGGTCAACGCGAATGGCCTTGTCGACTTCCTCCGGCTCCAGCACAAAGGCATCGGGGTGGGTACTGGCCGCCAGTAGAAGACACGCCTTGCACCGAGCGCAGGCGTCGAGCCCGGCTGGACTCTGGCAGAGCAAACGCGCCATCAGGCGCTCCCCAAGCGCACGCTTGCCGATGCCGGACGGCCCATGCAGTAGGTAGGCATGCGCGTGACGGGGTCGACCTGCCAGCTGTTGCCACAGCGCTTCCTGCCAGGGATAGGCATCAGCCATTGCAGCGCTCCAGCAGCTCGGGCAGCAGTTTGTCGAGATTGGCCTGCACCTCGGCCAACGGCAGCGAGGCATCGATCACTTTGTAGCGCTCCACTGCGGCACGAGCGCGCTGAAGATAGGTCCTGCGCACAGCCTCGAAAAAGCTGCGCTGCTCCTGCTCGAAACGATCGAGACGACCACGAGCTGCAGCTCGACTCAGGCCAATTTCAACCGGCAGGTCGAAGACCAGTGTCAGATCTGGACGCAGGTCGCCCTGGACGAAACGCTCCAGAAACGCAATGCGCTCCTCGGGCAAGCCGCGCCCCCCACCCTGGTAGGCATACGTCGCGTCGGTGAACCGGTCGCAGAGCACCACAGCGCCACGAGCCAGTGCCGGCTTGATCACGCCTTCCAGGTGCTGGGCGCGAGCCGCGAACACCAACAGCAGCTCGGTATCGACGCCCATGGTTTCGTCGCTAGGGCTCAGCAGGAGCTCGCGGATGCGCTCAGCAAGCGGCGTACCGCCTGGTTCGCGAGTCAGTACCACTTCGACGCCATGGTTACGCAGGCGCTCGGCCAGGTACTCGCGGTTAGTGCTTTTTCCGGCGCCTTCCGGGCCTTCCAATGTGATGAACAGACCGCTCACTGGGTGTCCTTATTCATTGCGGGGCCGGGCTGGAGCGGTAGCCATTGCGGCGCTTCAACTGGAAGTCACGCACAGCCTGGTTGTGCTCGCCCAGGGTCTCGGAGAATACATGGCTGCCGTCGCCACGGGCGACAAAGTAGAGGCTTTTTCCTGCGGCCGGGTGCAGCGCGGCGTGAATGGCCTCGCGCCCGGCGAGGGCAATCGGAGTCGGCGGCAAACCAGTAATGACGTAAGTGTTGTAAGGCGTCGGCTCACGCAGGTGGTCACGCGTAAGGTTGCCGTTGTAACGCTCGCCCAGACCGTAGATCACAGTTGGGTCGGTCTGCAGCAGCATGCCGGTATTCAGGCGACGCACGAAGACGCCGGCGATTTGCCCACGTTCGGCCGGCACACCCGTTTCCTTCTCCACCAGGGAGGCCATGATCAGCGCCTGATAGGCGTCATTATAAGGCAGCCTGTCCGCACGCTTGCCCCACTCCTCGGCCAGGACCTGATCGAGACGATCGCGCGCCTGCTTCAACAGATCGATATCACGCATTCCACGCACATAGCGGTAGGTATCAGGGAAGAAACGGCCTTCCGGATACTCCCCAGGACGGCCGAGACGAGCCATCAGCTCGGCGTCGCTGACATTGGCAAGGGTCTGTTCGAGTTTGACTTGCTTGGCGAGGGCCGCGCGGACCTGACGAAAGTTCCAGCCTTCCACCAGCGTCAAGCTGTACTGCACCACTTCACCTCGCTGCCAGAGCCCCAGCAAGTCACCAGCCCGCATGCCTGGCGTCAGCCGATATTCGCCACTGTGCAGGGACGCGTTGGCCAAGTTGAAGCGCCAGTACTGACGCAACCAGAAGGCATTGTTCAGCACCCCCTCTTCCTCCAGGCGATTTAGCAGGCCGCCGGGTGTGGCACCAGCCGCCACATCCAGCATCCGCTCGGCGGAGATGTTCAGGGGTTGTTCAAGGGTGACGCGCTGCTGCCAGCCGGCGAAGGCCACCAGCAGGCCGGCAAGGAGCAGGCCTGCCTCCAGCATCAGCAGGAATTTGCGTATCACGAATCAGATGTCCAGTAGATCGCGGGCGATGGCCTGAAGTTTACGGGTCAGCGGCCCAACCGGCCAGTGATGGCCTGCTACAGAACGCACCGGCCAGATACCGAAGAGGCTGTTGCAAAGAAAAACCTCATCGGCCTTGAGGAACTCGTCGAAAGGAACATCCCGCACCTCGACCCGGATTCCCGCTGCCCTGGCACCGTCCAGCAGCGCGGCACGCATGACACCGGCGACGCCACAACGGCAAAGATCCGCCGTGATCAGCACGCCATCCCGCGCCATGAAAAGATTGCTGAACACCCCTTCGATCACGCGACCGGACTGGTCGCGCATCAGGCCCTCAGCGCACTCGCCGCTCTGCCATTCGGCGCGGGCAAGGACCTGCTCGAGTCGGTTCAAGTGCTTGAGTCCAGCCAGAAGTGGCTGCTCGGCAAGACGGGTGGCGCAGGAAAAAAGCTGGACGCCCTGCTCCCAGTTACCCTCCGGGTAGCTCGGAAAGGGAGCGCTCTGCAGGATGCGTCGCGGCAGCGCAACCGGTGGCGGCGCATAACCGCGCAACCCTTCGCCACGAGTGATGATCAGCTTGGCAACGCCCTCGCCCAACCCAGCCGAGAAGGCCAGCAACTCAGTGCGCACCAATTGGATATCAAGGGATATACCCAGGCGCCGACAGCCTTCAGACAACCGCGCCAAGTGGTATTCGAGAAGCGGGGGTCGACCAGCGCGCACGGCGATAGTCTCGAAAAGCCCATCACCGTAGGCCAAGCCGCGGTCTTTGATAGACAGCGACTCAGCCGGGTGGCCATCGACCCAGTCCGGCATCAGCCCTCGAACCGACGGAACACCAGGGAACCGTTGGTGCCGCCAAAGCCGAAGGAGTTGGACAGCACCACATCAATGGGCATGGAACGCGCTTCGTGAGGCACGAAGTCGAGGTCACAGCCCTCGTCCGGCTCTTCCAGGTTGATGGTTGGCGGCGCCACCTGGTCCTGCAGGGCAAGCACACTGAAGATCGCCTCAACGGCACCAGCCGCACCCAACAGGTGGCCAGTCATGGACTTGGTGGAACTGACCGCAAGCTTGTAGGCGTGATCGCCGAACACCGACTTTAGCGCCATGGCTTCAGCCACATCGCCCGCAGGTGTCGAGGTGCCGTGGGCGTTCACGTACTGCACCTGGTCGGCATTCAGACCCGCATCGCGCAGGGCATTGCGCATGCAACGGGCAGCGCCAGCGCCGTCATCCGGCGGTGAGGTCATGTGATAGGCATCGCCACTCATGCCGAATCCGATCAGCTCGGCGTAAATGGTCGCACCACGAGCCTTGGCATGCTCCAGCTCTTCCAGCACGAGGGCACCAGCGCCATCAGACAGCACGAAGCCGTCACGTCCCTTGTCCCAGGGACGACTGGCGCGCGTCGGATCATCGTTGCGGGTGGACAGCGCTCGTGCCGCGCCGAAACCGCCCAGACCCAGCCCGCAGGCAGCCATCTCGGAGCCACCAGCGATCATCACGTCTGCCTCGCCATAGGCGATGTTGCGTGCGGCCATGCCGATGCAGTGGGTGCCGGTGGTGCAGGCTGTCGCAATGGCGTAGTTCGGCCCCTGGATACCCAGGTGAATCGACAGGAAGCCGGACACCATGTTGATGATCGAGCCTGGTACGAAGAACGGCGAAATCCGTCGCGGTCCCTGTTCGATCAGGGATTTGCAATTGTTCTCGATGTTGGTCAGACCGCCGATGCCCGAACCCATGGCGACGCCAATGCGCTCACGGTTGGCGTCAGTGACTTCGAGGCGCGAATCGCGCACAGCCTGGAAGCTTGCGGCAAGGCCGTACTGGATGAACAGATCGAGCTTGCGCGCCTCCTTGGCCGACAGGTACTCCTCGACATTGAACCCCTTGACCGAACCACCAAAGCGGGTGGAGTACGCGGAAAGGTCCATATGTTCGATCAGGCCAATGCCACTGCGGCCAGCCAGAATTCCCTGCCAGCTGCTCGGTACATCGGTACCCAGCGGCGACAGCATGCCCAGGCCAGTGACTACGACGCGTCTACGCGACACAGCGCTCTCCTTCTTCAATCTCTACACGGCGGTTGATTCGGATTAACAGACTGTTGAAAAGCCCGGCAGGCAACGTGCAAACCGCGGATTTTCAACAATCGGCTTAAAGAAAAGCCGCACGCCCAGTCGGGTCGTGCGGCTTTTCCGCGTCGGGGAACCGACGACTACATTACTGCGCGTTGGCGTTGATGTAGTCGATGGCTTCCTGAACGGTGGTGATCTTCTCGGCTTGCTCGTCCGGGATTTCGGTCTCGAATTCCTCTTCCAGAGCCATCACCAGCTCAACGGTGTCAAGGGAGTCGGCACCCAGGTCTTCAACGAAGGAAGCGCTGTTGGTTACTTCCTCTTCTTTGACGCCCAGTTGCTCGGCGACGATTTTCTTGACGCGTTCTTCGATGGTGCTCATACCGTGTTTTCACTCCTATGGAAAAGTCCGTGCAGCTGGGGCTGCAGTGTATAGAAAGGGTTTTCCGCATTTCAAGCAGAACGCCTGAACCCCTTACGGATCGCTGCAACGAAATGTCTATAACCCAACTGCACTTATATAGCGAATTCTAGACAGCCCATATGACAGCTTTCTGAAGGGATTCGTCACATTCAGCTCATGTACATGCCGCCGTTGACCGGAATGGTAGCGCCTGTAACGTAAGCAGCGCCGTCGGAAGCGAGGAAGCCCACCACCTTGGCGATCTCTTCGGCCTGGCCCAGGCGGCCCAGCGGAATCTGGTTCAGCAGCGCGTCGCGCTGGGCTTCCGGCAGCTCGCGGGTCATGTCGGTATCGATGAAGCCGGGGGCCACCGAGTTGACAGTAATGGCGCGCGAGCCAACTTCGCGCGCCAAGGCGCGACTGAAACCTTCGAGGCCAGCCTTGGCAGCCGCGTAGTTGGTCTGGCCGGCGTTGCCCATGGCACCCACCACCGAACCGATATTGATGATGCGACCCCAGCGAGCCTTGGTCATGCCACGCAGCACGGCCTTGGAGAGGCGGTACAGGCTGTTGAGGTTGGTATTGATGACGTCGAACCACTCGTCGTCTTTCATGCGCAGCATCAGGTTATCGCGGGTGATACCGGCGTTGTTCACCACGATCAGCGGCTGACCCAGGTGCTGCTGAATGTGCTCCAGGGTGCTGGCAACCGACTCATCATTGCTGACATCCAGAACCAGGCCTGCGCCTTCGATACCGTTGTTCTTGAGGAACTCGGCGATGCGCTCGGCACCGGAAGCAGAGGTCGCGGTGCCGATCACCACGGCGCCCTGACGGCCCAGCTCGAGGGCGATAGCCTGACCAATGCCACGGCTCGCGCCGGTGACCAGTGCCACTTTACCTTGCAGACTCATAGGTCTTCTCCTTGTTCAGGCCAGTGCAGCACGGGCGGCTGCGAAAGCATCAGGGGTATCCAGGTTGTGGGTGATAACACCCTTCACGCAACGCTTGTTAAGGCCCGAGAGCACCTTGCCGGGACCGCACTCGATCAGATCAGTGACGCCACGCTCGGACAGGCTGACCATCGATTCGACCCAACGGACCGGGCTATAGAGCTGAGCCAGCAGATCGCGCTTGAGCTCTGTCAGGTCGGCCACCACAGCAGCGCTGACATTTTGCACCAGCGGAATCTGCGGTGCCTTCCAATCCAAGGCTTCAACCGATTCTGCGAAGCGCTCGGCGGCCGGCTTCATCAGCGCGCAGTGCGACGGCACACTTACCGGCAATGGCATGGCACGCTTGGCACCGCGCGCCTTGCATGCTTCGATGGCACGCTCGACCGCAGCAGCAGCACCGGCAATGACCACCTGACCAGGGGCATTGAAGTTCACGGCACTGACCACCTCACCCTGCGCAGCGTCAGCGCAGGCTGCCAGCACGTCAGCATCTTCCAGGCCAAGGATCGCGGCCATGCCGCCCTGCCCTGCCGGAACGGCCTGCTGCATCAGCTGGCCACGACGCTCTACCAGTCTCACCGCATCGGTGAGACCCAGGCTGCCAGCGGCCACCAGGGCGGAATACTCGCCCAGACTGTGACCCGCCACGTAGGCTGGACGGGCGCCGCCTTCAGCCAACCAAAGGTGCCACAGAGCGATGGAAGCCGTGAGAATGGCAGGCTGGGTTTTATCGGTCTGATTGAGTTGCTCTTCCGGACCTTGCTGAGTCAGCGCCCAGAGATCGTAGCCGAGCGCCTCGGAGGCTTCGGCAAAGGTATCCAGGACCAGCTTGTGCTGGCCCCCCTGCTCGGCCAGCATGCCCAGAGACTGGGAACCCTGACCGGGAAATACGAAAGCGAGGGAAGCGGACATTGAGTGAGGTCCCTTATCTGGCGGTATAGGGAGATTGACGCTTGGCATAGCCAAGCGCACGAAACTGACATTTGGATGACAGGCTACCGATAGTGGTCACATCCTACAGCAACAGATGTTCCAGACGGCCGTGAAGGCGCTGCGGCAGATTCTCGCGCACCTCGATCAACGCCCGGCGAATGGCGCTCTGGAAACCTTCCGCACCAGCCGAGCCATGACTCTTGATGACGATGCCCTGCAACCCGAGGAAACTCGCCCCATTGTGGCGCGCTGGCGTCAGGTCGGTGCGCAGGCGACGCAGCAGAGGCAAAGCGAGCGAGCCAACCAGGCGAGCCCCTAGGCTTTCGGTAAAGAGCGCTTCGATACGCGCTGAGATCATCGAGGCCAGACCCTCGCTGGACTTGAGCAGGATGTTGCCGACGAAACCGTCGCAAACCACTACATCCGCCTCTCCGCGATAGAGGCCATCACCTTCGATGTAGCCGATGTAATTGAGACCTTCGGCCTGCTGCAACAGGCTCGCCGCAAGCTTGACCTGCTGGTTGCCCTTGATGTCTTCAGTGCCGACGTTCAGCAACGCAACGCGCGGACGGGCGATACCCAAAGCTTCGGCGGCGACCGCCCCCATTACGGCGAACTGATAAAGATGCTCGGCACTGCAATCGACGTTCGCCCCAAGATCCAGTAGATGGCAATGACCACGCGCCGTGGGAATGGCACTGACCATCGCCGGGCGATCAATTCCAGGCAAAGTCTTCAGCACATAGCGGGACAGCGCCATCAGGGCGCCCGTATTGCCAGCACTGACACAGGCCTGTGCCCGTCCGTTACGGACCAGCTCCAATGCGACGCGCATCGAGGCATCTGGCTTGCCGCGCAAAGCTTGTGCCGGGCGCTCGTCCATGGCGATCACTTCACTGGCGTGCTCAATTTGCAGGCGCTGGCGATAGACCGCAGGAACGCGGGCGACAAGTTCTTCAAGAAGGGAGGCTTGGCCGACGAGGACCAGGTGAAGCGAGGGGAACTCAGCCAGACAGGCGACGCTGGCTGGAACAATGCAGCGGGGACCGTAGTCCCCGCCCATTGCATCAATCGCGATGATCGAGGCGGCCAAGGATTACTCAGCAGCGCCCTTGTCGATCACTTTACGACCGCGGTAGAAACCGTCCGGGGAAACGTGGTGGCGCAGGTGAACTTCACCGGTGCTCTTCTCTACGGACAGGGCGCTGGACTCGAGGGCGTCGTGGGAACGGCGCATATCGCGTGCCGAGCGGGATTTTTTGTTCTGCTGAACAGCCATAATCAATTAACTCCTAAACGTTTGGGTCACGCTTTAACTGCGCCAGTACGCTGAACGGGTTGGACCGCGAAACCTCGTCCACGCTCGGCTCGGGCTCGTTGGTGCCCGCCGGCTGCTGGCAATCTTCAGGGTCATGGGCCGGAACTATGGGCAGGGCAAGCAGCAGCTCATCCTCGACCAGAGTCATCAGATCCAAGGGATCCTCACCCACTTCCAGCACGTCATAGCCCTTCGGCAGCGACTGACTGTCAGCCCCTTCCCGCACCACCGCGTAATCGCACTCGCTGTGGATGTTCAGGGTGACCAGCTCTAGACAACGCTGGCAAACCATCTTGACCTCAACATCAATCCGGCTATGGATGACAACAGCGCGACGCTCGTCACGACCAAACGCGAGGCTCGCACTGATGCTGCCGGCGTTGCCCGCAAGAGGTTCGCAGAGTCGCTCCAGGCGGGCGAGCGCAATGTCACCATCAAGAGTGACTTCGCGGTCCGCCAACTTGCGCGGATCTACATGAGGTGGAATCGGCCCATTCAACATAGGCGCGACATTCTAGGGATGAGCCCCTGCCCTGTCAAAAGAATTTCCGCATTGTCCATACACGAAAGGCCTCTATAGAATTTCTCGCCCAGCAATCCGGAGACCGCCATGCTACCCCTGGTGCTCGCTTCCAGCTCCCCCTACCGCCGCGAACTGCTCGAACGCCTGCGCCTACCCTTCACCTGGGGCGCTCCGGACATCGACGAACGCCGTCAACCACATGAATCCGCCGAGCAGCTGGTGCGCCGCCTGGCCCTGGAGAAAGCTCGCGCCATTGCCTCAAAGAATCCGAACCACCTGATCATCGGCTCCGATCAGGTCGCCGTACTGGGCGAGCAGATCCTCGGCAAACCCCACGACTTCGAGCGCGCCCGCGACCAACTACAGCGCGCCAGCGGCGCCAGCGTCAGCTTCCTGACCAGCCTCGTCCTGCTGAACAGCGCCACCGGCCAACATCAAGTCGACTGCGTACCGTTCACCGTGCATTTCCGCGAACTGGACGCAGCACGCATCAGCCGTTACCTGGAAGCCGAACAACCCTACGACTGCGCCGGCAGCTTCAAGGCAGAAGGCCTCGGCGTCAGCCTGTTTCGCTCCACCGATGGCACGGACGCTACCAGCCTGGTCGGCCTACCGCTTATCCGCCTGGTGGACATGCTACTCGCCGAGGGCGTTCAGATCCCCTGAGCCCCATATAAAAGGAAGAAAGCCCGACATTCGCCGGGCCCTCCTTCGTTAACGACACTCACACTCAGCGCAGACTTGGCCCCTGGAACCCCATCCAGAGCGCCAGGCGCTCAGCGACGCTGGCACCGAACTTCTTCGAAAATCGATCGAAAGGCGACTCCTGAACGGTGTAGTCAACAATCTCCTTTGCACCGACGACTTCGCGAGCCACAAAACTGGTATTGCCAAGCTTGTCCACCAACCCCAACGCCAACGCCTGCTCACCAGTCCAGACCAAACCACTGAAGAGCTCGGGATGAGTGTCAACTTTGAGCCGGTCGCCACGCCCCTTCTTCACGCTCTCGATAAATTGCTGATGCGTGGTGTTCAACACACCCTGCCAGAACTCGGTCTCCTCCGGCTTTTGCGGCTGGAACGGATCGAGGAAAGCCTTGTGCTCGCCTGAGGTATAGACACGGCGCTCGACACCAAGCTTAGCCATGGCGCCGACGAAGCCGAAGCTCGCCGCAGTGACACCGATGGAGCCGACCAGACTGGCCTTGTCAGCATAAATCTCGTCTGCCGCGCTAGCGATGTAATAAGCACCGGACGCACCCAGGTCCGAAATGACGGCGTAGACCTTGATGTCCTTGTGCTCTTCGCGCAGCCGGCGGATCTCGTCATATACGTAGCCGGACTGCACCGGACTACCGCCGGGGCTGTTGATGCGCAACACCACACCCCTGGTCTTCGGATCTTCGAAGGCCGCACGTAGAGCGGTCACGATATTGTCGGCACTTGCTGCCTCCTCATCGGCGATCATGCCGCGCACCTCAACCAGGGCGGTGTGCTCCTGACTGCGCGCCGCACTTTTCTGCAGGTCGAAGATCGGCGAGAACAGCGCCAGCGCGGCGAACAGGTAAAGGAAGGTCAGCGATTTGAAGAAAATACCCCAGCGCCGGGCACGGCGCTGCTCCTGAACACCGGCTAGGACCGCTTTCTCCAGCAGTTTCCAGCTCTTCTGCTCAGCTTTGTCGGCAGCCGGCTCTTTCCACTCGTCAGACATAAGACCCCACCTCTCGGGATTGCCGGCTCAGGCCGCCGCTCAACCAGTGACTCAGCTCCTCGAAACGCTCGATCGCCAGCCTGGGCGACTCCTTGCGCAACTCAGCAAGCGGCTGAGCACCATAACCCACCGCCACGGAATCCATCCCGGCCCGATGCGCCATGCGCAGATCGAAGGGCGAATCCCCCACCATCACCGCCCGCTCGGCCGCTACCCCACAATGCGCCAGGATCTCCTGCAGCATGCGCGGATCAGGCTTGCTTGCCGTTTCATCAGCACAACGAGTGACATCGAAATAGTCCAGCCACCCACGCCCTGCCAGCACATGATCCAACCCACGACGACTCTTGCCAGTAGCCACGGCCAGACGGTAGCCCCGCTCACGAAATTCCTCCAGGGACTCAGCCACCCCATCGAACAACGGGGAAGGCTGACGCTCCAGGGCGTTGTAGTGCTGACCATAACGCTGCCGGAATGCGTCGATACGCTGCGCATCCTCGAACCCTGGGTAGAGGGTGGCGATAGCCTCCGGCAAGCCGAGCCCGATGATGCCCTTGATGGCGGCATCATCGCGCCAGGGCAACCCCGAAACTTCCGCAGCCACACGCATGGATTCGACAATGCGGGCAATGGAATCAACCAACGTGCCGTCCCAGTCGAAGATCAGAAGCTGATAATCAGGCACCGAGACGCTCCAGGGTTTTCTGCCACATCTCATCTACCGGAGCCTCCAGCTTCAGCTCACCGCCATCGGGAAGGCTGATAGCCAGGGAATGCGCATGAAGGAACAAGCGCTTGCCACCCAGATCACGAATTTCGCGGGTGAAATCCTCATCCCCGTACTTGGGATCGCCAGCAATGGAATGACCGGCGTGCTTGGCATGCACACGAATCTGATGAGTGCGCCCGGTGATGGGACTGGCCTCCACCAGGGTGGCGAACTCGCCAAAACGACGCACGACACGAAATTCGGTCAGCGCCTCCTTACCCTCGGGATTCACCTCGACCATACGCTCGCCGGAGCGCAGGTTGTTCTTCAGCAACGGTGCACTGACCTTCTTCTTCGAGGTCGGCCAACTGCCGCGCACCAGCGCCAGATAGCGCTTATCGACGCCATCACCCCGCAATGCCTCGTGCAGGTGACGCAACATACTGCGCTTCTTGGCGATCATCAGCAGCCCGGAAGTGTCGCGATCCAGGCGATGCACAAGCTCAATATCCTTGGCCTCCGGACGCAATTGACGAAAGGCTTCGATCACACCGAAGCTGAGGCCGCTACCACCATGCACCGCGATGCCAGACGGCTTGTTCAGCACGATCAGCGCCTTGTCTTCGTAGACGATTGCATTCTCCAGACGCTCCAGCAGCCCCTGGGCCACTGGCGCCGGCTCATTCGGTTCGGACAGGCGCAGCGGCGGAACCCGCACGACATCGCCAGCTTGAAGCTTGTACTCCGGCTTGATTCGCCCCTTGTTGACGCGGACCTCGCCCTTACGAAGGATGCGATAAATCAACGTCTTGGGCGCACCTTTCAACTGGGTACGTAGGAAATTGTCGATGCGTTGGCCGGCATATTCCGGCGAAACCTCAAGCAGCTGGACGCCGGAGGTTGGGGAGGCAGGAGTATTCATCTGAGCATCATAACAATTTTTTATGGATTTGAAGCACTTAATGATTACTGCTATAGTCGCGAACGCCGCCAAAAGCGGCCTGGTTTCGGGGTGTTCGCCAAAACTGCCACCCCCCAACCGCTGCAACCCTTTCAGGACGTAAGGCCGTCCGACAGAAAATTCGCCGCATTGACCGCGATATTTCCGAAATCAAAGCCTCGAGCCATGACGCGTGATCACCCCTTCCAATGGGAGATCACGGTAAATGCAACCCGCTACGGATTCAGCGAGCGGCACCCGATTTTCAAGGGATAAGTGTAGGGTGGAGATGCATAACCGTCGGACTGCGTAGTTTCAAGACGCTTCATTTCGTCCGCTACCGACCGTTGATTCCTCCTCCTGAACAAGTGCTTCTGTCACGACACAGCAAGCAGGAGACGTAGTCGCGATTCCGGCCCCTTTGGCTGGAGTTCGCTGGACACTGGGGTGGCCCGCCGCCCCTGACACGCACCTGACACCGACCGCGAGAGTCGTGTGCGCCAATCGCCGTTTCCGGTAGCCCGGAAACCTATTGGTACCACATGAAAAGAATGCTGATTAACGCGACTCAGCCCGAAGAGTTGCGTGTTGCTCTGGTCGACGGCCAACGCCTGTACGATCTGGACATCGAATCGGGTGCCCGCGAGCAGAAGAAAGCCAACATCTACAAGGGCCGAATCACTCGCATCGAACCCAGCCTCGAGGCTGCCTTCGTCGATTTCGGCGCTGAGCGCCATGGCTTCCTGCCTCTGAAAGAAATCTCCCGCGAGTACTTCAAGAAGTCCCCCGAAGGCCGCATCAACATCAAGGAAGTGCTCAGCGAAGGCCAGGAAGTCATCGTCCAGGTCGAGAAAGAAGAACGTGGCAACAAGGGCGCAGCCCTGACCACCTTCATCAGCCTCGCCGGTCGTTACCTGGTTCTGATGCCGAACAACCCGCGTGCTGGTGGTATCTCCCGCCGCATTGAGGGCGAAGAGCGCAACGAACTGCGTGAAGCGCTGAACGGCCTCAACGCTCCGGCCGACATGGGCCTGATCGTCCGCACTGCTGGCCTCGGCCGTTCCAGCGAAGAGCTGCAGTGGGACCTGGACTACCTGTTGCAACTCTGGAGCGCCATCAAGGAAGCCTCCGGTGAGCGTGGCGCTCCCTTCCTGATCTACCAGGAAAGCAACGTCATCATCCGCGCCATTCGTGACTACCTGCGCCAGGACATCGGCGAAGTGCTGGTCGACAGCGTCGAAGCCCACGAAGAAGCCCTGAGCTTCATCCGCCAGGTGATGCCGCAGTACCAGAGCAAGATCAAGCTCTACCAGGACAGCGTCCCGCTGTTCAATCGCTTCCAGATCGAAAGCCAGATCGAAACCGCCTTCCAGCGCGAAGTGAAGCTGCCGTCCGGTGGCTCCATCGTCATCGACCCGACCGAAGCCCTGGTGTCCATCGACATCAACTCGGCTCGCGCGACCAAAGGCGGCGACATCGAAGAAACCGCCCTGCAGACCAACCTGGAAGCGGCCGAAGAAATCGCCCGCCAGCTGCGCCTGCGTGACATTGGTGGCCTGATCGTCATCGACTTCATCGACATGACCCCGGCCAAGAACCAGCGCGCCGTGGAAGAGAAAGTCCGTGAAGCCCTGGAAGCCGACCGCGCCCGTGTGCAGATTGGCCGTATCTCTCGTTTCGGCCTGCTGGAAATGTCCCGTCAGCGCCTGCGTCCGTCCCTGGGCGAGACCAGCGGCATCGTCTGCCCGCGCTGCGACGGCCAAGGCATCATCCGTGACGTCGAATCCCTGTCCCTGGCCATCCTGCGTCTGATTGAAGAAGAGGCCCTCAAGGACCGCACCGCCGAAGTCCGCGCCCAGGTCCCGATCCCCGTTGCCGCCTTCCTGCTCAACGAGAAGCGCAACAGCATCACCAAGATCGAGCTGCGTAGCCGTTCGCGCATCGTCATCCTGCCGAACGACCACCTGGAAACCCCGCACTTCGAAGTCCAGCGTCTGCGCGACGACAGCCCGGAAGTGCTGAGCAGCCAGTCCAGCTACGAAATGACGCCTGCCGAAGCGGAAGAAATTCAGCCGGTCAGCTCCACCCGCACCCTGGTTCGCCAGGAAGCCGCGGTGAAGACTGTTTCCCCTGAGCGCCCCGTTCCGGCCCCGGCTGCACCTCAGGCCCCGACACCCGCACCCGCACCGACCCCGGAACCCAGCCTGTTCAAGGGTCTGGTGAAGTCCTTGGTCGGACTGTTCGCCGGCAAGGAAGAGCCCAAGGTCGAAGTCGAGAAGCCTTCCACCGAGCGTCAGCCGCGCAGTGAAGAACGCCGCAGCGGTCGCCAGCAGAACCGTCGCCGCGACGGTCGTGAGCCCCGCGAAGGTCGTGAAGGCCGCCGTGAGGACGATCGCAAGCCTCGCGAAGAGCGTCAGCCGCGCGAAGGCCAGGAAGGTCGCCGCGAGCGTAGCGAGCGTCCGGCACGCGAAGAGCGCCAGCCGCGTGAGGAGCGCCAACCTCGCGAAGAGCGTCAGCCGCGTGAACCGCGTGAAGAGCGCCAGCCCCGCGAAGAGCGTCAGCCTCGCGAGGAACGCCAGCCGCGTGAAGAGCGCCAACCTCGCGAAGAGCGTCAGCCTCGTGAGCCCCGTGAAGGCCAGGAGGGTCGCCGCGAGCGTGGCGAACGCGCCGAGCGTCCGGCCCGCGAAGAGCGCCAGCCGCGTGAAGAGCGTCAACCTCGTGAAGAGCGCCAGCCCCGTGCCGAACTGGCCCAGGCCGATGCCGAGGCGGTCGACGAAGAACTGCTGAACAACGAAGAGCTGCTGCAGGATGACGAACAGGAAGGCGCCGATGGCGAACGTCCCCGTCGCCGGTCTCGTGGCCAGCGTCGCCGCAGCAATCGCCGCGAGCGCCAGCGTGAAGCCAACGGTGATGAGCTGGAAGAAGGTCAGGAAGATCAGGAAGGCGCCGAACAGGCCACTCCGGCCGACGCTACCCAGATCGCTGCAGTAGCCGCCACCGCCGTAGTCACCGCAGACCTGGTCGCAGAAGCAACTGCTGAAGCACCGGCCGCGGCCGAAACTCCGGTTGTTGAAGCCCCCGCTGCCGAAGTCGTGGTCACCCAAGTCGAGGAAGCCGCTCCGGTCGTCGAACAGGCTCCGGTGGTCGAGGAAACCCCGGCTGTGGTCGAAGCCCCTCAGGTCGCTGAAGCGGCCCCGGCCGAAGTCGTAGCCGAAGCCGAAGCGCCTGCCGTCGCTTCCGTCGAGGAAGCACCGGCTGCAGAGCCCCAGGTCGAAGAGCCAGTTCGTGCGCCCTCCAGCGGTGGCCGTGCCCCCAACGATCCGCGTGAGGTGCGTCGCCGTCAGCGCGAAGCCGAGCGTCTGGCCAAGGAAGCCGAAGAGGCTGCTGCCAAGGCCGTTGACGCGGTAGCCGCTGCCGAACCGGTCTCCGCTGCCGTACACGCCATCGCCGGCGTGGAAGAGGAAGTGGTCGCTGCCGAGCAGAAGGCTGAAGAAGCTGTTGAACAGACTGTAGAGGCCCCGGCCGAACAGCCTGAGCAAGTGGCTGAAGCAACCGAAGCCAAGGTACCGGCCCAAGCCGAGACCAAGGCAGAGGAAGAAGAGAAGGATGAAGCCAAGGACGAGACCAAACCGGTCGTCTGAAGCCAAGCCTGAATGAGAAAGGGGATGCCATCGGCATCCCCTTTTTTCATTCCGCTTATTTAATTCCCCTACTCCACCTCATCCTCCGCCTGGACGCCGAACTGCAACTCGGCCAGTCGCGCATAGAGGGGGCTGCTGGCCACCAATTGCGCGTGGCGACCGACCGCAATCACCTTTCCTCGCTCCATCACAGCGATACGATCGGCATTCTGCACGGTGGCCAGACGGTGGGCGATCACCAGCGTGGTGCGTCCGCTCATCAGTGCCGGCAGGGCCTGCTGGATCAGGTGCTCGCTTTCCGCATCGAGGGCGCTGGTGGCCTCGTCCAGCAGCAGGATGGGGGCATCCACCAGCAGGGCGCGGGCAATGGCCAGACGCTGGCGCTGGCCACCGGAAAGGCCGATGCCACCCTCCCCCAGGTGCGTCCGGTAGCCCTGCGGCAGACGGCTGATGAACTCGTGGGCATGGGCCGCACGCGCGGCAGCCTCCACTTCGGCATCGCTGGCCTCGGGGCGTCCGTAGCGGATGTTGTCTTCGACGCTGCCGTAGAACAGCGCGGGATTCTGAGACACCAGGGCGAAACAACGGCGCAGGTCGGCGGGGTCGAGTTGCTGCAACGCCACACCCTCGACGCGGATGCTGCCCGCCTGGGGGTCGAAGAAACGCAGCAGCAATTCGAACACCGTCGACTTGCCCGCACCCGAGGGCCCGACGAGCGCCAGGGTCTCGCCAGGTCGAACGTCCAGGCTGACGCCATCCAGGGCGTTCACTTCAGGCCGACCGGGATAGGCGAAGCAAACGGCCTCCAGCTCGATACGCCCACTGACCCGTTCCGGCAGCGTCACCTGTCCCTCAGCCGGGGCATGAATGGCGTTGCGCGCCTGGAGCAACTCGGCGATACGCTCGGCGGCACCGGCGGCGCTCTGCAGCTCACCGATCACTTCACTGATGGCACCGAAGGCCGCCCCCACGATCAAGCTGTAGAACACGAAGGCCGCCAGGTCGCCGGGAGAGATACGCCCGGCGATGACGTCTGTTCCGCCGACCCAGAGCATGACCCCAACGGCTCCCAGCACCAGCAGGATCACCAGGGTGATCAGCCAGGCGCGCTGGGTGATGCGGTGCAGTGCCGTGTCAAAGGCACCTTCCACCGTGCCGGCGAAACGTTGACGATCCTGGGCCTGATGGTTATACGCCTGCACCGTCTTGATCTGCCCCAGGGTTTCGCCAACGTAGCTGCCGACATCGGCGATACGGTCCTGGCTCTGCCTCGACAGGCGCCGCACCCGGCGCCCGAAAATGAGGATAGGCGCCAGCACCAGCGGCAACGCCAGCAGCACGATGCCGGTCAGCTTGGGATTGGTGACAAACAGCAGGCCGATGCCGCCCACCAGCATGATGCCGTTGCGCAGCGCCATGGAGAGAGACGAGCCGATCACCGATTGCAGGAGTGTCGTGTCGGCTGTCAGCCGAGACTGGATCTCCGAGGCGCGATTGCGCTCGTAGAAACCTGGATGCAGCTGGATAAGGTGATCGAACACGCGTTTGCGGATGTCCGCGACGAATCGCTCGCCTATCCAGGACACCAGGTAGAAGCGCGTAAAGGTACCGACGGCCAACGCCAGCACCAGACCGAAAAACAGCATGATCGAATGCTGCAACGACGCTTGGGATTGGGTGGCCAGCCCCTGGTCCACCAACAGGCGGATACCCTGCCCCATGGACAAGGTGATTCCGGCAGTGAACAACAACGCCAGCAGCGCGCCCAACACTCGCCAGCGATAGGGCGAAACGAAGCGACCGGCCATGCGTAGCGCATTGCGCTGCGGTACAGAAAGAAGGGATGCCATCGAGGGACTCAGTCGGATTGCCTAAGGGGGTTCCCTGCGCGCTGCGCGGCGGCAGCGGGCGCTTCCGCCCACCACCCCACCAGACAGAGGCAGAGCGCCACCAGGTTGGTGGACAGGGGATTGAATGCCTGGATCAGCAAGCTCGGAGCGAACAGCGCCACATCCAGCAATAGGCCGATCAACAGTGCTGCCGCCAGCGCCAGGGGCCAGCGCTGTTTGCGTACCCGCAACAGGATCAGCGCCAGGGCGATTTCCGCCAGCCCGGCAATGGTCGCGACCAGCTCCACGCGAGTCAGGCCATGGGCGGCAATCATCAATTTTTCGTCGGCGCTCAGCCAGAGCAGCTTGGGTACCAGACCGTGGTAGAGGAACAACAGTGCCAACCCCCAACGGGCCAACGAGGCGAAGTGACGTGATTCAGCGGTCGGCATTCAGGAAGCGCCCCTCATGGTCGGGCGACGGCAGCAGGCAGACATCGTGCCGGCCGAAAAGGCGGTAGCGATTCAGGGCAATACGGTCGTAGCACCAGTCGCGCAGGCCCAGGGGCAGAAAGCGGAAAACGCCCAGCAGCGGCCAAGGGGCCGGCAATTGACGAACGATCCGAGCAATGGCCTCGGAGCGGACGAACAGCTCGCGGCCTTCCACATAGAGCATGGTGGCGAAGCTATCAGTGGGCAGGCCGAACCAGCGCAGGATCGCCTGCCCTTCCACCGACTGTACCGAGGCAAGCTTGAACACCCGCGCCCGGTCATGGCGGATCAGGAACTTCGCCCAGCCGTTACAGAGCTTGCACACCCCGTCAAACAGCACGACGCGCTCGCCGGGACGGACATGGGGCGGGTACTGCTCGGCATCCATCACGATGCTCCTGAATCCACGGGGAAGTGCCGTCGATGGTAGCCGATCTCCCCGGATACCGGTGCCCCGCCTCAGGCCGGGTCGCCCCACCCCACGGGATAGAGCAGCTCCTCTTTGTAGCCCGCCCAGACCCGTACGGCATCCGGGAAGGCTTCATCCAGGGCCGGATCACCAGTGTCCACCAGCAACGGGCGGCCTTCCAGGGTACCGAGCTTGCGCTTAGTGGCCACCACCCTCAGGTGCTCCAGGCCGATGGCCCGCAGCACCCTGGGGCTGATCTGCTGGTTGCCCCGGCCGATGATGTGCCCCTGACCGCCAATGGCGGTGACCAGCAACCGCGCCGGATGGCCGTCCACCAACGCGAACAGCTGGCTTTCGGTCACGTCGCGGGCGATTACCACACCGTTCTCGACCACGTCGACGCCCAGCAGCGTGGTGTCCAGCCCCAGGTTGGCCGCCAGGCCATGGAGGGTAGAACCCGGCCCGAGCACATAGCGCACGCCCTCCTCCCAGCTGTCGTTTAGCCAGTCGGCCAGATCCACCAGCACCAACTCTTCCGATTCCATCCCTCCTTGCTTGACGTGCTGCATGAAGTGGCCTTCCTCGGGCACGGTCAGCTCGCCATACCAGCGCGCCGCGACCTTGCCGTCGCGCAGGGCCGTTTCGTCCAGGTCACGCACCTCGCCACTGGCCAGGCGCACCAGGCCACCCTCCACCAGGCGCCGCGCCAATTCCCCGGCTGCGCGCGGGCTGATGGCATAGACGCCGGAGTGGATCTTCACGCCAGCGGGAATGCCCAGCACCGGCTGGCCTTCGCGTACTGCGGCGCTGACGTCCCGCGCCGTGCCGTCTCCACCGGCGAAGAGAATCAAGGCAACGCCGGCGTCCTGCAGGGCGTCGACAGCCTGCCGAGTGTCCTCTGCACAGGTCATGGGGCCGTCGAGATGGCCGAGTACGCAGTAGTCGAAGCCCATTTCCGCCAACAGGTCGGCGCCCATCGGACCGGGGAAGGTGAGGAACTGGATGCGCCCGACGAGCGGCAGCAGACATTCCAGGGCTAGACGAGTACGCGCTGCCGCACGGGGCTCCGCGCCTCTGGCAAGGGCCTCTGCGGCTACGCCGTCGCTACCCTTGAGCGCAGCCTGGCCGCCCAGACCGGCCAGGGGATTGATGATCAAACCCATATGGAACAAGGACATGCTTACCTCGAACTGAACTGTCGCCCCGCACTAGGGGTCCACGTACCACGACCAGAGTATTCGCAGTTGGCATATTCGCTGCTAGTGTTTCCTGGTCGTTCTTTTTTTTCTGGCGCAACGTTGGCGCCAACTGTCACCGCGCCTTCATCTACCCCACCTAGACTGCGCGCACCACCTGAAGAGGAGACAGGCCATGAGCTTGCACGACAGCACTTCCGATCGCCGCGTGATCCCGCTGCGCAGTCGTCGTCCCGTGGGCGGCGCCGTCATCGACGCCCAAGGCCGTGAGATTCCAATCACCGAATCCATGATCCAGCGCGCCTGCCAGGAACTGCACAAGCAGTTGGAGTCCGAGCTGAAACAGGCTTGAGCGCTCCTGGCCCGGGGCAATTCCGGGCCATTCCCTACACCAGTTCCGCGCCCAGCGCCCGGACGATTTCCACCAACCCGGGGGCTTCCCCCGTCAAACGCACCCGCAACCCGTCAATCTCCCGGCGCACCGGATAGTGCCTGCGCAGGGCATCGAAAGCAGCGCGCCGCTGCGCCTCGTCGCCCACCAAGCTGCGACGGAAATCCGCATCGTCGCGGCGCGGGTCGTACACCGCACGGCACAGGGTCGCCAGCGCCCAGCTCGGGTCGCAACTGGCATCCAGGGCCAGCTCTCCCAGCCAGGGGGTCGGTAGCAGCTCATCCAACTGCACATTTTCCGCCTGCCCACTGACCCGGCACCAGGCCTGGTAGATCTGCGCCGTGCCGCGCAACTTGCCGTCCAGGCTGTATCCGGCGATGTGCGGCGTGGCGATACGGCACAGGCGCGCCAGCTCCACGTCCGCCTGGGGCTCGCCTTCCCAGACATCCAGCACCGCGCGCACGTCGGTGCGGCGGCTAAGCAGCTCGTGCAGGGCCTGGTTGTCCACTACGGCACCACGGCTGGCGTTGATCAGCCAGGCACCGGAGCGCAGCCGCGCAAGGCGACCGGCGTCCAACAGGTGATGAGTCGGGTGCTCACCGCCGCTGTCCAGCGGCGTGTGCAGGCTGATGGCGTCGCAATCGCGGAGGATGGTCGCAAGATCGACGAAGTCGCCCCCTTCGGCGGCCTGCCGCGGCGGATCGCACACCAGCACACGCCACCCGAGACCACGCAGCACATCCACCAGGCGCCCGCCCACCTGGCCGGCGCCCACTACGCCAAAGGTGCGCGAGCCGAGGTCCACGCCTTCGTCCTCGGCCAGCACCAGCAGGCTTCCGAGCACGTAGTCCACCACGCCGCGGGCATTGCATCCGGGGGCGCTGGACCAGGGGATACCGGCCTCGGTGAAGTAGTCCAGGTCCAGGTGATCGGTCCCGATCGTGCAGGTGCCGACAAAGCGCACCGGGCTACCAGCCAGCAGCGCGCGATCGACGCGGGTCACCGAACGCACCAGGAGCAGGTCGGCGTCTGCCAGCGCGGCGGCATCGATGGCGCGCCCCGGCAGACGGCGTATTTTCCCCAAGCCGCCAAAGAAGGCATCGACCAGGGGTATGTTTTCGTCGGCAACAATTTGCATGGCAGGCTCCGGCAGAGAGGCCGCCATTTTACGCAATCCCCTCGGCAGATGCCCGTATCACGGGCGGTCAACCCTCTTTTCTGACCAATGCGTCAGGGCGTAGACTAGGCGTTCCTCAGCCTCCACGTCCCGTTCCGCCGGCAGCCTCTGCTGCAAAGGCTGGGACCGTGCACCGTCGCGAGCCCGTCGCGACCAGGCAACGCCCGGATTCCCGTCAGCCACCCATTGCATGGACACCACCGGTACGCCCGGAGGATGACTTATCGATATGGAACTATCAGTGACCCAACCTCAAACCCGTTTCAGCCGCGCCAGCACGGAACTGCGCGCGCTGCTCAAGCTGGCGGCGCCAATCATGATCGCCCAGCTTTCCAACACCGCCATGGGCTTCGTCGACGCGGTGATGGCCGGCCGCGTCAGCCCCCGTGACCTGGCTGCCGTGGCGCTCGGCAACTCCATCTGGATACCGGTGTTCCTGCTAATGACCGGCATCCTCCTCGCCACCACCGCCAAGGTCGCCGAGCGCTTTGGCGCCGGCAAACCGGACGAGATCGGCCCGCTGGTACGCCAGGCCCTCTGGCTGGCGCTGGTGGTAGGTATCTGCGGTGCCCTGCTGCTGATCAATGCGCGCCCCGTGCTGCAGCTGATGGGCGTGGACCCTGACCTGGTCGACCCGGCCATGGGCTACTTGCACGGCATCGCCTTCGGTTTTCCGGCGGTGGCCCTCTACTACGTGCTGCGCTGTTTCAGCGACGGCCTGGGTCGTACCCGCCCGAGCATGGTGCTGGGCATCTGCGGCCTGCTGCTGAACATTCCCCTGAACTACATCCTGATCTACGGCCACCTCGGCATGCCGGCCCTGGGCGGTGTGGGCTGTGGTTGGGCCAGCGGGGCGGTGATGTGGTTCATGCTGCTGGGCATGCTGAGCTGGGTCATCCGCGCCCCGGCCTACAAGCCAAGCCGGCTGTTCGGCCAATTCGACAAACCGCAGTGGTCGATGATCAAGCGCCTGCTTTCCATCGGCGGCCCCATCGGCATCGCCGTATTCGCCGAATCGAGCATCTTCGCCGTGATTGCGCTGCTGATCGGCGGACTGGGCGCCACCGTGGTGGCTGGGCACCAGATCGCGCTCAACTTCAGCGCCCTGATCTTCATGATCCCGTACGCCCTGGCGATGGCGGTCACCGTGCGCGTCGGCCAGGCGCTGGGCCGTGGCGAGCCGCGCGCCGCGCGCTTCGCCGCAGGGATTGGTATCGGCGCCGCACTGGCCTATGCCTGCTTGTCCGCCAGCCTGATGCTGCTGTTCCGCGAACCGATCGCGACGATGTACTCACCCGATCCGCAAGTGATCGCAGTGGCAGCCATGCTGATCGTCTACTCGGCGCTGTTCCAGTTCTCCGACGCCATCCAGGTAGCGGCCGCTGGCGCCCTGCGTGGCTACCAGGACACCCGCGCGACCATGGTCATCACCCTCTTCGCCTACTGGGGTATCGGCCTGCCAGTGGGTTATGCCCTCGGCCTGTCCGACTGGCTGGGCGAACCCAGCGGGCCCAAGGGGCTTTGGCAAGGGTTGGTGGTGGGCCTGACCTGTGCTGCGGTGCTGCTCAGCCTGAGACTGGCGCGCAGCGCACGGGCAAGGATTCGCCGCTGACAAAAAGGGCCGCATCGAGCGGCCCTTTTTCATTCACCTTGGCTTGAGACCGGCTGGGGCCTCGCTGAACGCCAGCCCCGGCTCGGTAGGCGCGCCGGGGTCATGTTCGAGCCCGGAGCGATGCAGAAAGGCATCAATCGGCCTTCTTGCGAATCCAGTAGAAGTAGGTGCCGGCCTCTTCCGACTGATCCAGCAGCTCATGGCCAAGGAAGACACAGAACTTCGGGATGTCGCGGCGCGTGGAAGGGTCGGTGGCGATCACCTTGAGCAGGCCGCCGGCGGGCAGATCGCGCACCTTGTTGTGCAGCATCATCACCGGTTCTGGGCAGTTCAGGCCGGTGGCGTCGAGGATGGCATCAGGCTGTTGGGACATGGGGCACTCCAAAAACTGGCGGCTATTGTGGCGCAAAGCCGAGTCTGCGCCCAGCCTTGCCACGCGTGCAGCGACGTCCGGCCACAACGCCACACAACCTTGGATGGGCGCACCTGGCCAGCTCGCTCCGGCAAGCTGGACGGAACATGACCGCCAGCGGAAATCCGATGCGCCTCACCAGTCTGCTTTTCTTTCTTCTCCTGCTGGGCGGCTGCGCGGCTCGCGAGCAGCTTCCCGACTACAGCACCCTCGCCGACCGCGCGCTGCCTGCGACCCACTTCGAGACAGTGATCACCGCCCGGGACGGCACCCGGCTTTCCGCCACCGTCTTCCAGCCGGCGCTGAAGCCCGGCGAGCAAGCGCCCGTGGTCGTTCACACCCACGGCTGGGGCGGCTGGCGGGTGACCGGACCGAACAGCTTCTACGGCCAGCAGATGATGTCCGGGCGGGCCGCGCTCAAGGCCTGGCAGGCCGGTTTCTGGGTAATCAGCTACGACCAGCGCGGTTGGGGCGGCAGCGACGGCAACATTGAGATGATGGACCCGCGCTACGAAGTACAGGACGCCCTGGCGGTGATCGACTGGGCCGCCGCCCACCTGCCGCGCCTGAGCATGGACCGCCCCGGTGATCCGCGTGTCGGCATGCTCGGCGAAAGCTATGGCGGCGCCGTGCAGTTGCTGGCCTCGGCCGAGGACCCGCGCATCGATGCCATAGTGCCAATCGCTACCTGGTACGACCTGTCCGCGGCCCTCGCCCCGGGCGGACGCATGAAAGTCGGCTGGACTGGCGTACTGCTGGGCCTCGGCATTGCCACCGGCTACGACCTTGGCAAGTTCACCCAGGCGGCCTACCTGAAGAGCGCCAGCGGCGAAATGACGCCCGACGTGCAGGCCGAACTCAAGTCCCACAGCCTTGTCAGCTACTGCCAACGCGGCCAGCGCCCGCACGCAGACGCGCTGCTGATCCAGGGCCTGCGCGACACCCTGTTCCCCCTCGACCAGGGGCTGGCCATCCGCGACTGCCTGGATCAGGGCGACGCCGATGTGCGCCTCCTGGGCATGCAAGGGGGGCACATCCTGCCGCCGCCCCTGCAGCACTGGAGCGGCCTGCCACCCTTCAACAACGAGCCCGTGCTGCATTGCGGTGACCGTGCCATCAACCTCTACCAGGCGGTAGTCGCCTGGTACCAGGACAAACTGCGCGGCCGCCCCGGCGTCGCCGACAGCGTGCCGGACCTTTGCCTCAGCCTTGACCTCAATCACGGCCTGGTGCTGCAACAGCCCCCGCAGATGGAAGCGCCACAGCCCCTGCCGAAGACGCGCATTCGCCCGCTGACCAGCGGATGGCTCAGCCCTTCCCGCTTCATCCCGCTGCGTCAGGTCGACAACACCAGTGGACTGGTGGGTACCGCCCGGCTGCAGTTGCAGCGCGACGCCGACACACCGCTGCTGTTCGCCTCCCTGGCCGTGCGCCGCACCGGAGGCCGCATTGAAGTGCTCAGCGAACAGGTCACCCCACTCAACGCCCGCCAGGTTGAGCTGGCAGCCGTCAGCGCCCTGCTCCAGCCCGGCGATGAGCTGGGTCTGAAAGTCAGCGGCTTCAGCGGCCAGTACCTGTTCAACAGTTCCTGGAGCCCGCAGTCGACCACCCTCAAAGGGGAGGTCCGCCTGCCGTCATTGATTCCCCTGGAGACGCCACTGGCCAGCCAGTGAACGGCGGCGCAGCATGAGGTTTTCCCATGGGAGCGGGCCATGTCCGAAGCCCCCGAGCGCAGCTGGTGCGTCAAGCGACTGGATGACAACGGCAACGAGTTCGTCCTGCGCGACGGCCTGACCCGGGCAGAAGCCGAGCGCCTGGTAGCGGAGTACCAGGCGCGTGGACACAAGCAGAGCTACTGGGTGGAGCGAGTGCCGGCGCTATAGTTTGCGCAGATGGCAGGTCACTTCCTCGCGATCGTGATAGAGCTGCTTGCAGCCGATAAAGACCTTCAGCCCGCGCCCTTTCAGGCCGTCGTCAATGCGCGCCAGCAGCTTCCGCACTTCAGCGTAGCGCTGCTTCATCGGCAGCTTGAGATTGACCACCGCTTCCTGGCACCAGCCTTCGCCCAGCCAGGTTTCGATCATCGCGGCCGTGCGCGCAGGCTTCTCGACGATGTCGCACACCATCCAGTTCACCGGCCGGCGCGGCTTGAAGGTGAAACCATCGGCACGCTGGTGTTCGACGAAGCCGGAGTACATCAGGCTCTCCGCCATGGGACCGTTATCGACGGCGGTTACCTTGATCTCCCGCTGCACCAGCTGCCAGGTCCAGCCACCGGGGGCCGCGCCCAGATCCACTGCAGTCATGCCCGGCGCCAGACGCTTGTCCCAGTCGGCGCGGGGGATGAAGTGGTGCCAGGCCTCTTCCAGCTTGAGGGTCGAGCGGCTCGGCGCTTCACGGGGGAACTTCAGACGCGGGATGCCCATGGGCCAGAGCGCCGAGTTGTTGGACTCGGCCATGCCGACGAACGCCTGCCGGCCACTGCGGAAGGTCAGCAACAAGCGTGGCAGTTGCGGGTCGTCCTTGAGCCTGCCGGCCTTGATCAGGGCGCTGCGCAGGGGCTTCTCGAACTTGCGGCAGAAGGTGGACAGTTCCTTGCCTTCGTTGGTGTCCAGCACTTCCAGCCAGAGGCTGCCGCACACCGGGTAGCCGGCCAGTGCCTCCAACAGCACGCCGATGCGGTCGGTTTCCGGCAGCTCGACGTACTCGCCACGGGCCCACTGGCGCGGAAAGATCAACTGACTGAAACGCACCTTGCGCATCAACCGCTCGGCGCCGCCGGGCTCGCTGCAGACGAACTCGGCGCAGGCGCTATGGGGCTTGGCCTTGGAATAACCCGCCACATCGAGGTGGGCGGCGTGCTCGGCGATTTCAGCACAGACCTCACCCTCGAAACCGGGGCGGCAGTGCAACAGCAAGGTGTTCATCGGGTGGGCTCCTCTTGGGCGCGCACTATAGTTGCGCAACGCCCGTTTTCACACAGGAAAGGAAGGAAATTCCTGCAGCCGGATAGTTTCATCAGGGGAGCCCGGCCCGCCCGGCCGGTCGGCTGACATGGCAAGACCCGCCAAGCGGGGCTAGGGTTTTAGCTTCCGTACGAGCAGCCGGCCCATGCCGCGTGGGCCTCAAGGAGAGATCCCGATGCCTTCCCTGGATAGCCTGAACTGCCGCCGCAGCCTCGAAGTCGCAGGCAAGACCTTTCACTACTTCAGCCTGCCCGAGGCCGCCAAGCGCCTGGGCGCAATCGACAAGCTGCCCATGTCGATGAAGGTGCTGCTGGAGAACCTGTTGCGCTGGGAGGATGACGAAACGGTCAATGCTGCCGACCTCAAGGCCCTGGCCGAGTGGCTCGGCCCGCGCAGTTCGGAGCGGGAGATCCAGTATCGCCCCGCCCGGGTGCTGATGCAGGACTTCACTGGCGTGCCGGCCGTGGTGGACCTGGCCGCCATGCGCGCCGCCGTCGCCGCGGCCGGTGGCGACCCGCAGCGCATCAACCCGCTGTCGCCGGTGGACCTGGTGATCGACCATTCGGTGATGGTCGACCGCTTCGCCTCCCAAGCCGCCTTCGGAGAGAACGTCGAGATCGAAATGCAGCGCAACGGAGAGCGCTACGCCTTCCTGCGTTGGGGCCAGCGGGCCTTCGACAACTTCAGCGTGGTGCCACCGGGCACCGGCATCTGCCACCAGGTCAACCTGGAGTACCTGGCCCGTACCGTCTGGACCCGCGAAGAAGACGGCCTGACCTACGCCTTCCCCGACACCCTGGTGGGCACCGACTCCCACACCACCATGATCAACGGCCTCGGCGTACTCGGCTGGGGCGTGGGTGGTATCGAAGCGGAGGCCGCCATGCTCGGCCAGCCGGTGTCGATGCTGATTCCCGAGGTCATCGGCTTCAAACTCACGGGCAAGTTGCGCGAAGGTATTACCGCCACCGACCTGGTGCTCACCGTCACCCAGATGCTGCGCAAGAAAGGCGTGGTGGGGAAATTCGTCGAATTCTACGGCGACGGCCTGGCCGACCTGCCCCTGGCCGACCGCGCCACCATCGCCAACATGGCCCCGGAATACGGCGCCACCTGCGGTTTCTTCCCGGTGGACGAGATCACCCTCGGCTACCTGCGCCTTTCCGGCCGTCCGGACGAGACCGTGCAACTGGTGGAGGCCTACAGCAAGGCCCAGGGCCTCTGGCGCGAGCCGGGCCATGAGCCGGTATTCACCGACACCCTGGCCCTGGACCTTTCCAGTGTCGAAGCCAGCCTGGCCGGCCCCCGTCGTCCCCAGGACCGCGTGCCGCTGCCCCAGGTACCCAGGGCTTTCGACGACCTGCTGAACCTGCAACTCAAGTCCTCCGGCACCAGTGGTGCCGGCAAGGCCAGCGTGACGCTGGACGATGGTGAACGCTTCAATCTCGAAGATGGCGCCGTGGTCATCGCCGCCATCACCTCCTGCACCAACACCTCCAACCCCAGCGTGATGATGGCCGCCGGCCTGCTGGCGAAGAAGGCCGTGGAAAAGGGCCTGACCCGCAAACCCTGGGTGAAGTCCTCCCTCGCCCCGGGTTCCAAGGTCGTGACCGAGTACTTCCGCGCGGCCGGCCTCACACCCTATCTGGACCAGCTCGGCTTCAACCTGGTGGGCTACGGCTGCACCACCTGCATCGGTAACTCCGGGCCCCTGCTCGACCCCATCGAGAAGGCCATCCAGCAAGCGGACCTGACGGTGGCCTCGGTGCTGTCGGGCAACCGCAACTTCGAAGGCCGGGTGCATCCGCTGGTGAAAGCCAACTGGCTGGCGTCGCCACCGCTGGTGGTGGCCTATGCATTGGCGGGCAGCGTGCGCGTGGATATTGCCAACCAGCCCCTGGGCCAGGGCAAGGACGGCCAGCCGGTCTATCTCAAGGATGTCTGGCCAAGCCAGCAGGAAATCGCCGCCGCCATCCAGAAGGTGGATACCGCCATGTTCCGCAAGGAATATGCCGAAGTCTTCGCCGGCGACGCGCAATGGCGCGCGATCAAGGTGCCCGAATCCGATACCTACGCCTGGCAGTCGGACTCCACCTACATCCAGCACCCGCCCTTCTTCGCCGACATCACCGGTGCGCCGCCGAAGGTGGAAGACGTCCAGCAGGCTCGCATCCTGGCCCTGCTCGGCGATTCGGTGACCACCGACCATATCTCCCCGGCTGGCAACATCAAGGCCGACAGCCCGGCTGGTCGCTATCTGCGCGAGCACGGGGTCGCTCCAGCAGACTTCAACTCCTACGGCTCACGACGCGGCAACCATGAAGTGATGATGCGCGGCACCTTCGCCAATATCCGCATTCGCAACGAGATGCTCGGTGGCGAGGAAGGCGGCAACACCCTGCACCTGCCCAGCAGCGAAAAACTGGCCATCTATGACGCCGCCATGCGTTACCAGGACGAAGGCACGCCGCTGGTGATAGTCGCCGGCAAGGAATACGGCACCGGTTCCTCCCGCGATTGGGCGGCCAAGGGCACCAACCTGCTGGGGGTCAAGGCGGTGATCGCCGAGAGCTTCGAGCGTATCCACCGCTCCAACCTGGTGGGCATGGGCGTGTTGCCCCTGCAGTTCAAGGGTGGCGACGACCGCAAGACCCTCAACCTCACCGGTAAGGAAACCCTGACCATCAGCGGCCTGGACAGCGCCAGCCTGCGCCCGCACATGGACCTGCAGCTGGAAATCACCCGCGATGACGGCTCGAAGGAGCAGGCTGAACTGCTGTGCCGCATCGATACCCAGAACGAGGTGGAGTACTTCAAGGCCGGCGGCATTCTCCACTACGTTCTGCGGCAACTCCTGGCGGGCTAACCTCCCGGCGCGGCCTGCGGAAAAGCCTCGTAGGGTGGATGGCGCTTTTCCATCCACCAGCAGCGTCATGCCGAGCCCAGAATGGTGGACCGGTGAAGCGTGGTCCACCCTACGACTGAAGCCCACCCCTGGGTGCGCCGTTGGGGATCAGCCCCGCACCAGGCCCAGGTCCTGGGCACTGCGGCCGTAGACATCTTCCAACCGCTCGATATCGTCCTCGCCCAGGTAGCTGCCGGACTGGACCTCGATGATTTCCAGCGGGATCTTGCCGGGGTTGGCCAGGCGGTGGATCGAGGCGATGGGGATGTAGGTGGACTGGTTTTCGGTGAGCAGGAAGGTCTTGTCGTCACAGGTCACCCGTGCGGTACCGGACACCACTATCCAGTGCTCGGCGCGGTGGTGGTGCATCTGCAGCGAGAGCTGCGCCCCCGGTTTTACGGTGATGTGCTTGACCTGGTGACGGGAACCCGAGTCCACCGAGTCGTAGCCGCCCCAGGGACGGTAGGCCTGACAGTGGCTCTGGGTTTCCTGGCGGCCACGGGCGTCCAGTGCGCCGACCAGTTTCTTCACCTCTTGCACCTTGTCCTTGTGGGCGATCATCACCGCGTCACGGGTTTCCACCACCACCACGTCCTCCAGGCCCAGCAGGGTGACCAGCTTGGAGTTGCCGTGGACATAACAATTGCGGCTGTCATGGGTGAGCACATCGCCCTTGAGCACGTTGCCATAGCCGCCGCGGCGCTGCATGGTCTGCTGGAACAGCGTGTGTTCACCGGCCGGGGCCAGGAACTGCTTGGGGTACAGCTTGCGCGACAGCGGCTAGAGTCGCGAACCACTGCCACCGGACAAAATCACTGGAATCATGCCTGCTCTCCTCTCAACCCTCGAATCCACCTGGGCCGCGCCGTCGTCCCGACGACCGGCAGGATCAATCCTCCGGCACGTCCTGTGCCGGGGAAACGCATGCGTCAGTCGCGCTCGCCCAGCTGCGGGAGCGTGGCGAACAGCTGGGTGATGTCGCCATCCAACCGGTAGGTTTTCAGTGGCTCGATGGAGCGACGCCATTCTTCGGTGCTGGGCGCGCAACGGTAGAGCGCGCAGTAGGGTTTCAGCCAGGCGAACTTGCCGTCCTCCCGCAGGTCTTCCAGCTCCTGCTTGAGCCGGTCTTCTCTTCGAAGCGCCGTGGGTTCTCGATGCCCTGCTCCACGCACGTGGCCAGGCGCTGAATCGCCCGGTGATTGTCCGTGCGCAGGTCGATGCCGTTGGCCTGGGCGAAGGCCATCATCATCATCATCATCATCATCAGCGGGCCCATGCTGTAGTTGTGGTAAGCCAGGGCGCGGGTCTCGCGGCGCAGTTCGTTGGGCAGGTAGCCCTCCGCATCGACCTGCGAGACGCCTATACGCAGTTGCGCCACGGACCACTCGAACAGGTCGCGACGATCAACCACGACCGAGGCGGCCATCACCGCCCAGGCAGCCCAGTCCTGAAGGTTGTTGGGGCGCTCCAGCGGCTGGTCGCGCCAGTCCGCCACCACCTGCTGGCCGAGCCGGCCGATCCCGGTTCCACGATGGGCGACTTGCCCTGGTTGATCATCTCGATCTTCAACGGGGCGATGTCCACCCCGACAATCTGGTGCCCCCGCGCCGACAGGCATCCTGCACAAACGGCCCCCACGTACCCCAATCCGAAAATGCTGATGCGCATTGCACGATCCCCCCAGGCGAACGACCAGGGCTGACCTCGCGACAGACTTGCGAGCGTCCAGCCCGAACAAGACTCGAAGGCACGGCAGGATTCTTCGCGAATGACCGGGACCGGATTCACGACGCCAAGAAAGCACGACAGCCGTATTGCGAAAGACAACTTCGATTGAGCAAATCGAATGCAAGCCGCAGAACCATAAAATCATCTTGAAGTTTAAAATTTAGTAACCAATAAAAAACAGGCGACCACCCAAAAAGCCACGCACCACGCAGCTTTCAACACCCCCACAAGAAAGCCAAAAACCATGCAGGGCTGCCTTTAATAGTCACGAGAATGCACCCGCAAGATCCATTGATAGATACCAATGCAAACTACAAAGTGCGTCATATATATGCCGAAAAAAAACAGAACACTGCACTTGATAGATATCCATTAAGAGAAAATGAAAATTCGCCAGATTATCCACACCAAAAACTTGCGCGATTTCAAAATGACTACCGGCGCGGGAAGCGGGCAGCGAGATGAGGGGGTAGGTGGCGACGGAATCCGGATAGACTGTCGCGAAAAGAAAAGGCTCAACCTAAGCGCGCGGATGCCGATATAAGCAGTAAGCCTTGCGGAAGGACATCATGAGAAATAACCAACCTGTGACCCAGCGGGAACGTAGCTTCCCGATCGAACAACGCCTGATCTCCACTACGGACAGCAAAGGCGTCATCACCTATACCAACGAAGCCTTCATCGACATCAGCGGCTACAGCCGCGACGAACTGCTTCATTCGCCACATAACCTGGTGCGCCACCCGGACGTGCCGTCTGCGGTCTTCGCTCATATGTGGGCGACCCTGAAAAAGGGACGTCCGTGGATGGGGGTGGTGAAAAACCGCTGCAAGAACGGCGACCACTACTGGGTGAATGCCTACGTCACGCCCATTTTCGATGGGAGCCAGGTCACCGGCTATGAGTCAGTGCGGATCAAGCCGACCGCCGAACAGGTGCGTCGCGCCGAAGCCCTCTATCAGCGCCTGAATGCCGGCAAGGCCGCCATCCCCGGCCGCGACAAGTGGCTGCCGGTGGTACAGGACTGGCTGCCCTTCATCCTCATCAGCCAGATCGCTTTCCTGATCGGCGCCTGGCTGAACTCCCACTGGGGCTTCCTTCTAGCCGCCCTGCTGTCGGTGCCCCTTGGCCTGATCGGCCTGGCCTGGCAGAACCGCGGTATCAAGCGCCTGCTGCGCCTGGCCGAACAGACCACCTCCGACCCGCTGATCGCACAGATGTACACCGACAGCCGCGGCGTCCAGGCGCGCCTGGAAATGGCGATGCTCAGCCAGGAAGCGAGGCTGAAGACCTGCCTGACCCGACTGCAGGACACCGCAGAGCACCTCACCCAGCAGGCTCGCGAGGCCGACACCCTGGCTCACAACAGCTCCGAAGGCCTGGAACGCCAGCGGGTGGAAACCGAGCAGGTGGCCGCTGCGGTGAACCAGATGGCCGCCACCACCCAGGAGGTGGCCAACAATGTACAGCGCACCGCCGATGCCACCCAGCAAGCCAACCGCCTGACCAGCGAGGGCCGCAACATCGCCGCCGAAACCCGCGAGGCTATCCAGCGTCTCTCCGCGTCCGTCGGTGAAACCGGCGAGACCGTCACGCGACTGGCCCAGGACAGCAACGAGATTGGTGGCGTGGTGGATGTCATCAAGGGCATCGCCGACCAGACCAACCTGCTGGCGCTGAACGCGGCCATCGAGGCCGCCCGCGCCGGCGAAATGGGCCGTGGCTTCGCCGTGGTGGCCGACGAGGTGCGCCAGCTCGCCCAGCGCACGGCGGAATCCACCGGGCAGATTCATCAACTCATCGCCCAATTGCAGAAGACCGCCGAAGAAGCCGTGCACACCATGGAGCATGGCCGTCGCCAGGCGGACGAAGGCGTCGAGCGTGTGCTCCAGGCGGACCAGGCGCTGGTGGGCATCAGCGAAGCGGTGGCCAACATCGCTGACATGGCCGACCAGATCGCCGCAGCGACCGAGGAACAGAGCGCGGTGGCCGAGCAGATCAACCAGAGCATCAGCAGCATCGCCCACCTGGCCGACCAGACCTCGGGCGAGGCCCAGCGCACGGCCATGCTGAGCGAAGAGCTGACCCACACGGCGCAGGGGCAGTATTCCCTGGTGGACAGGTTCAATCGCTGAAGCAATCAACAGGGCGTCAGACCAGGCTGTGTGAGACCGTCGCGAGTGACGCTCAGCATCACCGAGCGCAGCAGTTTTCACACAGCCTGAGACGGCGCCCTTCTCATTCCTGGACCGGTCCTGCCAGGAACCGCGCTATCGCGTCTGCCGCGCTGTCCAGATGCTGCTCATGGGTAAACCCGGAGGCCTTCAGCGGCTTCAGATCGTGATCCCCGGCAGCGAGCCAGCACAAGTGAATGGCACCCGAGAGGCTGTAGCCCGCGACCGCAAGGCGATCGCCCATGGGGTCGCGCTCGCCCTGGATGATCAGGGTCGGAGTCTTCAGGTCCGCCAGGTGGGCGACCCGAGGTTTGTCCGCCTTGCCCACGGCATGGAAGGGGTAGCCCAGGCACACCAGGGTGTCGACGCCCAGTTCATCGGCCAGCAGGCTGGCCATGCGCCCGCCCATAGACTTACCACCCACGGCCAAGCGTCCTGTGACCTGCTGTCGCACCTCGGCATGAATCTCCCGCCAGCAACTCAGTAGCAGGGCCTGGTGATTGGGTGGCCGGCGACGCCCGTCGTGCCGCCGCGCAGCCATATAGGGAAACTCGAACCGGACCACCGCAACGCCACGAGCGGCGAGCCTTTGCGCGATGTCATCCATGAACGGACTGTCCATCGGGGCACCGGCGCCATGGGCCAGGATTAGGGTGTACGAAACCGGGCCGTCAGGCCTGTTCCACAACAGCATTCAGACTTCTCCGTCGTTTGTGGGCGATTGATCCAGATCAATAGTCGCCCAATGGGCTTTCACCATGCTTGCCGCGCAATCCAAAAACCGTGGACGGAAGCCCATAACATGAGCACAGCAAGCAGTACCGCCTATAACTACAAGGTGGTCCGCCAGTTCGCCATCATGACGGTGGTCTGGGGAATCGTCGGGATGGGGCTCGGCGTTCTCATAGCCGCACAACTGGCCTGGCCGGAACTCAACTTCAACCTTCCCTGGACGAGCTTCGGCCGACTGCGCCCACTGCACACCAACGCAGTGATTTTCGCATTCGGCGGATGCGCGCTGTTCGCCACCAGCTACTACGCGGTGCAGCGTACCTGCCAGACCCGCCTGATCTCCGACAAGCTCGCTGCCTTCACCTTCTGGGGCTGGCAACTGGTGATCGTGCTGGCCGCCATCAGCCTGCCAATGGGCTGGACCAGCTCGAAAGAATACGCCGAGCTGGAGTGGCCGATCGACATCCTGATCACCATTGTCTGGGTCAGCTACGCCATCGTCTTCTTCGGCACCGTGATGAAGCGCAAGACCAAGCACATCTATGTGGGCAACTGGTTCTTCGGCGGCTTCATCCTCACCGTCGCGATCCTCCATCTGGTGAACAACCTGGAGATCCCGGTCACCCTGACCAAGTCCTACTCCCTTTACGCCGGCGCCACCGACGCCATGATCCAGTGGTGGTACGGCCACAACGCCGTGGGTTTCTTCCTCACGGCCGGCTTCCTGGGGATGATGTATTACTTCGTGCCGAAGCAGGCCGAACGCCCGGTCTACTCCTATCGCCTGTCCATCGTGCACTTCTGGGCGCTGATCGCGGTGTACATCTGGGCCGGTCCGCACCACCTGCACTACACCGCCCTGCCGGACTGGGCCCAGTCCCTCGGCATGGTGATGTCCCTGGTGCTGCTCGCACCGAGCTGGGGCGGCATGATCAACGGCATGATGACCCTCTCCGGAGCCTGGCATAAGCTGCGCTCCGACCCCATCCTGCGCTTCCTGGTGGTTTCCCTGGCCTTCTACGGCATGTCCACCTTCGAAGGCCCGATGATGGCCATCAAGACCGTCAACGCCCTCTCCCACTACACCGACTGGACCATCGGCCACGTACACGCCGGCGCCCTCGGCTGGGTCGCCATGGTGTCCATCGGTTCCCTGTACCACCTGATTCCGAAAGTGTTCGGCCGCGAGCAGATGTACAGCACCGGCCTGATCAACACCCACTTCTGGCTGGCCACCATCGGCACCGTGCTCTACATCGCCTCCATGTGGGTCAACGGCATCACCCAGGGCCTGATGTGGCGCGCAGTGAACGAGGACGGCACCCTCACCTATTCCTTTGTCGAAGCCCTGGAAGCCAGCCACCCCGGCTTCGTCGTGCGGGTGATCGGCGGAGCCATCTTCTTCAGTGGCATGTTCCTCATGGCCTGGAACACCTGGCGTACCGCGAAGGCCTCCGATCCTGCTGAATACGACGCTGCCGCGCAGATCCCGCAAGGAGCCCACTGATGAAACAGCACGAGAAACTCGAGAAGAACGTCGGCCTCCTGGCGTTGTTCATGATCCTGGCCGTCAGCATCGGCGGCCTGGTGCAGATCGTGCCGCTGTTCTTCCAGGACGTGACCAACACCCCGGTGGAAGGCATGAAGCCCTACACCGCCCTGCAACTGGAAGGTCGCGACATCTACATCCGTGAAGGCTGCGTCGGTTGCCACTCGCAGATGATCCGCCCCTTCCGCGCCGAAACCGAGCGTTATGGCCACTACTCCGTCGCGGGTGAAAGCGTCTGGGACCACCCCTTCCTATGGGGCTCCAAGCGTACCGGTCCGGACCTGGCCCGCGTGGGCGGCCGCTACTCCGACGATTGGCACCGCGCGCACCTCTACAACCCGCGCAACGTGGTGCCCGAGTCGAAGATGCCCGCCTATCCCTGGCTGGTGGAGAACACGCTGGACGGGAAGGACTCGGCGGCCAAGCTCCGCGCCATGCAGACCCTCGGCGTGCCATACAGCGACGAGGATGTTGCGGGCGCCCAGACGGCGGTCAAGGGCAAGACCGAGATGGATGCCCTGGTCGCCTATCTCCAAGTGCTGGGCACCAGCCTGAAGAACAAGAGGTAAGGCCATGGACATCGGAACCCTGCGTGGCCTCGGCACCCTGCTGGTGCTGATCGCCACCCTTGGCGTGATCTGCTGGGCGTACAGCGGCAAGCGCAAGGCCAGCTTCGACGAAGCCGCGAACCTGCCCTTCGCCGACGACGACCGGAATGATTCTAGGAGCACCCGCGCATGACCACTTTCTGGAGCTGGTACATCTCCCTGCTCACCATCTTCACCCTACTGGCGTTGCTCTGGCTGATCTTCGCCACCCGAAAGGGCGAGTCCCAGGGCACCACCGACAAGACCATGGGCCACGCCTTCGACGGCATCGAGGAGTACGACAACCCGTTGCCCAAGTGGTGGTTCCTGCTGTTCGTCGGCACCCTGATCTTCGCCGCCGGCTACCTGGTGCTTTACCCGGGGCTGGGTAACTGGAAAGGGATTTTTCCCGGCTACACCGACGGCTGGACCCAGGAAGCCCAATGGCAGCGCGAAATACACAAGGCCGAACAACAGTACGGCCCGATCTTCGCCCGCTACTCCGCCATGTCCATCGAGGAAGTGGCCAAGGACCCGCAAGCCTTGAAGATGGGCGGCCGCCTGTTCGCCACCTACTGCTCCATCTGCCACGGCTCGGATGCCAAGGGCGCCATGGGCTTCCCCAACCTCACCGACAGCAACTGGCGCTGGGGCGGCGAACCAGAAACCATCAAGGCTTCCATCCTGCACGGTCGTGTGGCCGCCATGCCGGCATGGGGCGAGGTGCTGGGTGACGAGGGCGTGAAGAACGTCGCAGCCTATGTGCGCCAGGACCTGGCCGGCCTGAAACTGCCGGAAGGCACCAAAGCAGACCTGGAGTCCGGCAAGTCGCTATTCGCCGCTACCTGCGTTGCCTGCCACGGTGTCGACGGCAAGGGCACTGCGGCCATGGGTGCTCCGGACCTGACCCACCCGGCCGGCTGGATCTACGGCTCGGGCCTGGTCCAACTGCAGCAGACCATCCGCTACGGCCGCAACGGCCAGATGCCGGCCCAGCAGGAATACCTTGGCCAGGACAAGGTCCACGTACTGGCTGCCTATATCTACAGCCTGTCTCACAAGGACCAGGATCTGGCCATCAAGTAGTGAAGAAGTCGGGGTGACGCAAGGACGCGTCGCTCCAACCAGGCAGCCAGGCGTTCCAGCCGAACTGCATGCCGCGCAAAACGGCACCCTGAGCCGGGTGCCAAGGACACAGGGAAGTGTCCACCCCTTCTTTTATATAGTGCGACCCAGTGTCGCACCTCTCCGACCAGTAGCACCCTGCCTTCATTGACATCGGCTAAGCTGCTTTCCAGTCGCCACTTGTCACAACTCCGAGGCGATCCCTCCAGTCACGCAACCCATCAGGCTTCGACAGCGCGTCGAGCAGCGTCGAAAGCACAGCCGCAAATCCTTGTCCAGCGGGCTTTTCAGCCCGGATTGTGTCGGCTTGTGTCGTTGCAATGGCTACCCTCTTTCTCCATACTTGCCGCCGATTTTTTGTCCCCAAAAAACTCCATTAACCGTGGAACCCCTAGCATGAGCACAGCAATCAGTCAGACTGCTTATAACTATAAGGTGGTCCGCCAGTTCGCCATTATGACGGTGATCTGGGGGGTCATAGGGATGGGTCTAGGCGTGTTCATCGCCGCACAACTCGTGTGGCCGGAACTCAACCTGAACCTACCCTGGACCTCTTTCGGCCGCCTGCGCCCCCTGCATACCAACGCGGTGATCTTCGCCTTCGGCGGATGCGCACTGTTCGCCACGTCCTACTATGTGGTGCAGCGCACCTGCCAGACCCGTCTGGTATCCGATAGTCTGGCCGCCTTCACCTTCTGGGGCTGGCAAGCCGTGATCGTGCTGGCAGTCATCACCCTGCCGCTGGGTTACACCTCCTCCAAGGAATACGCCGAACTGGAGTGGCCGATCGACATCCTCCTGGGTATCGTCTGGATCACCTACTGCGTCGTCTTCTTCGGCACCATCATCAAGCGCAAGACCAAGCACATCTACGTGGGCAACTGGTTCTTCGGCGCTTTCATCCTGGTGACGGCCATGCTGCACATCGTCAACAGCATGGAAATGCCGGTCTACGCCTTCAAGTCGTACTCCATGTACGCCGGCGCTACCGATGCCATGATCCAGTGGTGGTACGGCCACAACGCCGTAGGCTTCTTCCTGACCACCGGCTTCCTGGGGATGATGTATTACTTCGTGCCGAAGCAGGCCGAACGTCCGATCTACTCCTATCGCCTGTCCATCGTGCACTTCTGGGCGCTGATCACCCTGTACATCTGGGCCGGTCCGCACCACCTGCACTACACCGCCCTGCCGGACTGGGCACAGTCCCTCGGCATGGCCATGTCCCTGATCCTGCTGGCGCCGAGCTGGGGCGGCATGATCAACGGCATGATGAGCCTGTCCGGTGCCTGGCATAAGCTGCGCTCCGACCCCATCCTGCGCTTCCTGGTGGTTTCCCTGGCCTTCTACGGCATGTCCACCTTCGAAGGCCCGATGATGGCCATCAAGACCGTCAACGCCCTCTCCCACTACACCGACTGGACCATCGGTCACGTACACGCCGGCGCGCTCGGCTGGGTAGCCATGATCTCCATCGGCTCCCTGTACCACCTGATCCCGAAGGTCTTCGCCCGTGAGCAGATGCACAGTGTTGGCCTGATCAACGCGCACTTCTGGCTGGCGACCATCGGTACCGTGCTGTACATCGCCTCCATGTGGGTCAACGGCATCACCCAGGGCCTGATGTGGCGCGCTGTCAACGAAGACGGCACCCTCACCTACTCCTTCGTTGAAGCCCTGGAAGCCAGCCACGCGGGCTACCTGGTGCGCATGATCGGCGGCGCCTTCTTCGTGACCGGCATGCTGCTGATGGCCTACAACACCTATCGCACCGTACGTGCTGCCAAGCCGTCTGAATACGACGCTGCCGCGCAGATTCCGCAAGGAGCTCACTAATGAAGCAACACGAATTAGTCGAGAAGAACATCGGCCTGCTGGCGCTGTTCATGGTGATCGCCGTGAGCATCGGCGGCCTGGTGCAGATCGTGCCGTTGTTCTTCCAGGACGTGACTAACACTCCGGTGGAAGGCATGAAGCCGCGCACCGCGCTGGAACTCGAAGGCCGTGACATCTACATCCGCGAAGGCTGCGTCGGCTGCCACTCGCAGATGGTCCGCCCCTTCCGTGCCGAAACCGAGCGTTATGGCCACTACTCCGTCGCGGGTGAAAGCGTCTGGGACCACCCCTTCCTGTGGGGTTCCAAGCGTACCGGTCCGGACCTGGCCCGCGTTGGCGGCCGCTACTCCGACGACTGGCACCGCGCGCACCTCTACAACCCGCGCAACGTAGTGCCCGAGTCGAAGATGCCCTCCTACCCCTGGCTGGTTGAGAGCAAGCTCGACGGCAAGCACACCGCCGACAAGATGGAAGCTCTGCGCAAGCTGGGCGTGCCCTACACCGACGAAGACATCGCCGGCGCCAAGGCGGCAGTCAAAGGCAAGACCGAGATGGACGCGCTCGTCGCGTACCTGCAAGGCCTGGGCACCTCTATCAAGAACAAACGGTAACGCAAGATGGATATCGGGACTCTCCGCGGTATAGGCACCTTCGTCGTCTTCGTCGCCTTCATCGGTGTCGTGCTCTGGGCCTACAGCAGCAAGCGCAAGAGCAGCTTCGACGAAGCAGCCAACCTGCCTTTCGCGGATGAGCCTCCGAAGTCCGCCAAGCGCGACGAGCAAGCTTCTAGGAGTGAGAAAGAATGACTTCGTTCTGGAGTTGGTACGTAACCCTGCTCACCAGCGCCACGCTGGTGGCGCTGACCTGGCTGATCTTCGCCACCCGTCGTGGCCAGCGCCAGGAAAGCACCGAAGAAACCGTCGGCCATGCCTTCGACGGCATCGAGGAATATGACAACCCGCTGCCCAAGTGGTGGTTCATGCTGTTCGTCGGCACCCTGATTTTCGCCGTCGGCTACCTGGTCATGTACCCGGGCATGGGCAACTGGAAAGGCATCTTCCCCGGTTACAACGAAGTGGCCGAGGGCAAGCCCTTCGCCAACGGCGAGGCTGGCTGGACTGGCGTGCACCAATGGGAAAAGGAAATGGACAAGGCCGATAAGGAATACGGCCCCATCTTCGCCAAGTACGCAGCCATGCCGATCGAGGAAGTGGCCCAGGACCCGAAAGCCCTGAAAATGGGTGGCCGCATGTTCGCGTCCTACTGCTCCGTATGCCACGGTTCCGATGCCAAGGGCGCCTACGGTTTCCCGAACCTGACCGACCACGACTGGCGCTGGGGTGGCGAAGCCGCCACCATCAAGACCACCATCATGGCTGGCCGCCACGGCGTTATGCCGGCCTGGGGTGAAGTTGTTGGCGACCAGGGCGTGCGCGACGTTGCCGCCTTCCTGCGCGTGACCCTGCACGGTCGTGAACTGCCGAAGGACGTGAAGGCTGATCCGGAAGCTGGTAAAGCCATCTACGCTGCCAACTGCGTGGCCTGCCACGGTCCGGAAGGCAAGGGCACCCCGGCGATGGGCGCTCCAGACCTGACCCACCCGAGCGCCTTCATCTACGGCAGCAGCTACGCCCAGCTGCAACAGACCATCCGCTATGGTCGCCAAGGCACCATGCCGGCCCAGGAGCAAATCCTCGGTAACGACAAGGTGCACCTGCTGGCTGCCTACGTGTATAGCCTGTCGCAGAAACCTGCTGCAGAAGCTGAAGCCAAGTAATACCCTCGCCTGCCATGCGCGACGCACTGTCGCACATGGCAGGCCGCTATCAGGCGTACCATATATAGCGGACAGAAAGACTCCGACCGGCGATGTACTGGTCAGGGCGCCGACAACCGCCGTGGTATGAGAACGATGAGCGAACAGATTCCTGTCAAGAACGTCACCCCTTCCCCGGCCAAGGGCGGTGAAACCACCGACCTGTACGCCAGCCGCGAAAAAATCTACACCCGAGCCTTCACTGGTCTGTTCCGCAACCTGCGCATGACAGGTGGCGCCCTCCTCTTCCTGCTCTACTTCGGCACTGTCTGGCTCAGCTGGAACGACCGCCAGGCCGTCTGGTGGAACCTCCCCGAGCGAAAGTTCTACATCTTCGGCGCCACCTTCTGGCCCCAGGATTTCGTCCTCCTCTCCTGGCTGCTGATCATCTGCGCCTTCGGACTCTTCTTCATCACCGTATTCGCCGGACGCGTCTGGTGCGGCTACACCTGCCCGCAGAGCGTCTGGACCTGGATCTTCATGTGGTGCGAAAAGGTCACCGAAGGTGACCGCAACCAGCGCATTAAGCTCGACAAGGCCCCCATGAGCGGCCAGAAAATCCTGCGCAAGTCCGCCAAGCATGGCCTCTGGTTGCTGATCGGCTTCGCCACCGGCATCACCTTCGTCGGTTATTTCACCCCCATCCGCGAACTGGTCTTCGAATTCTTCACGGGCGCAGCCAGTGGCTGGGCCTACTTCTGGGTGGGCTTCTTTACCCTTGCCACGTACGGCAACGCCGGTTGGCTGCGCGAGCAGGTGTGCATCTACATGTGCCCGTACGCGCGCTTCCAGAGCGTGATGTTCGACAAGGACACCCTGATCGTTTCCTACGATCCTCGCCGCGGTGAATCCCGCGGCCCGCGCAAGAAAGGCACCGACTACAAGTCCCAGGGGCTTGGTGACTGCATCGACTGCACCATGTGCGTCCAGGTCTGCCCCACCGGCATCGACATTCGTGACGGCCTGCAGATCGAATGCATCGGCTGCGCGGCCTGCATCGACGCCTGCGACAGCATCATGGAAAAGATGAACTATCCGAAAGGACTGATCAGCTACACCACCGAGCACAACCTCAATGGCCAGAAGACGCAGCTGATGCGACCGCGCCTGATCGGTTACGCTATCGCACTCGTCGCCATGATTGGCCTCTTCGCTTACGCCGTGGCCATCCGCTCCCTCGTAGAACTGGACGTGATCAAGGACCGCGTGTTGTTCCGCGAGAACGAGCAGGGTCGGATCGAGAACGTCTACACCCTGAAGATCATGAACAAGTCCCAGGTCGACCAGACCTTCGTCATCGACGCCGAGGGCCTTGACGGCCTGGTCTACGAGGGCAAGCGTGAAGTCCGCGCCGATGCGGGTGAAGTGCTCTCGGTGCCGGTGGAGCTGTCCATCGACCCCGACCAGCTACCGTCCAGCACCAACAAGATTCTCTTCCGCGTCCACAGCGCGGATGACCTCAGTATCAAGACCGACGCCGACAGCCGCTTCATCGGCCCCAGCGTCCGCTAGCAAACGGAAGACCCATGCAGTCCGAAACTCCCAGCCCCTGGTACAAGCAGCCCTGGCCCTGGTTCATCCTCGCCATTCTCGGCACCTCGGTGGTGCTTGGCACCACCATGTTGGTGATCGCCACCCGAAACCCACCGAGCCTGGTCGCTGACAACTACTACGAAGTCGGCAAGGGCATCAACACCTCGCTGGAACGCGAAAACCTAGCCAAGCAGCTCGGCATGCAAGCCAGCCTGCAAGTGGATGAGGCCAGCGGCGAAGTCGAGCTGCAACTGGCCGGCGAAAGCCGTCCACAGCAACTGGTGCTGAGTCTGCTCTCCCCTACTCAGCCGGAGAAGGACCGTCGCATCGTGCTCCAGCCCCAGGCTGACGGTCACTACCGCGGCCACCTGCAGGACCTGGTCAACGGGCGCCGTTTCGTCGAGCTGATCGGCCAGGAGCAGGGCCAGGACTGGCGCCTGTTCGAGGAAGAAACCCTGAACAAGGGCAGTGTTATCCGCCTCGGCGAATAAGCGCCCATGAGCGCACCACTTTCCTGCTACCACTGCGGCTTGCCGGTTCCGGCCGGCAGTCGTTTCGAGGCCCGCGTGCTGGGAGAGACGCGGGCCATGTGTTGCCCGGGTTGCCAGGCCGTGGCCGAAGCCATCGTCGCCGGCGGCCTGGAGAACTACTACCGCCACCGCAGCGACAATGCCCCCAACCCCGACACCTTGCCCCGCGAGCTCCCCGACGAGCTGGCGCTCTATGACCGCGCCGAAGTCCAGCAGCCCTTCGTTCAGCACCAGGGCGAACTGAGCGAGACCTGCCTGCTGATCGAGGGCATCAGTTGCGCTGCCTGCGGCTGGCTGATCGAGAAACACCTGAAGACCTTGCCAGGCGTTGCCGAGGCCAGCCTCAACCTGTCCAACCACCGTCTGCAGGTACGTTGGTCCGACAGCCAGCTGCCGCTGAGCCAGATGCTCAAGGAGCTGCGCAAGATCGGCTATGCCGGACACCCCTACAAAGCGGACGAAGCTGCCCAACGTCTGGCCAGCGAAAACCGCCGCGCGATGCGCCAGCTGGGCGTCGCCGGCCTGCTCTGGATGCAGGTGATGATGGCTGCCATGGCTACCTGGCCGGAGTTCAACATCGACCTGTCCCCCGAGCTGGACGCCATCCTGCGCTGGGTCAGCCTTTTTCTCACCACGCCGATCGTCTTCTACTGCTGCGGCCAGTTCTTCCGCGGCGCCCTGCGCGATTTGCGCACACGCCACCTGACCATGGACGTTTCGGTCTCCCTGGCCATCGGCGGTGCCTATGTCGCCGGCATCTGGTCTACCGTCACCGGTGTGGGCGAACTCTACTTCGACGCCGTGGGCATGTTCGCCCTGTTCCTGCTGGCGGGCCGCTACCTGGAACGCCGCGCCCGAGAGCGCACCGCTGCGGCCACCGCGCAACTGGTCAACCTGCTGCCAGCCTCGTGCCTGCGTCTGGACGAGAAAGGCCATAGCGAACGCATCCTGCTCAGCGAACTGAAGATCGGCGATCGCGTACTGGTCCCTCCGGGCTCTCTGCTGCCAGCCGATGGCCAGATCCTGTCTGGCCAGTCCAGCGTCGACGAGTCCCTGCTCACCGGCGAATACCTGCCCCATCCACGCAGCGAAGGCGATTCGGTAACCGCCGGCACCCTGAACGTCGAAGGCCCGCTGACCATCGAAGTCCTGGCACTTGGTGACGATACCCGCCTCTCGGCCATCGTCCGCCTGCTGGAACGCGCCCAGGCGGACAAACCTCGGCTGGCCGAAGTGGCCGACAAGGTTGCCCAATGGTTCCTGCTGATCGTACTTGCGGCGGCTGCCATCGTCGGCGCCATCTGGTGGCAGATCGATCCGGATCGCGCGTTCTGGGTCGTGCTTTCCCTGCTGGTGGCCACCTGCCCTTGCGCCCTGGCCCTGGCCACCCCGACCGCCCTCACAACCGCCACAGGCAGCCTGCACAAGCTCGGCCTGCTGCTGACCCGCGGCCACGTGCTGGAAGGTCTGAACCAGATCGACACGGTGATCTTCGACAAGACTGGCACCCTGACTGAAGGCCGTCTGACCCTGAGCGCCATTCATCCTCTTGGCACGCTGGACCGCGATGCCTGCCTGGGTCTGGCCGCAGCCTTGGAGAACCGCTCAGAACACCCTATCGCCCGTGCGTTCGGCCGCGCCCCGCAAGCGGCGAACAAGGTAGAAAGCGTGCCCGGGCGCGGGTTGGAAGGTCGTGTCGGCGATCGATGCCTGCGAATCGGCCAGCCCGGCTTCGTCGCCGAGCTCAGTGGCACGGCGGCCCCCGACATTCCCGGCGACCAGGGCCAGTGGCTACTGCTGGGAGATGAAAAGGGGCCACTGGCCTGGTTCGTTCTGGACGACCGCTTGCGGGAAGATGCCCCAGCCCTACTGGATGCCTGCCGCGAACGTGACTGGAAGCTCCTGCTGCTGTCTGGCGACAGCTCGCCCATGGTGACCGGCATCGCCCGCCAGTTGGGCATCGACGATGCCCGTGGCGGTCTGACTCCGGATGCCAAACTGGAAGTACTGCGCCAGCTCCATCAGCAGGGCCACAAAGTGCTGATGCTGGGTGATGGCGTCAACGACGTACCGGTCCTGGCCGGAGCGGATATCAGCGTCGCCATGGGCAGCGCTACCGACTTGGCCAAGACCAGCGCGGATGCCGTGCTGCTTTCCAACCGACTCGACAGTCTGGTGCAAGCGTTCGCCCTGGCTCGGCGGACACGCCGCATCATCATCGAAAACCTCGCCTGGGCGACCTTGTACAATGGCCTGGTGCTGCCTTTCGCCGCCCTCGGCTGGATCACCCCCCTCTGGGCTGCCTTCGGCATGTCGGTCAGCTCGCTGCTGGTGGTGGTCAACGCCCTGCGCCTGGCCCGCACCTGACCCACGAATCTTCAATCGGAGCCCCTGATGCCAGCGCTTTACATACTGATCCCGGTCGCCATCGGCCTGGTCGGTTTCGCCATCTGGCTGTTCTTCTGGGCCGTGGACAGCGGCCAGTACGACGACCTGGACGGGCCGGCCCACAGCATCCTCTTCGATGACGAGGACCCCAAGCACAAGGCTGGTATCGCCGAAGCCGAGGGCAACAACAAGGACAAACAGGACGAGCAGGACGAGCCCCGTGGCTGAACTTGCTCCTTTACTGCTTTCTGCCCTGATCCTCGGACTGCTCGGGGGCGGCCATTGCCTCGGCATGTGTGGCGGCCTGATGGGCGCCCTGACCCTGGCCATCCCCCCTGAACAACGCGCCCGCCGCCTGCGCCTGCTGCTGGCCTACAACCTCGGTCGCATCCTCAGCTACGCCCTTGCTGGCCTGCTCATCGGCCTCGCCGGCTGGGCCATCGCCAGCAGCCCGGCAGCCATGGCCCTGCGCGTGGTGGCGGCGCTGCTGCTGATCTGCATGGGCCTCTACCTGGCTGGCTGGTGGAGCGGCCTGACCCGCATCGAAGCACTGGGACAGGGCCTCTGGCGCCACATCCAACCGGCAGCGCGCAAGCTGCTGCCGGTGTCCAGCCTACCCCGCGCCCTGCTGCTGGGCGGACTCTGGGGCTGGCTGCCCTGCGGCCTGGTCTACAGCACCCTGCTCTGGGCCGCGAGCCAAGGCTCGGCCGCCGACAGCGCACTGCTGATGCTTGCCTTCGGCCTCGGGACCCTGCCCGTGTTGATCGCCACCGGCCTCGCCGCCGAGCGTCTTACCGCACTGCTGCGCAAGCGCGGCGTGCGTGTCGCCGGTGGCATGCTGGTAGTCCTCTTCGGTCTCTGGACCCTGCCCGGCCCCCACCAGGCGTGGCTGATGGGTCACGGCGGACACGACAGCAGTGCCGCCACCAGCGAGCATCAACACAGCCACTAAACGGCTTGATACAAATCAAGATCGCCCAAGCGGGTGCCCCATAGACTCCCTGGCACTGATATCCGAACCGGGGACACCTGCATGCTCGACAACATTCGCTGGGACGCGGGCCTGATCCACCGCTACGACACTCCAGGCCCCCGCTACACCTCCTACCCCACCGCGGTGCAATTCAGCCACCGTGTGGGCTCCTTCGACATGCTTCATGCCCTGCGCGACAGTCGCAAGGCCCGTCGCCCCCTGTCGCTCTACGTCCATGTGCCGTTCTGCGCGAACATCTGCTACTACTGCGCCTGCAACAAGGTCATCACCAAGGATCGCGGCCGCGCTCTGCCCTATCTGGAACACCTGGAGCGGGAAATCGAATTGCTGGCCTGCCACCTTGATCCGCAGCAGAAAGTCGAGCAACTGCACTTCGGGGGCGGCACCCCGACCTTCCTCAGCCACGATGAACTGCGCCGGCTCATGGGTCATCTGCGCAAGCACTTCAGCCTGCTGGACGACGACTCGGGGGACTACGGTATCGAAATCGATCCGCGGGAGGCCGACTGGTCCACCATGGGCCTGCTCCGTGAATTGGGCTTCAACCGAGTCAGCCTTGGCGTGCAGGACCTGGACCCCGCCGTGCAACGCGCCGTCAACCGTTTGCAGAGCCTGGAGGAGACCCGCGCCATCGTCGAAGCCGCGCGTACCTTGCAGTACCGCTCACTGAACCTCGACCTGATCTACGGCCTGCCCAAGCAGACCCCGGAGAGCTTCGCCCGAACCGTGGACGAAGTCATCGCCCTGCAACCGGACCGGCTTTCAGTGTTCAACTACGCCCACCTGCCGGATCGCTTCATGCCGCAACGGCGGATTCGCAGCGAAGACCTGCCCAGCCCCGGGCAAAAGCTGGAAATGCTCCAGCGCAGCATCGAGCAGTTGAGTGCTGCCGGGTACCGCTACATCGGCATGGATCACTTCGCCTTGCCCGACGACGATCTCGCCATCGCCCAGGAGGATGGCAGCCTGCAACGCAACTTCCAGGGGTACACCACCCACGGCCATTGCGACCTGATTGGCCTGGGCGTATCGGCCATCAGCCAAATCGGCGACCTCTACTGCCAGAACACCGTGCAGCTCAACGACTACCAGGGTGCCCTGGGGCAGGACCTATTGGCTATCAATCGGGGGCTGGTGTGCGACGAGGACGACCGCATTCGCAGAGCGGTGATCCAGCAACTGATTTGCGCGTTCGAGCTGGACTTCGCCAGCATCGAAACCCGTTTCAACATCGAATTTCGCGGCTACTTCGCTGACATCTGGCCGCAATTGCAGCAAATGAGCGAGGATCGCCTGATCGACCTCAGCGACGGCCGCATCGACGTCCTGCCCGCTGGGCGCCTGCTGGTGCGCTCGCTGTGCATGCTCTTCGACAACTACCTGGCGGGGCTGAACCCGCAACGATTCTCCCGCGTCATCTGAAATCGGCTCAGGCGGCGAGCAGTTGATTCAGCTCCACCGCCTGCGCCTCACTGAGATTCGACTCACGAACCAGCTTGGCGAGATTGAGGTTAGCGCTGCTCAGGGCCCCCTGCAGGGACGCGAGTTGACTGCGCACCGCCTCCAGGCGCTGGGCGCGGGTTTCGTCGTCCAGACTCCGGTCGGCCGCGATGGCATCCAGTTCGGCCTTCCGCTCGGCAATCTGTGCCTTGAGGGCGCGGATCATCTTCAGGAGCTCCTTGATGCCATCCGGCAGGCTGCTCTTGTCGATGTCGTCATTTTTCTGCGGCTCGCTGGGCTTGCCGAGGTTCGACAGGCTCACGCGAATGCCCTGTCGCACGGCCTGCATGTCCACCGGGGCCTCCTCCTGCCGTGCGACCTGTCGCCGCACCGACTCCGCCACCCGCGAAACCGCGCTGTTTGTGTCCACGCGCAACATAGGCGGCTCCTTGCCTGAATATCGCCCGGATATCGGCCATTACCGGAAGAACTTGAGCAATAAGTCAGGTAGGCTTTTTCTGGCCGTTGCCTACACCCTGCGTTACCCTTACGAGCATTGTGTGTATGCCTCGCAAGGAATGGCTCATGTCCGAAATCATCAAGGTGCGCAACGTACCCCAGGCCCACTGCAAGGACTGCAGCCTGGCCGCCCTTTGTCTACCCCTGTCGCTGAACATGGAGGACATGGACGCGCTGGACGACATCGTCAAACGCGGCCGTCCGCTGAAGAAAGGTGAACTCCTCTTCCGTCAGGGCGATACCTTCGGCTCGGTCTTCGCAGTACGCTCCGGTGCCCTCAAGACCTTCACCGTCACTGACACCGGCGAAGAGCAGATCACCGGTTTCCACCTGCCCAGCGAACTGGTAGGCCTTTCCGGAATGGACACCGAGCTCTATCCGGTATCGGCCCAGGCCCTGGAAACCACCTCGGTGTGCGAAATCCCCTTCGAGCGCCTGGACGAACTCTCGGTCCAGCTGCCGCAGTTACGTCGTCAGTTGATGCGCGTGATGAGCCGCGAGATCCGCGACGACCAGCAGATGATGCTGTTGCTGTCCAAGAAAACCGCCGACGAGCGCATCGCCACTTTCCTGGTCAACCTCTCCGCACGCTTCCGCGCCCGCGGTTTCTCGGCCAACCAGTTCCGCCTGGCCATGTCGCGCAATGAAATCGGTAATTACCTGGGCTTGGCGGTGGAAACCGTCTCCCGCGTCTTCACCCGTTTCCAGCAGGCCAACCTGATTGCCGCCGAAGGCAAGGAAGTGCACATTCTCGACCCCATCGAACTCTGCGCCATGGCGGGCGGGAGCATTGAAAGTTGATCCCCCGCAGACCTGCCGGCCAGGCAGGTCCGCCCGTTCCACCCAGTTCTTTCCATCAGGCATTGACGATGATCTTCGACGACTTTTCCATCAAGACACTGATCCGCCCTGTCCCTGACTTCCCCAAGCCCGGTGTGGTGTTCCGCGACATCACGCCCCTGTTCCAGTCACCCCGCGCCCTTCGCCTGGTGGCCGACAGCTTTATCCAGCGTTATGTCGAGGCCGACTTCAGCCACATCGGCGCCATGGATGCCCGCGGTTTCCTGATTGGCTCGATCATCGCCTACGAACTCAACAAGCCGCTGGTGCTCTTCCGCAAGCAGGGCAAGCTCCCGGCGGACGTGCTCTCCGAGCCTTACCAGACCGAATATGGCGAAGCCTTTCTTGAAGTCCACAGCGACAGTCTGTGCGACGGCGATAAGGTGCTGATCTTCGATGACCTGATCGCCACAGGCGGCACCCTGCTGGCTGCCACCCGGCTGGTCCGGCGCATGGGCGCCAGCGTTTTCGAGGCCGCAGCCATCATCGACCTGCCCGAACTGGGCGGCTCCGAGCGCCTTGCCGACGCTGGAATCCCCACCTTCGCCCTCACCGCCTTCGCACTCGACGAGCGCTGAGAGACGGGCGGGGCCGCGCCAGTGGACCCGCCCCAACCGAAGCACGGCTGGCCCACCCGGGTTACACCCCCTCCGATTGACGTTACCCCTCGCCCCAGTCCACGCCGCGAACACCCGCCGAAAGTTGGCGGCCAGCCCCTCGCGCCGCCCCGCACGATCCTCAATAGTTACATCGACTGATGGCACGGTTGCAGTGCCCACCGATAACAACGAATGGACGGCTCGCAGAGCCCGAGAGGATCCCCGCATGACCGCCAGCGCCAGCGCCCCCCTGCCCAAAGCCAACTTCCCCGTACGTCGCATGGACTTCAGCTTCGCATCGACCCAGAAATACTGGTGGAGCGGCGACCCCTTCATGACCCACTTCATGAACAACCTCTCCTCGCTCTTCCCCTACGGCGAAAAGTTCTTCGTCGACAGCGTGCGTGCCGTGCGCGACCAGGTCGGTGACCCGCAACTGCAGAAGGACATCAGCGCCTTCATCGGCCAGGAAGCCATGCACTCCAAGGAACACGCGACTTATAACGATTACGCCGCCGAACACGGTATCGACCTGGAACGCCTGGAACTGCGTATCAAGGTGCTGCTGGAATGGGTCACCCGCGTCACAACTAAGAAACAGCGTCTGGCTGCCACCTGCGCGCTGGAACACTTCACTGCCACCATGGCCGAGCAACTGCTGCGCCGGGAAGACATCAACACCCAGATGGACGACCCGAAAATGTACAAGTTGTGGATGTGGCACGCCATCGAGGAAAACGAGCACAAGGCGGTTTGTTATGACGCTTACCAGGCAATCGGCGGCGGCTACCTGATCCGCACGCTGACCATGGCCCTGACCACTTTCCTGTTCTTCGGCGTGATCATGACCTTCCAGGTCCACCTGATGCGCAAGGACGGCCAGTTGTTCAATTGGCGCAGCTGGGCTCGCGGCCTCAAGACCCTGCTCGGCCCACGCAACGGCTACTTCCCGAAGATGATCAAGCCTTACCTGGATTACTACCGCCCCGGTTTCCATCCTTTCGACCACGAGACCAAGGCGCTGGAGAAACGCTGGAAAGAACGCCTCGGCTTCAATGGCTGAATGCCCTGCTGGTCTGACGCCCCTACTGTGCTGTAGGGGCGATTCCAATCGCCAAGCGGGCCGCAGGTCCGCTCTGAGGCGTTCGACAGGGCAACGCCGTTGCCCTTCGCGAATGAATTATCCCCTACGACAAAACTCGCTTCACCCCTCCTCGAAGAACTCCTCGAAGAACCCATCCAGCTCCCCCTCATAGCTGTCCAGCGAATACAGGGTGTCGGCCGCCAGCAGGTCCAGCAGGATCAGCCCATTGAGGCTGGAATCCTCCTCGGCAGCGGCACGCAAGCGGCCGGCCATACCCAGGTTGACCTGGCGCAGGTTGCGGTACAGCTCGCGCAGCCCATCCATGTCCCAATCAGGTTCAAGGCCGCGCTGCCGGCGCAAATGCTGTCCCAGCAGATAGGTGCCCAGTGAGCGGTAGAGGGTCTCAGCCGAGGTGCTGAACGGCCAGTGGAACCATGCCATCGCCCGCAGCATCCGGGTATGGGGACAACCGCTCGTCGCCCCGAGCAGACCGAGCAGCGAGCCCAGGGCCCGTTGCAGCGTGGTCTGCTGGCGGATCTCCCGCTCCCGCCAGAACACCGCCATCCGCACATCCTCGTAGGAAGGCGAATGCGCCAGCACCGCCACTGGCCGAGCCAGGGCCCGCGCAAAGGGACAGTCACGCACCTCGGTGGTCTTCAGCGGGCAATGGCTGCATTGCTGGAAGCCCAGCCGCGCCCAGTCTGGTCCGTTGTCCAGGTATTCGTCAGTTCCCGCCAGGTCCACCTCATGTACCCAAAGGCGGCCATCCGGGAATCGGAACTCATAGCGAACCTGTGCATCAGCCCTCGACTCCAGCCCCATGGTCTACCCTTGCTCACCTGTTGAAGGGAAATTTCAGCGCCATCCAACACGAAATTCGACGAGATTCAGACGCCTGAAATCTGTCATACACTTCGTACAACAAAGTCGGACAAGCGCCAGAATTCAACCCCGACAACCGTTCCACAGCGAAAAAAGCGGGCGACATCATGGAAAGCAGCCCTTTGGATCTTGCCGGAGCCCTGGTTCAACGGATCGAGGTGGGCGTCATCATCCTCGACCAGGAGCTGCGCGTACTTCACTGGAACGACTTCGTCAGCCAGCGCAGCGGCAAGGCCCTGGGGCCTGCCCGGCATCAACCGCTGACGTGGGTCTTCCCGGAAGCGGACACCCCACGCCTCGGCCAGATGGTGGCCAAGGCCCGCGATCAGGGCCTCCACGCCTACACCCACTGGCGCGAAGACCCCTACCTGATCCAGCTGCCCTACAGCCCCGAAGGCCAGGTGACGCCCCTGCGCCTGCAGAGCACCCTGCTCTTCCCCTTCGACTGTGCGGGCGAACGCTATTTCGGCCTGCTGCTTTACGACACCACCGAGTTCGCCCGCTCCAACGACCAGTTGGCCGCTGCCCTGAACGCCCTGGGCAGCAAGCAACTGGAGCAGGATCAACTGATCCACAAACTGGAGAAGGCCAACGCCCAGCTGCTGCAATCGGAGAAGCTCGCCGCCATCGGCCAACTGGCAGCCGGCGTGGCCCACGAGATCAACAACCCCATCGGCTACGTCTTCTCCAACCTCAAGACCCTCACCGGCTACGTCAACGACCTGCTGCGCATCGTCGATGCCGTGGACGGCGTCGGCAGCCTGGAGGAACTGCAGCAGCTCAAGCGCAGCCTGGAATACGACTACATCCGCAACGACGTCGAAGCCCTGATCCACGAATCCGAAGACGGCATCGAGCGGGTCAAGAAGATCATCACCGCCCTCAAGGACTTCTCCCACATCGAAGAAGAAGGATTCCGCGCGGCCGACCTGCACAAGGGCTTCGACAGCACCCTCAACCTGGTCAACAACGAACTCAAGTACAAGGCCGAAGTCGTGCGTGAGTACGGCGAGCTGCCGCTGGTGGAATGCATCCCCTCGCAGATCAACCAAGTGGTGATGAACCTGCTGATCAACGCTGCCCACGCCATCGATAGCTTTGGCCGCATCACCCTGCGCAGCGGCCACCAGGGCGACTGGATCTGGCTGGAAGTCGAAGACAACGGCAAGGGCATCGACCCCACCATTCTCCATCGCATCTACGAACCCTTCTTCACCACCAAGCCGGTGGGCAAAGGCACAGGCCTTGGCCTCGCGCTTTCCTACAACATCGTGCAGAAGCACAACGGCCGCATCGAAGTAGCGAGCCAACCCGGCCAGGGCACCCGCTTCCGCGTCTGGCTGCCGCAGCACCAACCCCAGCCCGGCGGGTCGCAAGCATGAGCGAAGCCCGGCACCGCCCCACCCTGCTGCTGGTGGATGACGAAGAACACATCCTCAGCGCGCTGCGTCGCGTCCTGCGCGGCGAACCCTACGAACTGCTCACAGCCACCGGCGGAACCGAGGCCCTCGCGCTGCTGGCCGCGAACGACGTGGACCTCGTGGTCTCCGATGCGCGCATGCCCGGCCTCGATGGCCCCGCCCTGCTGGCTGAAATAGAGCAGCGCTGGCCGGGCACCCTGCGCTTGATGCTAACCGGCGCCACCGATCTGGACACCAGCATTCGCGCCATAAACCAGGGGCGGATCTACCGCTACCTGGGCAAGCCCTGGAATGACGACGAACTGCGTTTCACCCTGCGCCAGGCCCTGGCTCACCAGCACGCCGAACGCGAACACCAGCGCCTGGAACGCCTTACCCTGGAGCAGAATCGCAGCCTGCAGGAACTCAACGCCAGCCTGGAGCAACGCGTCCGCGACCGCACCGCCGAGTTGCAGCAGACCGCCGACATGCTCGACCTGGCCTACGACGAGTTGCGGCATAGTTACGTGACGGCCACCGAAGTCTTCTCATCCCTGCTCAGCCAGCGCCTGCCGGGCGACAAGCAAGGCAACGCCCAGGTCATCGCCCTGGTGCGCGCCTACGCCAGCGAACACCCGTTGCCGGAAACGGACAGTCGCGATCTGGCCATGGCCGCCGCCCTCTACAACCTGGGCAAGTTGACCTGGGACGACCACTTGCTGGTCCGCCCCAGCGACCTGTTGCACCGCGAGGAGCGGGAACGCTATTGCCGTTACCCGCTGCTGGGTGAAAGCCTGCTGATGGCCCTGGAACCCCTGCACGATGCAGGACGACTGATCCGCCACCATCAGGAGCGCTGGAACGGCACCGGTTTCCCCGACCAGTTGCACGGCCAGGACATCCCCTTCGGCGCCCGCCTGCTCAAGCTGGCGGTGGACTTCGTCGAACTGCAATGCGGCCTGGTGCTGCAACGCCCGTTGCCACGCCAGGAATCCCTGCAGTTCCTCGCCCGCTATGCAGGGCGGCTCTACGACCCGCTGCTCTGCCAGCAATTCATCGACCTCTGCACCCGCTGCGCACCAGACCTGCCGGAGGCCGACGCGAGCATCCTCGCCGTCGACACCCGGCGCCTGGAACCAGGCATGGTCCTGGCCCGCAACCTTCAGGCCGAGAGCGGCATGCTCCTGCTCAATGCCGGCAAGCAGCTCAGCCGCACCCTGATCGACAAGCTCATCGCCTTCGAGGCCAGCGAAGGTGCGCGCTACACCCTCCACGTCCGCCTGTCCGAGGCTGACGCGAGCCCGGCCAAGGAGTAACACCGATGATCAAGATCCAGCTGGTGGACGACGAACCCCACATCCTCAGTGCCCTGCAGCGCCTGCTGCGCCCACAGGGCTGGGCCTTGCATGCCTTCGACAAGCCCGAAGCCGCGCTTGCGGCCCTGGCCGAGCACCAGTACGCCGCCATCATCTGCGACCTCAACATGCCGCAACTGGATGGCCTGACTTACCTGCAGTTCGCCCGGCAGCGCCAGCCCGACGCCCTGCGCATGCTGCTCAGCGCCCATGGCGACCGCACCACCCTGATGCAGGCGATCAATCGCGCCGAGGTCTATCGCTTCCTCTCCAAACCCTGGGAGAACTGCGACATCGAAAGCGCCCTCCAGGCCGCCATCGACCTTTACCAGTTGCGCGACGAGAACCGCCGCCTGCTGGACCAGGTGCGCGGCCAGCAAAACACCCTCGACCGCCAGCGCCGCGAATTGCTACGCCTGGAGATCGAGCACCCCGGGCTGACCCGCGTGCGGCGTGACGCAGAAGGCGCCGTACTGCTGGAGGGCTACGACCTGGATGACTGATCCCGATCAGTCAGGACCACACCTGCCACCGGAACGGCACCTCTACATGGCCAAGCACAACCGCGAACTCGGCTACCAAGCCTACCTGCACTGCCTGGCCTTCGCCCTGATGGCCCAGGGCGTGATCAGCCTGATTTTCTTCCTGACCAAGGCCAGCCCCGCACGCTACGAACTCGTGCTGCTGCCCGACAGCGCCCTGATCACCCTCCTCGCGGGCGCCGCCCTGCTGAGCGCGACCCGCGGCCTGCATCGGCTCTCGTTACTGGCGAGCCTGGCGCTGATCACCGTGGCCGGCTACAGCCTCGGGCACAATGTCCTCGCCGGCGGCAGCGAGCACGGTCGCTCGCTGGTCAGCGGCTACTGGCGCATTCGCAGCGAGCTGGCGATCGTCGCCTGCCTGTTCGGCCTGGCCATGCTTCTGGCCGTTACCCGCCAGGGTGGGCGCTGGCTCAGCCAACTCTGCGGCCTCGCCCTGATCGGCCTGGCGCTGCTCTCGCAGATTTCCCTGCTGGGCGCCAGCCACGGCCTGCCACGCTTCGCCTTCCGCCCGGAGTACGGGCACATCGCCAACCTCTTCGTCATCCTGCTCGGGGTCGGTGTGCTGCTGCTCTGCGCCCTGCCCGACGAGCGCCGGCGCCTGCTCGACCGGAGCGCCACGACCACCGGCCTGCTTGGAGCCCTGATCACCTGCATCGGCTGGTTCCTCCTCAGCCAGAACGAGATCGCCACGCTCAACGCCCACAGCCACCAACTGCTACTGCGCGCCCAATCGTCCATCGAGAACACCCTCACCGTGCGCCTGCAGCTGATGCAGCGCATGGCCGACCGCTGGCACAGCCTGCATGGCGCGTTACCGGAGACACTGTGGCAACAGGAGTCCAGCGGCTATCTGCGCGATTTTCCCAACATCAACCTGATCGCGGTGCTCGACGCCGATCTCAAGCCGCTCCGACAGCAGGCCCGCCACCCGCACGCCGGTGACTGGCTGGCGCGTTTTCTCACCCAGAAGGAGCAGCGTAACTGGCTGCAGCAGGTGCGCCAGGGCAATAGCGCGCAGATGAGCACGGTGCAGAGCTTCAGCGCCACCGACAACAGCTCGCTGGTAGCGACCCCCCTGCGGATCGAAGGCCAGCCCACCGCCCTGCTGGTGGCCGGGCTGGACATCGGCGCGACCCTGGATCGCCAACTGGGTCGTGACCTGGACGGCTTCGTGCTGGAGGTCTTCGAAGGTTCCCGTCGCATCTATGAGTCCAGTACCGGCAACGAAGGCCACAGCCTGTTCCCAGTGGGCGAACAACGCACCGACCTCGGTCCGGAGGGACGCTGGCAACTGCGCACTTACCAGGCCCTGCCACGCAGCGATTACGCCGCGGTCTACCTGCCAGCGCTGCTCATGCTTTTCGGCCTGGGCCTGACCTTTCTGCTGATGGTCAGCCAGAGCTTTTCGCGCCTGGCCATCGAGCGCAGCCAGCGACTGCGCGAAAGCAACCGCGAACTGGAGTTGAGCCTGCAGCACCAGGCCCGATTGCAAGCGCAGAACCAACGGATCATGGACCACTCCATGGACGTGCTCTGTTCCATCGATGCCGCCGAGCGCTTCACCCAGGTCAGCCCCTCCTGCCACGGCGTGCTCGGCTACCGGCCCGAGGAAATGATCGGTCGCCCCTACACCGATTTCATCCTCGATGAGGACCGCGAGCGCACCCGTGGCGACATCCAGGCCATCATCCGCGGGGAATCCTGGGACGCCGTGCGCAACCGTTGCCAGCGCAAGGACGGCAGCGAAGTGCACCTGCTCTGGTCCGCCGGCTGGTCAGAGAACGAGCGCACCCTGTTCGCCGTCGCCCACGACATCACCAGCCTGGTGCGCCACGAAGCCTATGCCGAGGATCAGCGCGACATCCTCAGCATGATCTCTACCGACCAGCCGCTGCGCGAGATCCTCAAGGCCATCTGCCTGATGAGCGAGACCCTGGATCCGTCCGCACTCTGTTCAGTGCTCCTGGTGGATGGCGAGCCAAAACGCTTGCGCCTGGGCGCCGCGCCAAGCCTTCCCGACGCCTTCAACCAGGCGCTGGACGGCCAGCCCATTGGGCCTTTGGCGGGGGCCTGCGGCACCGCTGTGTTCCGTCGGCAGATGGTGGTCAGCGAAGACATCAGTGAAGACCCGCTCTGGCACGAGCACCGTGAACAAGCCCTGCGTCACGGCTTGCGCGCCTGCTGGGCGATCCCGCTGATCGCCCACCACGGCGATGTGCTCGGCACCTTCGCCGTCTACCTGCACCAGCCGTGCGCCCCGGACGATGAGTCCCTGCAACTGATCGGCACCGCCGGACAATTGGCAGCCATCGCCATCGAACGCCAGAACGACCGCCTCCGCCTGCTGGAGAGCGAGCAGCGCTACCGCTCGCTGTTCATCTTCAACCCCGACCCGGTGTTCTCCCTCGATCGCGAAGGGCGCTTCCTCAGCCTCAATCAGGCCGGCTGCGAGCTGATCGACTACAGCGAATCGGAGCTGCTCGGCCAGCTCTTCTCCAGCCTGGTGCTCGAAACCGACATCGACTACGCCCGCCAGCACTTTCGCAGCACGCTCGACGGCAGGGCACAACGCTACGAAGTCCACTGCCACAACCGAGCCGGTGATGTACTGGAACTGGACGTCACCCTCCTGCCTATCGTCATAGAGGGCCGAATAGTCGGCGTATTCGGTATCGCCAAGGACATTGGCGAACGCAACCGCATGACCCGCGCCCTGCAAGTCACCCTGACCCAGTCGGAGCGCAAGGCCTTGCTGCTCCGAGGCCTGAGCGAGACCGCCCTGCGCATCGGCGGCATCCTCGATACGCGCGCCCTGCTGGACTTCATGTGCGAACAACTGCGCCTGCTGGTCGGCGCCCACCAGTCACTGCTCGACCTGAGCGATGGACAGGGCCTGAGCACCTTTTCCCTGTCCGCCAAGTACCAGGCCTGGCAAGACCCTCAGCTACCGGCAGAGGGCCTGGCCCTCTATGGGAGAGTCTGTGCTGGCAACCAGCCGATCCTGCTGACCCGCGCCGAGCTGGATGCCAGGGGTGACCCTGAAAACGGCCAGCTCCCGTTGCGCGGCTGGCTGGCCGTGCCGCTGATCGATCATGGCGGACATCACCTCGGCCTGATGCAGCTCTCCGACAAGTTCGACGGCGACTTCAACCAGGACGACCTGGCCATCGCCCAGCAATTCGCCCAGATGGCCGTGGCCGCGCTGGAGAACATCCGCCTGGTGCAGCAGGTACTCTCCGGCGAACAGCGCCTGCAGGAACAACTGGACTTCACTTCGGCCATCACCAACAGCGTTGGCGAGGGCCTGCTGGCGGTGGATCGCCTAGGACGGCTGAACTTCGTCAACCCTGCGGGCGCCGAACTGCTTGGGCAGCGCGCCGACGACCTCCTTGGCCAGGCCCTGGCCAAACACCTGCCGCTGGACCTCTACAGCGCCCCGGCGACCGGCGGCCGCCACGGCGAAGTCAGCCTGGGCGGCGAACGCCATATCGCCTACGACTGCGCGCCGCTGCTGCACGCGCAATCCCTCGGCGGCTGGGTCATCGCCTTCCGCGACGTCAGCCGGGCAAAGGAATCCGAAAAGCAGCTGCGCATCCTCCAGCGCAGCATCGAGGCCAGTTACAACGGCGCCATGATCTGCGATGCAACCGACGAGAACCTGCCGGTGGTCTACGTCAACCCGGCCTTCGAACGCATCACCGGCTACAGCGCGCATGAAGCCATGGGGCGCAACTGCCGCTTCCTGCAGGGCGCCGACCGCGAGCAGCCGGGCATCGCCGAAATTCGCCATGCACTGACGGAGAAACGCGAGGTCCACGTCGTGCTGCGCAACTTCCGCAAGGACGGCACGCCCTTCTGGAACGACCTCTACATCGCCCCGGTGCCAAACGAACAGGGTGAAATCACCCACTTCATCGGGGTACAGAACGACATTTCCGAGCAGAAACGGGTGGAGTCCGAACTGGCCTACAACGCCAGCCATGATGTGCTCACCGGCCTGCCCAACCGCTCGCTGCTGGAGGACCGACTGCGCCAGGGCTGCCAGATCAGCCAGCGCTACCAGCGCAAGCTGGCGGTGATGTTCATCGACCTCGACGGTTTCAAGCCGATCAACGACTCCATGGGACATGGCATCGGCGACCAGATACTGGTGGAAGTAGCGCGACGCCTGACCCAGCAGGTCCGCCCCGGCGACACCGTGGCACGCCTGGGGGGTGACGAGTTCATCCTGATCCTGCCGGACCTGGCCCGCGAAGAAGACGTGTTGCAGGTGGCTGAGCGGGTCATCGACTGCATCGCCCGCCCCTACCCCATCGCCGGTAGCGAACTGCACATCACCGCCAGCCTGGGTATCGCCATGAGCGAGAAAGGCATGCAACAACCCATGCAACTGATCCAGCAGGCGGACCTGGCCATGTACAAGGCCAAGCAGCAGGGACGCAACTGCTACCAGTGGTACACCACCGACCTGGAGCAGAAGGTCAGCGAGCGGGTGACCCTGCGCAACGAGTTGCAGAAGGCGCTGGAAGCCAACGCCTTCATGCTCTACTACCAGCCGCAGATCGACGGCCGCAACGGCCGCGTCACCGGTTTCGAGGCCCTGCTGCGCTGGCAGCACCCACTGCTCGGCTTCATCTCCCCGGCGCAGTTCGTGCCCGTGGCCGAAGACACCGGACAGATCATCCCCCTGAGCGAATGGGTGCTCGCCACCGCCTGCCGCGATTGCCGCGAGCTGCTCGATCGCGGCATGACCGGCGCTGTCGTGGCGGTGAACATCTCGGCGGTGCACTTCCAGCGCAACATCTTCGTCGACAGCGTGCGGCGTGTACTGGAAGAGACCCGCCTGCCCGCCGAACTGCTGGAACTGGAAATCACCGAGACCGTGCTGCTGGATAACGCCGAGCGCGCCATCGCCACCCTGCAAGCGCTCAAGGCCTTGGGCGTGCGGCTGTCCATCGACGACTTCGGCACTGGCTTCTCCAGCCTCAACTACCTCAAGCGCCTGCCCATCGACAAGGTGAAGATCGACCGCGCCTTCGTCCAGGAAATCATCAGCGACCGGCATGACGCGGCCATCACCCAGGGCATCATCTCAATGGCCCACCACCTGCGCTTGCGGGTGATCGCCGAGGGAGTGGAGAGCGAGTCCCAGTTCGCCTTCCTGAAAAAGAGCCACTGCGACGAGTTCCAGGGTTACTACTTCGCCCGGCCGATGCCCTTCGAACAGCTCGACCAGTTCCTCCACGAACACCACAAGAGCCCGGCCGCCTACCTGGAGACCCGCTCTGGTGCCAGCAATACCCAGACCCTGCTGCTGCTCGACGACGAGGAAAACATCCTCCGCGCCCTGACTCGCGTGCTGCGCCGGGACGGCTATCAGATCTTCACCGCTACGCGCGCCCAGGACGCCTTCGCGCACCTGGCCAAGCACGACATCCAGGTAATCCTCTCCGACCAGCGCATGCCGGAAATGAATGGCACCGAGTTCCTCAGCCGGGTAAAGGACCTCTACCCGGACACCATTCGTATCGTGCTCTCCGGCTACACCGACCTGAAGTCCGTCACCGACGCCATCAATCAGGGCGCCATCTACAAGTTCCTCACCAAACCCTGGGACGACGACCAGCTCCGCGCCGTCATCGCCCAGGCCTTCCTCCATCACAGCCTGGCCAAGACCAAGGAAGAGAACGCGATGGTGGGCGAAGACGGGGAATGACGGTGATAGCCAATTTCTTGAGCGAATGAAATCGCTCTGTCTGCGTTAGCTGTTGCGGGAGATTTACCATCGGGCCAGATCCTACGGGTAGTGAGGAAGGTGGACGAAGTTGGGGGACTCGGGAGTTGGGCGGCCGGTGGCGGGGTCGAGGTGCTTTTCCTTGGCCAGTTGGGTAATCAGCGCTTCGCTGGGCTTGGGCGGCGGGATATTGGCCTTGCGCTCCTCCAGCCACTGGAGCTTGCC